>NZ_JBNGOS010000010.1:0-188163 GCF_050589685.1 Saccharicrinis sp. 156
GTAAATTCATGGCTGATTAAGAAAAAAGTGAACGGGTATGGCCGTTTTCACTGGGTGGGTATAGACCGTTTTTTCTAACCAGAATCGATTACAAAAATATTGTAGTTGACAGTCTGCAATTTTGTCAAAGAAAAAAAGGCATGGAAATTTTTGCATGGTGCATTATGACTAACCACGTGCATTTGATTTTCAGAGGCATAAATCAACAAAAACCAGAATTACTTTTAGGGGATTTTAAGCGTTTTACAAGCAAAGAAATTGTTAAGGCAATTATTGACAACCCAAGAGAAAGTAGAAGAGAATGGTTGTTGGAACAGTTTGAAAAGGCTGGAAAAGAATCATCTAATGTAAACAAATATCAATTTTGGAGACATGATAATAAACCAATTGAATTATGGAGCAATAAGGTGATAGATGAAAAAATCAACTATATCCATAATAATCCTGTTGAGGAGGGGTTAGTTTATAAACCAGAAGAGTATGTTTACAGTAGTGCTAAAGATTATGCTGGAGAAGTAGGATTAATAGCAGGGGTGATAGTTGTATATTAGTTGAGTCACACGATACAATCGTGCGACAGTGGAGGGATGCTGCCGGTAACAAACTGGCTAAATGGATTGATGGTAGCAACACCACCACAGAATACATTGCTAACCTGGTTTACACCAACGATAAAATCAGTTTTTTCTCCACCGAGGAAGGCAGAGCCATACCTGTTGGTGAAAGTGGTAGTATCAACTGGCACTTTGAGTACAATCTGAAAGACCACCTTGGAAACACACGTGTTACCTTTGGCGGAAGCAACCTGGGCGGGGCTGTTGACCTGGTACAAGCCAGCTCTTATTACCCGTTTGGTATGGTAATGGCCCAAAATAATTTTAACACCGGAGGTACAAACTACCAACTAAACAAGTATATTTATAACGGTAAAGAACTCCAGGATGACGATCTTGGAGGGGTGAGTTTGGACTGTTACGATTACGGCGCACGGTTCTATGACCCTAGTCTGGGGAGGTGGCACTGCGTGGATCCGTTGGCGGAAGTTAATCGTAAGTGGTCTCCTTACCGCTATGCCTATAACAATCCGCTAAGATTTATTGACCCTGATGGGATGTTGGAAGATTGGTGGGTTAATGGAGATACTGGTGAATTGACACATACAAATGGTGATGCCAAACCTAATACTGATAGTGAAAAAATGAAATACCTTGGTGAAGATGGAATGTTTGGGAGTGAAGGGGCAGAGGTAGAGGAAAGTGATGGGAAAAATAATACAGAGACAACATTATCGTTGGGTAAATCGGTTGATTTGGCAGAAGAAAATGGATATGAACTTAAACCTGAGAAAGTGCTAACAGAAATATCCGTACAAACAAAAGGAATGGTAACACCATCAGGAACAGTTAAAGTACGTGATGTTTCAAAAACTGAATTTTGGGGCGATTTAACCTACGTTAAGAATGATAAATTAGAAAAAAGTGAAACAGAACATTTAGCTCAAGTTGGAATACGAGATGGTAGTCGAGATTATTTTTATGAAGAACGCTCTTACTACTCTCCAACAAAATTTCAAAAAAGTTTAAATACGGTAATGAATATGGTAATACCTGGTGGATTTAAAAAACCTAGTGTGAAAATAGGTAAGAATAAAATACCCAAAAGTAGTAAGCTTTATAACTTTAAAGATAAACTCTAGAAAAAACTATGAATCATAATATTTATGTGAGGTTTGTAATGTACAGTTTGATTATAGGATTCTTTTTAACTGGGTGTACTGTTACAAATAACTTTAAAGGATATGAAACATTCAAAAAGTCTGTTTCACCTGAGGTTTTTAAGAATTTTCCAATTGATAAGAAAAAGATAATAAATGACAGCTATGTTCAGTTGGTTAACTTTCCGACTTCTTTTACTTCGTTAGGCCATTGTGGTTTGTTTATGTGTTACAAAGTTGATTCAGTGACTTTTAAGGAGATGAATAAACTAAGTAAGAGTAGTGTTGCTAATCTAGATACTAGTTGTGTTATTAAATTCCCGTCAAGCATAAATAAGCCTGAATTTTGTACCATTAATTATATTGTCCCAAATATTTCGGATAGTACTATCGACCTTGATAGTTTAATTACAATAAATACATCAAATATTCATATTTTTAATTCGGGTGATGGAAAATATATTGATAATGAATTTTATGAAGTAGATAAGGAAACTACAAAAAAACATGGTTTTTCAAGTGGCGTTTTTGTAGAAAATAAATCTAAGACTTTACTTTATTGGATATTAATTTGGTAATAAAGTTCAGATAAAAATAAACCATATACAGGATTTTTTTTCTTTTCTTTTGTTCTTGTATTGATAAGCTTGGTTTTTCTCTTTATCAAAGAGTTTAACTGTTTACGGAATTTTAGAAGAGTGTTTCCTATTCAAAAGGAAATGTAAACGATCCAAGATATCTGTTTATGTAGAATTCTATTTAGTGCATTAAGCAATACTAGTGCTGCAAAAGATTTACAAAGCCATGTTTTAATAATATGGCTTTGTATTTTTTAGTTCCCAAAACATTATTCAGGGGATATAAGTGTTTTTGTGGTTTACCAGCTTTATAATTCTATACAAAATCTATTGTCAGCAGGGAAACTTACAGTAATGGTGGATCAGCTCAAAGGAAATACTTTGTTAGTTGTTAGTGATCCAATAGCGTTTGATGTTCCTGTGGGTTCAACTTCTGATGATTTCATCGAAATTGCTTTACAGTCAGGGGCGAGAAATGGCAGGTTGGGTACCGTAAAACTTATCACTAAATATACAGGGGGAGTATTATCTGTTGCAAGCATAGTCGTAGCAGGAGTTCAATATAAATATGATCCTAACTATGGTTACGCTTTGGGAGGCAAAGACAACGAATTGGCATTAGATACCTCTTTTGGTGTTGCTGCGTTTTTCTTTCCAGTAGGAACGGTAGCTTCTGGTTTATATTTCGGTTTTTATAAACCCGGGGTAAAAAGTACATATGAGTTTAATACTCCTTACGAAGAAAGAATTGGTAGAGGAGATAGCAGATATAATAATAGTCGGTTTAGAAATAGGGGTTCAAAATAATGTAGATATTATAATATGGTACTTTTTTATGGGATATATTGGGAAATAGTTAAGTTCATTGAGAAACGTGGATATCACGAGTTTCCGAACAAGTTTTCTTTCGTTATAATATCTTTTTTTATTTTAATGAATATACTGCCTTTATATTTTAATCTAACAGAAATGATAAATCCAAATATCCACATAAATGGATGGTTAGGTGGATTTTTATTTATACTACCTGTATTATTGTTTTGTAATATAATGTTGTATTTTGTTTTTGTGTTTAAAAGGGATGTGAAAAAGTACATTAGGAAATACATTAATAAACCAATCCAATTCCGAATTGGAGTTAAAATTTTATCTATCTTATTTGTGTTAGTTTCAATAAGTTTGTTTTACATTGGTATATTATCCAATAACTAAGGCCCTGCTATCGCACGAATTTTTCGTGTGATTAAGAGGTAAATCACGAAAGACGGCTGTTAGCGCTGAATTGTATTCAGTGCAATAAGCCTTAAGGAAATCAAAACCATGAAAGCTGCATTTAGAAATAGTGCAGCTCTCTTTTATTTTGTGAGGGTTTGTAACCCGGTTATGATAAACCGTTTTCAAGTACGGATTGCAAATCCTTAGCTGTTACTATACGAGCAAGAGTTTTTTGAGTGGTATATTTTGTTAAATTTATATGATGCTTATTGCACGGATGGATATCCGCGCCAACAAGGGAACCCCAGCTAGCGCGGATCTGTGATCCGTGCAATAAGCGAGATTTAAATTAAAATTAAGAAGAGCTGCAATTTGGTAAGTTGCAGCCCCCCGCTCGCTCGGATATGTAAATTAAGCACCACGGCTGTTAGTGCGGTTTTGCAAACCGTGTAATAAGCAAGTTGTAAATAACAACAAGAGCTGCAATTATAAAAAGTTGTGGCTCTTTGTTTTATAGCTTAGTAATTGCCTGCCTGTCGGCAGACGGGTATTCCGAATAACTTAATGGTTTCACTTCCCTGATTGTACATTGTCGCTAACATGTTTACTTTTATACTACAAATTAACCTTAAAACTTAAGCCATGTCCGACAAATACAAAATATTTGATAACCAGTCAGCTTACTTTATTACAATGACAACGGTAGGTTGGATTGATGTATTTACTCGTAAAAACCATAAAATGGCAATTGTTGACTCGTTAAAGTATTGTCAAAAACACAAAGGATTGGAAATTTATGGATGGTGCCTAATGCCAAGTCATTTACATGCCATTGTTAGCGCAGCTGAAGGTTTTGTGTTAAGTGATATACTTAGAGATTTTAAAAAGTACACAAGTAAAAAGATTGTGCAACAAATTAAAGACGAACCAGAAAGCAGAAGAGAATGGTTGCTGCCATTGTTAAAACAATACTGTATAGACTTAAAACGTGACCAAAAGTACAAACTATGGCAAGATGGCAATCACGCAGAGATTATATACAGCAATAAGTTCTTCGACCAAAAATTGAATTATATCCACCAAAACCCGGTTGAAGATATGATGGTTGCCTATCCTGAAGATTATCTGTTTAGCTCAGCCCGTAATTATGCTGAGTTGCCTTATTTGTTAGAAGTTATATTGGAATCGCAACAGATGGTTACCTATGCTTAAAATGAAGGATTACAAATCCTTATACCCGAATTCATTTGTTATAGTTCTTTAACTGCCAGGTTTCATTAGATTTACATGGTGGTTATTGCACGGATGAATATCCGCGCTAACTGGATTATCAACAGGGTAATCCATTTTTAAGGCTTAACTAAATAAATACCACCACTCAACGAAAACCAAAACTGAATATTAATCGTTAACTTTGTAAAGGATATAAACAATAGAAGTTATGAATGTAGTTGAGAAAAGAGATTTTATTCACAGTCATTTGCACCGGGCAAACGAAAGAACTATTAATGAGTTTTATGAGAAACTTCGTAAAGAGGAAGTTTTACAGGAAAAATTAGAAAGTAGAGCCTTAAAATCAGAAAAAGATATCCAATTAGGAAGAGTTTTTTCTCGCGAAGAAATAGAGCAAAGAATAGATAATACCGGACATTAATGAAGCTTGTCTATACCGAACAGGCTCTTGCCAGCCTTGAAGAAGCGTTAGGTTTTATCGCACCAAGGGTATCTTATCAAAAACTGAATGAAATCAAGAATAATATCCTGGATGCAGCAGAAACCCTTCTTTTACAACCACAGCAAGGACAAAAGGAACCACTTTTGGAACATTTAGGCTTAGAACATCGTCGTTTAATAGTAAGCCATTATAAAATAATTTACCGGATTATCAAGGAATATATTTACATCACAGATGTTTTTGACTCAAGGCAAGACCCTGATAAAATGAAAGGTTAAGTAATTAGAACGGTTCCTGCACCCTTACCTGCTCAGTTAAATATACTTTAGCTCCCGCAAACAAACAGCGTTCTCTCTATCAATAAGGGTGTCCTCCCAATATAAAACAGCGTCCTCCTTGGGATGATGGCAAAAAACTAAAGGAGGATATAATAAAATGTCGGGAGGGAACAGTGAAAATTGGGAGGAGCCAAAGAAACAAGCGGAGGACAAAGAAATAGCCGGTAGGCTTGCGAATTCCAGCCGGAGGGTAATGAGTTAGTGATTTTTATAACGTTTATTCTTAATAAATGTAATAGCTATTGACAACTACTGTAGGCTCGGACATGTAAATTAAGCACCCCGGTTGTTAGCGCTAAATTGTAAACCTCTGCTAGGGCGGTGCAGGCTGTGCAATAAGCAGCATGAGCATAAAAACAACAAGCGCCACATTTTAAAAAGTGTGGCGCTTGCTTTATTTTGTGAGGGTTTGTAACCCGTTTGTTTTATAGTAATGCTTGCAGTTTAGTTTTAGTAATAAAGGCATCTAAAAAGGTAAAAACCATTTTCCCAGCTCGCTCGGATATATAAATTAAGCAACACGGCTGTTAGCGCGGTTTTGCAAACCGTGCAATAGGCAAGCTGTAAATAATAAAGAGCTGCAACTTAAAAGGTTGTGGCTCTTTGTTGTGTTTGGTAGGAATTGTATTCTGGTTCTAAAATATGTTTTCAAGTTCGGATTTCAAATCCTTAGCGGTTGATTGCAGGGCAACAAATTATGGCTTGATTAGATTTATATGGTGGTTATTGCACGGATGAATATCCGCGCTAACTGGAGTAATTTTAACACCGGAGGTACAAACTACCAACTAAACAAGTATCTTTATAACGGCAAAGAGCTCCAGGATGACGATCTTGGAGGTTTAAGTTTAGATTGGTATGATTACGGGGCACGATTTTATGACCCTAGTTTGGGAAGGTGGCATGTTATCGACCCTATGGCGGAAAAGTATGCGAGCTTGTCCACTTATGATTATGTAGGTGGCAACCCAATAAACAGATTCGACCCTAACGGAATGGACTGGTATATGACAGAAACTGATTCTTCATATCAATATGTATGGGTAGATAGCCAAGATGAAACTACTGATATTGATGGTACTACTTATACAAATCAAGGTAATACAATGAGTCTCAAATATGGAGACCGATATTTCCATTATTATCAGAATTACATGGTTGGAAGCTCAGCAAGAGAAATAAATGTAATGGATTTGGTTTTAGGCAACCAGAGTACTACCAATCAACTTCTAAATAGTTTAGACGGAAAATATGCAAATGTTCTTTTTGCTCAGGCTGTAAATCATGCAATAAATACCGACGGTACGGCTACTGCTTTGGCTACCTTAGCTGTGCCAGCTAGCATTATTGGGGCAATTGAGGCTGCACCCTTTTTATTACGTAACTCTGCGTATTTAAAAGACTTTATAGGTTGGGAAGGAGGTGTATCTGAGTATGTTAATCAACTTATAAAAACAGGTAACCCATTAGATGCTGCAAAGAATTTTAATTTTACTTCACTATTAGCCGGTAAGTATGGCAAATGGGGTTCATTGCTATCAAGTATGTTTATAAATCAATCAAATATACAAAATGGAGTAACAATGCAGAACATGCATGCAGGAGTTGTTTCAAGAGGTGTTAGTTCAGGATTCTCAATATATACAAGTGGTCAAATAGGAAACATCAATAAAGGTTTTGGATCAGGTTATACTGTTCTCTTTGGTATTATATTAGGAAATGCACCAAATCAATAATAGATGAGAAAGAATATAGGTTTTATTGTGTTTGTTGTGATTTCTGTATTGTATGTGGGAATCACACTATTTAGGAACAAAACAGAGTTTCCTGTTTTGTTTGAAGAATATGATTATACTTTTTGCTTAACAACAGGTAAAGGCTACGGACATCAACATTTAAGTACATCTGTTGTTTATGAATATAGAGTTAACGGAGAAGTATTTAAAGGTATTAGTGCTGTAGATAACGTTAGCGAGTTGAAAATCCCAGGCGGCAAATACCTTATAGTATATAGCAAAAAAGATCCTGCTTACCATGTTTTTTTTAAGAGAGAGGTAACGGTAGCGAATTTAAAAGGTATAAAAGTTAGTAGAGAAGAACTGAAAAAAAAGTTCGATGTGAATAGTAAAGCCAAGAAAAAAAATAGAAGAAAAAAGAATAAAGAGAAGGTTCCTTCGGTTGAAGTACCAGATTTAACAGTAAGCCCAAATTAGGTCTTTTAAGAGATAACAACAAAACCCGGCATTGACCGGGTTTTGATTTATAATAATGCTAGCAGTTTAGTTTTTGTAGCATGCGGAAGTTTGTAACCCTATATGTACTTTTTAAAGCTCAACTAACTCATGTCCCCCCGCTGTCGCACGATTGCATCGTGTGACATAGTGATTTAGCTACATAAAACAAAGGCTGCATTAGAATATAGTACAGCTTTTTGTTTTAAATGGATTTTTAGCTTGTTTACAGTGCAGCAATATTTTCATTAAAGAAGTCTTTAAATTTACGTTTAGTAAGCATGGTATCAATGATATTAAAAACGGTGTCCTTGTCCTTCTCGTCCAGCTCCTGAATTAACTTAACCTGTTCAATCAACCCTTTGTCCTCTATGGTTACTTCTTTGGGCACATCGCCTTCAAGGTTTACAATCTGGTCAATGGTTAAGCCGTAAAATTTGGCCATTTTATCCAAGATATCTACAGATGGTTCTACAATACCTTTTTCAAGTTTATTATAGTGCGCAGGTTTTAAACCAATCTCAGAGGCTACTTGCTTTTGCAGAAAGCCTTTGTCTTCTCCTGCTCGCTCGTATATATAAATTAATAAAGACGGTTGTTACCCTAGTAGGCTCGGATATGTAAATCACTAAAGACGGCTGTTAGCGCGGTTTTGCAAACCGTGCAATATGCAAACTGTAAATAATAAAGAGCTACAACTTTAAAAGGTTGTGGCTCTTTGTTGTGTTTGGTAGGAATTGTATTCTGGTTCTAAAATATGTTTTCAAGTTCGGATTTCAAATCCTTAGCGGTTGATTGCAGGGCAACAAATTATGGCTTGATTAGATTTATATGGTGGTTATTGCACGGATGAATATCCGCGCTAACTGGGGTAAACTATTTAATATGCGGATTGCAAATCCTTAGCTGTAGTGTAAAGAGAAGCAGCTTATGGTTTGATAGATTTTATTAGATTTACATGGTGGTTATTGCACGGATGAATATCCGCGCTAACTGGAGTGACAGAATCTACTGTTCGGTCTAGTCCAGTTCAGAGTGCTGCTAATTCCACAGTTAATTTTATTGAGGAGATAAAAAAATATTGGTAGTCAAATGAAGATTTTTTTTAATGTTTGCATTCTTATTGGGTATATTTTGTTTGGTACTTTTTGGTTAATATCATCTTATGATATTATAACAAGAAACATTTGGTTTGATTTCTTTACAATAGATAAGGTTAAAGTATCTAAATTTGAGAGTAAGCTTAAATCAGAAAGTAAAAACATATACCACGTTGAATACCTTTATATAGTGGATTCAATACAATATAAGGATGAGACCACCGCATTTAAAAGTGCTTTAAGTAAAATTGAGGATAATTCAGGGGATATATTTGTGTATTACAATAAGACACTTCCAAATGTTAGCCATATAGAAGGTTGGGAAATCAAAGACTATTATAAAATGTCCTTTATTGCATTTTCATTCTTTTTGTTACTAATCTTTTATATTGACAAAAAAGTAGATAAAGAAAAGTGGATTAGAAGATATTCAAGATAGCCATCCTGTAGGCTGGGATATGTAAACCCGCTATCGCACGATCAATGTCATTAAGTTAAGAAAACTCATATTATGTTCCTGTTGTTTTTCAACACCTTAGGTTTTGTGCGTTTTCTGAATTTATCAACATCTCTGTGATATTCCCCAGTAGGCTCGGATATGTAATCCCGTAGGCGCGGATCTTCGACCCTAGTAGGCTCGGATATGTAAATCACTAAAGACGGCTGTTAGCGCGGTTTTGCAAACCGTGCAATAAGCGTTAAGAGCATAAAAACAACAAGCGCCACATAGTAAAAAGTGTGGCGCTTGATTTGTTTTGTGAGGGTTTGTAACCCGGTTATGATAAACTATTTAATATGCGGATTGCAAATCCTTAGCTGTAGTGTAAAGAGAAGCAGCTTATGGTTTGATAGATTTTATTAGATTTACATGGTGGTTATTGCACGGATGAATATCCGCGCTAACTGGCCTGTTTGGCTTTAAAGTTTTGCACCACGTTGTTGTCAATTAGTAAAAACAGTTTCTTGCGAGTGTAGCTGTCGAGCTGCTCAATGTCCTCAATCCTTTTTAGTACCTCTTTTTCGTGGTTGGAGAGCTTGCCATTGCTGACCAGGTAATCAATCGAAACGTAATACACCTTGGCAATTTTTAAAAGTATCTGGATGGACGGCAAGTTGACGTTACAATCGAATTTACCGAATAGAACACCCCGGTTCATGATTGTATCATCTACCATCAAGCCCATTTGACAGGGTGCTGACTTACATAATACCTTAAGCTTTGTTAATGTGAATGCAAAATCATGATTATTCGGGGGTAATAACTATCTTTGCGCAAAATTTAATACTATTATTATAAACCCATTAAGCCACTGTTTAATGCAAGAGAAAATACTTATTCTTGATTTTGGGTCTCAATATACCCAGTTGATCGCCAGAAGGGTGCGAGAGTTAAATGTTTATTGTGAAATTCATCCATACCATTCGATTCCGGAACTGGACGAGGGTGTTAAGGGTGTAATCCTTTCTGGAAGTCCATACAGTGTAAGGGATGAAAATGCGCCTGTACCGGATTTAAGCAGTTTTAAAGGCAAATTGCCTTTGTTGGGCATTTGTTATGGAGCGCAGTTTTTAGCCCAGCAGTTTGGAGGAGAGGTAAAGCCGTCCAACACACGTGAGTATGGTCGTGCTAATTTGGGTTTTATCGATAGGGGAAACGATTTGATGACTGGTGTGCCAGAGCAGTCCCAGGTGTGGATGTCACATGGCGATACTATTGTTAATTTGCCTGATAACTATTCGGTTATAGCCAGTACCGAAGATGTTGGTGTTGCAGCCTACGAAATAAAAGATGAATCTACCTGGGGGCTTCAGTTCCATCCTGAGGTTTATCATTCAACCGATGGTAAAACCATTCTGTTCAATTATATAGTTTCTATATGTGGTTGTAGCCAGGATTGGACACCGAATTCGTTCGTTGATTCGACCGTGGCAGAGTTAAAAGCTAAATTAGGCGACGATAAAGTTGTTCTTGGTCTGTCGGGTGGAGTTGATTCCTCCGTAGCAGGTGTGCTATTAAATAAGGCAATCGGCGAGAATTTAACATGTATTTTCGTAGATAACGGATTGTTGCGTAAGAACGAATACCAGAATGTGTTGGACTCATATGAACATATGGGCCTAAACGTTATTGGTGTGGATGCCAAAAAAGATTTCTTGGACGAATTGACCGGAGTTTCAGATCCTGAAACAAAAAGAAAAATTATAGGACGCGTATTTATCGAGGTTTTTGATAGGGAAGCGCACAAAATACAGAATGTAAAGTGGTTGGCACAGGGAACCATTTATCCTGATGTGATCGAGTCGGTTTCGGTAAACGGACCGTCGGCCACCATTAAGTCGCACCATAATGTGGGTGGACTGCCCGAAAAGATGAACCTTAAAGTGGTTGAGCCACTTAACCTATTGTTTAAGGATGAAGTGCGCAGGGTAGGTAAGGCCATGGGTATTTCCCCTGCTTTGTTGGGGCGTCACCCATTCCCGGGGCCAGGTTTGGCTATCCGAATTTTGGGAGATATCACCGAGGAGAAGATTAAAATCCTCCAGGAGGTGGATCACATCTTTATTCAGGGATTAAAAGACAATGAACTTTACGATGATGTTTGGCAAGCAGGAGTAATGTTGTTACCTGTGCAGTCGGTAGGAGTAATGGGCGATGAGCGCACTTACGAGAGCGTAGTGGCACTTAGGGCCGTTTCATCAACAGATGGCATGACGGCAGATTGGGTGCATTTGCCATACGAGTTCCTGGCTAAGGTTTCAAACGATATTATCAACAAGGTTAAAGGTGTCAACCGTGTGGTATACGACATTAGCTCAAAACCGCCTGCAACCATCGAGTGGGAATAAAATCATGTTAGATAGCATACCAAAGACCGGAACTTTTCCGGTCTTTTTTTGTTCAATATTTACCTGAATCATTGTTTTGTTTCTATCTTTGTTTGTTACACACAACATTATTACTCACTTTATAAATTTGTCATGAAGAATTTAAAGGGTATGTTGCCTCGATATATTAGTATCTGTATTTTGTTAATGGTGGTAAGTGTTGCTATTAACGCTCAGAAATTTGATAGAGACTTACAAAAACTTCAGCTGGCTTACAAGTTGATATCCACGTTTTATGTTGATAGCACCAACGACGAAAAATTAGTGGAGGATGCTATTACCGGCATGTTGACCAAATTGGATCCTCATTCCGTTTATATTTCAAAAGATGAGGTAAGCCGAATGAATGAACCGTTGGATGGTAGTTTCGAAGGTATCGGGATACAGTTCAATATTTTTAAAGATACATTGATGGTGGTTTCTCCAATTTCGGGCGGGCCATCGGAGAAAGTTGGCTTACAAGCGGGAGATCGGATACTGGTAATTGATGGTGAAAACGTAGCTGGTGTAGGACTTAAGAACACGGATGTATTTTCAAAGTTGAAAGGGAAAAAAGGTACCAAAGTTAAATTGCAAGTTCAAAGAAAGAATGTTAAAGGCTTGATTTCGTTTACGGTTACTCGCGATACAATTCCAATATATAGTGTTGAAGCCTCCTATATGGCAACGCCCGACATTGGTTACGTCAAGATTAATCAATTCTCTGCCACAACGCATTCCGAGGTGGAAAATGCCTTGGAAAAGCTAAACGAACAAGGAATGCAAAACTTAATTCTGGATTTAAGGGGAAACCCCGGAGGTTATTTAAAAGCTGCTATTGATATTGCCGATGAGTTGTTATCCGAAAAGAAACTGATTGTGTACACCGAAGGTCTTACCAATCCTCGTCGTGAATATAAATCTTCCAATAAAGGTTTGTTTGAGTCTGGCAAAGTGGTGGTTCTGATTAACGAAGGTTCTGCCTCAGCCAGCGAAATTGTTTCCGGTGCGGTGCAGGATTGGGACAGAGGTTTGGTGCTAGGCCGCCGCAGTTACGGAAAAGGACTGGTTCAACGTCCGTTAAATTTGCAGGATGGATCCATGATCAGATTGACAATAGCCAAATATTATACGCCTTCCGGAAGATGCATTCAAAAACCTTACGAAGAAGGTCTTGAGGCTTATCAAAAAGAAATCTACAAAAGGTATGATACCGGCGAAGCGTTAAACAAAGACAGTGTCCACCTGAACACGGAAGAAAAGTTTTATACCAAAACCAAGCAAAGACTGGTTTATGGTGGAGGAGGAGTGATGCCCGATCTTTTTGTGCCGGCAGATACAAGCGGTTATTCCGACTACTATCGCGATTTGGTGGCTTATGGTATATTTAATCGTTTTGTTTTGAATTATGTGGATACCCACCGTAAAAAAATGGAACGTATGTATGCAAACTACGATCAATTCAGCAAAGGTTTTGTGGTAAACGAACAAATTGTGGAGGAATTAATTGCAGAAGGGGATAAAGAGAAGCTTAAATCCGATGTGGAGGAGTTCAGGAAAGTCTCTCTACCCCTAATAAAATCACAGATAAAAGCACTCATCGCACGTAACATGTGGACTTCGAGCGAGTACTTTCAAACAATAAACCCTACTACTGATGTCTATAATAAAGCAATTGAGATACTTTCAGGGGGAAATGAATATACAAACTTATTAAATTGATGATCGAAATTCAGTTTTCCTGGGTCGAGTGGTTCGGTTTTGTAACTGCCCTGGTGTATTTGTACTTTTCAATAAATCAAAGAATATGGCTTTGGCCGATGGGAATATTGTCATCGGCTTTTTATATAGCCGTTTTTTTCGATGCCCGATTGTATGCCGATATGGTATTACAAGTATATTATTTGGTGGTAAGTATACTGGGATGGATTATGTGGAGAAGAAGACAAGTAGAAGAACATGCGTCCAAAATCCAGATCAATAAGCTGGATAAAAACATGACATTAAAATTGCTGTTGTCATTTGGGGTTTTGTACGTAGTATTAGCGTACGTTTTAATTGAAGTACCTCCATGGGTAGGTATTGCATCCTCCGATTTACCTTATTGGGACGCGTTTACAACAGCAGCAAGCTTTGTGGCCACCTGGATGTTGGCAAAAAAACTCATCGACCAATGGTTGATTTGGATCGTAGTTGATTTTGTGTCAATGGGTATGTATATTTATAAGGGATTGTATGTTACAGCTATCTTGTTTTTTGTTTACACAATTATGGCCATCTGGGGATACCTTTCGTGGTGGCGCGACTATAAACAATACGAGCATAGCCTTACATAAAAGATAAATAGCGTATAATTCAAATGAAAGTAGTTTTAACAGGGCCGGAATCTGTTGGTAAATCAGTACTAACCAAACAACTGGCTTATATTTACGACGGGGTATATACCGAGGAGTTTGCACGAAAATATATTGAAAAGCTTGATGTGCCATACGGCTATCAGGATGTTGTTAATATAACTAAACAACAGTTAAAAGAGTACGATGAAATGCAAAAATATGATGGTTTTTGTTTTTTTGATACTTACCTTGTCATATCAAAGATATGGTTTTTACATGTATTCCATAAATTGCCCGAATGGTTTGAGGGTGAATTTGCCCAACGACCGGTTGATTTATATCTGTTATGCAAGGACGATATTGACTGGAAACCGGATTTGGTAAGGGAGAATAAAGCTATTAGAAGCCTTTTGTTTGAAAAATACAAGCAACAACTCGACGATTATGGTTTTGCATATAAAATAATAGAGGGAAGTGGTGAACAAAGGCTTTTAAAGGCAGTTGATGCTATAGATGAGAAATTAAAAAAATAAGATATGACCACATTTAAGTATCCTGGCGTACTTCAGGAAACTATTAAAAAATTGGCAAATGAAGAATCGTACAAAGCGGTTTGCCATACCCACTTTTTTGAATATCCGATGCCCTCTAGCGAGACGCTGGCAGAAATTGTAAACCTGGCCAGGGAGATCATATTTCCGGGTTATTTTGGAGATTCTCCCGTTCGCTCCGAAAGTATTTATTATTACCTGGGGGTGAACACGGAGCGGTTGTTTGAACTGTTGAATAAACAAATATTGGCTGGCCTATGTTTTCAGTGCGAAGACAGCAATTCAGACAAACTCCGGTTGCATAAGGAAAGGGCATTTGAGCTAACAAAAAAGTTTGTGGCGTTACTCCCTGAGCTGCGAAGAGCACTCACAACAGATGTGGATGCCGCATTCGTGGGCGATCCCGCCGCAAAGAGCAAAGGAGAAGTCATATTCTGTTATCCGGCAATAAGGGCTATTTCCAGTTATCGAATTGCACATGCCTTGGTCAATTTGGAAGTGCCAATCATCCCCAGAATGATATCGGAAATGGCGCATTCGGAAACTGGGATTGATATTCATCCAAAAGCGAAAATAGATAAATCTTTCACCATTGATCACGGCACGGGAGTGGTGATTGGAGCCACATCCATTATTGGTAAAAACGTAAAACTTTTTCAAGGGGTTACCTTGGGTGCAAAAAGTTTTCCTTTAGATGAAAACGGAAACCCAATTAAAGGTATACCCCGTCACCCAATTGTTGAGGACGATGTTGTTATTTACTCGCAAGCCACCATATTAGGAAGGATTACAGTGGGCAAAGGATCGGTTATTGGTGGTAATGTTTGGGTAACCAACGACGTTCCGCCCGGATCGAAAATAGTTCAATTTAAACCGCGAGATATTCTTTTTGCAGAAGGAGGTGGAATATAAAAGGGGAAATTGGCTGTTCATACCATATTATCGTTCATCAGTCATGGTGAATAAGTTATTTAAAAAATTGATGTTCGAATGGGTTTGTACAATAGTCAATTTTTATATATTTGTGATAAGCAATATTAGAATAGAAAATGGCATTTAACATTAAGGAGTGGTATAACGAAAAATTGGAGGGAGAAGTGGTTTTAAACTTCAATGGTAGCATTACTCCTGACCTAATAACTGAGGCGCTCGAAACTATTGAGAAGAGTCTTAACCTTAAAAACGAAAAAAACAAGGTTAGGAAAAAGGTGTACAATGTTTTTGTTGAATGCCTGCAAAACCTTTACCATCACGTAGATAAACCACCCATAGATTTGGACTTGGTTCAAAAAGATAACTTCGGCGTTATTATTCTGAGTAAGGATGGCTCTTTTTATAGAATCTCTACCGGCAACTTTGTCGACAAAAACAAAATTAGCGTAATTAAAGACAGGATTGATCAAGTGAACTCTTTAACGGATAAGGAGATTCGCATGCTTTATTTGGACATTATGAGTAACGGTGAATTTTCCGACAAAGGTGGAGGAGGATTAGGAATGCTGGATATTGTCCGGAAAACCGGAAATAAGTTGGAGTACTATTTTTATAAGTACAACGACAATCATATATTTTTTTCATTAGACGTTTATATTAGTTAAAAACACCATATAGTTTTACCAATATGGAAACAATAGTAAGAGAAGGAACACCTAAAACCCCATTTGTTAGGTTTGACGGTCAAAAGGGCATAATTGAGATTAAAGGTAGATCTATACCCGAAAATTCTATCGAATTTTATAAGCCATTGATTGATTGGCTTGAAGAATACGGCAGTGTCGGAAAGGATGAAACTGCTGTTAATGTGCAACTCGAGTATTTTAATACCAGTTCGTCCAAGTGTATACTGGATATTTTTAAGAAGCTTGAGGTTTTGTTCAAGAAAGGACAAAAGGTTGAAGTGAACTGGTATTACGAAGAGGATGACGAAGATATGTTCGAAGCCGGAGAAGATTACCAGTCCATTATTAATATACCTTTTAAAATGATTGAAATGGAAGAGTAGTAACCTCTGGTGATTTCAATAAGAGTTTAAAGGAGTAATGATTTAAGTATATTGCATATTCATTACTCTTTTTTTATTCTGTTATAAAGCTCCGATAGGTTAAACATCACTTTCTTTAACAGGGAAGACTGCAGTATAATAAATAGCAATAGGTTGTAGAACCAAATTACAGTAAGGTTTGCCCAAATGGTATCTATTGTATATTTACCAAGTCTTTTATATGGGCTTAAAAAGTGTGCTTTTAATAGCTTGCTATCCGGTTCTTTGAATATAGGATCCGCTTTTTGAACCAGCTTACCATTGTATTCAATGATTTTGTTGGAGAAAATGTTGTTTGAATTTTTGACAAACCGTTCAAGCTCCAGGTTGTGGTAGTCTTTCTTTAATTGGTTGAACTGCTCTCGCTTGATATCTGAATTGGTTAACTCTTTCTTTTTCAAATCCAGTTTGTTATCCGTATTGTTAAAAAGCTTACGGTAGGCCAATTTCTTACTGCTCAAATATTCTTTAACCTGGTTAAATGTGTAATTATCAACCTTGTTGTAGGACAACTGGTTAATAAAAGGAATGCTTAGTTTTAATAAACCTTGCGTATTTTCAATGCTAATTTCATCTTTTAACAATTTAAGCGCGTCTTTAACTTTTTCTTCAGAACGTGGTGTGTTAATTAACTTTTGGCACTGATTTAATTTAGCTTGCAATGCTGGCACCCAATATTCCTTTTTAAAATGCGCTTCGCTTTTTATTTTATCATACAGATAAAAATTTCTTTCAAAATCATTGTCTTTAAACTGATGAACGGTTAGCGCTTCAAAAGCCCAGCGAGCCGTAATAATCTCTCCATACCAGGGAACTGTATTCGGATTGGAATATTTGGGGTTTAGATGGTCGTAGCTGATAAATACACCGGATAGAATGATTTGCGGTATGATCAAAAACGGGATCAAAATATAAATATTTACGGCCTGTTTAAAGCTGTCTGATATATTAAGACCCAGTAGATTGGCAAAGACTGATACACTAAACAAAACCAGCCAATATTCAAAAAACATACCTTTTAGCTCGATGATGCTGTTGCCAATAATAACTAAAAGAAAAGTTTGAATGGCCGATATTATAGTTAAGATAAAAACTTTTGATATCAAGTAACTAAATCTGCTTAAGTTTAGAAACTCTTCTCGCTTTAATATTTTCCGATCGCTAATTATTTCTTCCGCACTTACGGTCAGCCCAACAAACAACGCTATGATGACACACATAATGAGGTAAATAACAATATTAGGATTGTTCTGGAATATATACCCCTCGTTGTTGACAGCATCTACGTTGTAAAACTTAATGATTGAGGCCAGTAATAAGGCTAAGACGGGTGTCTCGAGCAGGTTGATCAACAAATATTGACGGTTTGACAATTTTGAAAGCAGATCGCGCTTTACGAAAACGCTAAATTGTTTAAGCTTATTGGGTACTTTAAAGTTAATGGTAGGCAGTTCCCTATGTTGTTTTGGGGCCACGGAAGTTTCCGTTCTCTTTTTGGTTTGAAAACGTTCGTACCATTCCTGCGGAGAAATTTTTCTGTTCCTTGTGAATGTGCCGTACTCATCAATAACCTGCGAAGTAACAATGTTAAGTACTTGCTCCGGATTTACATTACCGCAGGTGTTACATTCACTCTCGCGGCGATTGGCCTGCTTAATACTCGATTTAAAATAGGTGATACTCTCCACAGGATCCCCATCGTAGATCAGATAACCACCATGGTCCAATACCAAAAGTTGGTTGAACATTTTAAAAATATCACTGGAAGGCTGGTGGATAACCACAAACACAAGTTTCCCTTTTTGTGCCAGTTCTTTTAGCAAGTCCATAATATTGGCCGAATCCCTCGAAGAAAGCCCGGATGTTGGCTCGTCTAAAAATAATACGGCCGGTTCCCGGATCAGCTCCAGTGCAATATTCAGTCTTTTACGTTGTCCGCCACTAATTTTTTTGTTGAGGGGCGAACCCACCTTCATGTCTTTAATGTCATTTAAACCAAGGGATGTTAATAAATCCAGCACCCTTCGTTTAATCTTAAAATCGCTATAGTCACCAAAACATAACTTAGCGTTGTAGAGCAGGTTTTGGTATACCGTAAGATTCTCCATCAACAAGTCGTCCTGTGAAACATAGCCTATAAGGCCTTCTGTTTTTTGGGATTCCTCATGAATATTGATGTCGTTGATGAATACTTTACCGGAATAAGGTTTGTAAATGCCACTTAATATATTGCTCAGCGTGCTCTTCCCCGCACCGCTTGAACCCATAATTCCCACCAGCTTACCCGATTCGCTGTTAAAAGACAAAGGCTGAACACCCAACGTCTTATTCTTAAACTTGTAGGAAATACTTTCGGCCTTGAAAGATATGGGTGCTGCAATGTTATCACTCGTGAATGTTCCAACAATATCGCTGTAATAAATGGGGTTGATACGGTTATTTCGAATCGAACAGCCAGGTGTTAAAACATGAATTCGTTTCGGATTCAGTAGCTGACCATTTATGTGAATATCGTTTTGGTTGTAGATCTTTAACAAATATAACCCGCCCGATTTAATGCGCAGAATACGGATTTCGTTATCAACGTGTTCCCAGATTAGGTGACGTGCCTTATTATATTTGTTTTCCGGTTTACTATCGACTATTAAAATATTCTCGCTATCAATGGCTTTGGGGGAACCATTGAGCATAAACTTTTCGGTTAGAGCATACTCCTTGTCGTTGATATGAAAAGTTTGTGCTATGGTACTCACAAAATCTTTTTCGAAATGACTTATTTCAACCCCGGACTTGAGGAATTCGATTAGCTGTATAATTACTATCAGCTTTTGGTAGTGCGTAAGTTCTTTATTGATGGCATTGGAGATACGCAAGGCCTTAACCGAATTAGCCGTTAGGGTCGATCTGGATATTTCGCTTTGTTGCAGCTTCGCAAGCTTTGATACATGTTCTTGGTAATAAGATTCATAAATGTCCAGATACTCATCCACCATTTGTTGATTCAACTGCTGATTCAAAAAGTTTCTGACAATCTGCCTACGTGACTTGTTATCCTTATGAGGAAAGGCTATTAGAGCAAAAAGTTGTATTAAGGCTTTTAATATTCCTTCGCTCATTTTATTAGTTTAATTAAAGTAACCTGCAAGGTGTTAATCTAGTGTGCGCTTAGTTTTCTTCAAGGCTTTTAAAACCAATGTACATCAGTGCCATTCCTGAAGAAGCTTGATTGCTATCCAGTTTGGCTTCGATGATACATTCAACGGAACCTGCAATTTTAAAGTCCCACATGTTGGTTTTATTATACTCGTCGTTTGTAAAAAGCAGGTTTCTGTTGGTGTCGTATACCGAGAATATGATGGATTGATTGTTAGCCGAGCATGCCGCCAACCTATAAATACTGCCATTTAAAAATGTAGTATGGAATTCAGCTACTTCGTCTCCTGTTAAAAAAGCCCTCAATGGTTGACCGTTGGGTATAAACGGGGCTTTAATTAAACTAGAGCAATCTTTACGCTTTTCATCTTGCGAATTAACCGGTGATGGAGCAAAAAAGCTACATGCTAGAATAATAATTAAGGTTAAAACAATTCCTTTTTTCATGAGTAAGAGTATTTTTTATCTATTGAATGCCATTATCTTCTCAAGCAATTATACTTGTAATTGCTAAACTACAAACGTTCAATATAAATTATAAATTGCGTGTGATGCTTATTTTTTCGATGTCTAAAATAGCTATTTTTATTAAAATACACCACAAATTGCAATGTTCCGGTAGAATATTATTCTTTTTCTTAAAAAAATCATTCATATTTATTCAAAAATAATCAATTTAAAAAGGATAATAATGTTTATGAAAAGGTGGATCTTTTTACTGTCATTAATTTTGGCAGGATTATGGGCTCAATCCCAGGGAATTAAAGAATTGAGTTTGGAGGACGTGATTGTCGGAGGTAAAAATTACAGAAAATTTCTACCATCATATAAGAATTATAAATTCTTAGGAAATTCCGATAATGTGGTGTTAAACCAATCGGATAGCTTGTTTCTGGTTACCGGGAAAGGCAAAAAATCCTTCCTCTTAAATTTAGAAAAAGTAAATAAAGAGTTTAAAAGGCTTGATTTAAATGAACTTAATACTTTATGGAATATCAATTGGATCGATAATAACACATTTTGGATTGATAATAATGAAGGTATAGTTGTATATAATATAGAATCGAAAAGCATAGAGTATATTTTATATTATCCTAAAGGTGCAAAACATGTTCATTTTAATTACAAAACGTCAGCTATCGTTTACCTGAAAGATTTTGATTTATATATTTCTGAGCTAAACAAACAGCCCCAAAAAATAGAAAGCGGTTCAAAAGAGGGAATTGTCTTGGGGCAGTCTGTTCATAGAAGTGAATTTGGGATTACGGATGGAATATTCTGGTCGCCATCAGGCAATTCGGTGGCTTTTTACAGGATGGACGAAACCATGGTTACCGATTACCCATTGGTCAACGTTAACGCGCGGGTAGCCAAAACAGAAAATATCAAATATCCAATGGCTGGAATGA
The DNA here is from genome assembly GCF_050589685.1 of Saccharicrinis sp. 156. NCBI lineage: Bacteria > Pseudomonadati > Bacteroidota > Bacteroidia > Marinilabiliales > Marinilabiliaceae > Saccharicrinis > Saccharicrinis sp. 156. The sequence goes on from NZ_JBNGOS010000010.1 coordinate 21,207, forward strand.
AAAGCCATGAGGTAACCGTTGGGGTCTATGACCTGCGCACAGGTAAATTGGTTTATATGCAAACCGGCGAACCCAGAGAAAAATATTTAACGAATATTTCATGGAGCAATGATGAGCAAAAAATATTGATCGCTGAGTTAAACAGGGGGCAGGATCATATGAAAATGAATATATACGATTCCAAATCCGGAAACCTGGTTAGGGAGTTGTTTGAAGAAAAAAGCGATACGTGGGTAGAACCTGAAAACCCGGCCTTGTTTGTGCCGGCTACCTCAAATCTATTTATATGGCAAAGCGAAAGAGATGGTTACAATCATTTGTATTTGTACGACTTAAACAAAGGCCTGATTAAACAGCTCACCAAAGGTCAATGGGTGGTGACCAAAGCACTGGGTTTTGATGCCAAAAGTAAAAATTTGTTTTTTGAAGCTACAAAAGATGGAGGCGTGCTTAACCGAAATTTATATAAAGTTGCATTAGGTAACGGCAAAGTAAGCAGGATAACTTCCGGTGAGGGAACGCATGCGATAAGTATAAGCAAATCGGGAAACAAAGTAATAGATATGTATTCTAACCTTAACACACCAAGGGTTATTCAATTGGTTGATGTTAATAAGCGTACTTCAATGAAATTGCATGAAGCCGAAAACCCTTTCCAAGGTTACAAGGTGGGTGAAATTGTTTTGGATACTATTAAGTCGGCCAACGGTAAAACAGATTTGTATAGCCGTATGATTTTACCTCCGAACTTTGACACAACAAAAAAATACCCGGTGGTTGTTTATGTGTATGGAGGGCCACATGCCCAATTGGTTAAAAACAGTTGGCTGGGGGCGGCCAGAATGTGGCAGCTTTACATGGCTCAGCAGGGATATATTGCATTTACCATGGATAACAGGGGTTCGCCGGATAGAGGGTGTGACTTTGAAAAGGTAATTCACCGCCGCCTTGGGGAAGCCGAGGCGGCCGATCAAATGGAAGGAATTAAATTCCTGAAATCGCTTCCATATGTGGATGAAAACAGAATCGGGGTTCACGGATGGAGTTATGGAGGTTTTATGACCATCAATTTAATGGAAAAATATCCGGATGTTTTTAAGGTAGGTGTTTCTGGTGGTCCGGTTACGGACTGGAAATATTATGAAATCATGTATGGAGAGCGGTATATGGATTTGCCGGAAGAAAATAAAGAGGGATACGAGCTGACAAACCTCAATAAGCGTACACAAAACATCAACGGACGTCTATTGGTAATTCATGGAGCTATCGACCCTACCGTAGTGTGGCAGCATAGTCTTTATTTTGTAGAACAATGTATAAAAAACAGAAAGCAAATAGATTATTTTGTTTATCCAAGGCACGAACACAACGTCAGGGGTGCTGATCGTGTGCATCTTATGCAAAAGGTGATCAATTATTTTAATGACTTTTTGTAGTCTGAACAAAGAGAAATCTGTAAAAGTTGTGAAGCCAGCTCTGGCTTAAGCTCTTCCCCTGGCTATCCGGCTGGGGGAAGTAATGCAAGGTAAGTATGGGGATGGGTTACATCATTAGATTCTTGAAACACCATAAACTTTTTTATTTATATATGTCAACATAAGGTTTTCGCGGGGCAAATCTATTAAATTTGTTTGTTTGTTCGCTGGTAAGTCTAAAATCGAATTCATTACCACCAGCGGGTACCCTCGGAAAATAGGCCAATTGTACCTGAATAGTGTTAAAAACCAAATGATCGTTACGTATTCTAAACCCGCCACCGATGGAGTAATATGGTTTATTGTTAAATGTTGTTTTACGGTTCGAAATCCAGGCCACATCACAAAAGGAGAAAAAAGCCATTTTAAAACCCAACAATTCCTTGCTTGAAAAAAGTATGTTCTCGTTACTAAAAACAATTTTTTTGGTTCCACGAAGACGGTGGCTTCCATAACCTCTTATTCCATTATTTGCTTCGTTGATGTATAAATAGTTCGGATAACTATTGTGATAACCCTTTACATAATTAACGGAAAAAAAGGAACGCAACCGGTGTATTCCAATATGGTTTAATGATGATATATACTGTGCTTGCAATTTTACCCGGGAATCTTCGGGTTCGCCATGGTAGAAATAAGACTGAATATCGCTACTGATGTACAAATAACCTTTGTTGGGAATCAGTGCTTTGCCAAATGAAAAGTGTGCAGCTGAATAATATCTGTTTTTTAACGTATTGTGGTTATAACCAAAGCTTATAGAGCCAAGGAATCCATAAGGAACGTCCTCGGTTCTGCCGTAGTTATAAATCAGTTGGTTTTTGTAAAAATCTCTTTTAGAAAACGAAACCGAACCAAACACAGAAAAGTTAGGTTTGTAATTGGCAAGCATCATTAATGTATCGTGCATATTAAAATATTCCGAGAACAAAGTTTGGCCCAAGAAAGCCAGGTTAGACCGGTCGAAGAAATTTTCGGCATTTATCAAGTATGATTTGCCCACCCAATAATCTTGTAGAAGATAATCGTGGTTATAGATATTGTTATTGTCAAGTGATCCTGTTAAATGATTGATCTTGAAATTTCTATATATATTAAAACCGGCAGCGTATTTTATTTCCGGAATAAAAAAATCTTTCCTGGCACCAACACTTTGGAAGTTAGATTTATATGTGTTGTTGATCTCCGTATCAAAGGTGATGAAGGTGCCGTAAATATTCTCCCATCTTAAATGTTCATAAAAACCAATGTTGCCTTTTTCGGTTTTCTGGGTGTTAATTTTATGTTCGAGTTCCAGTCCGTATCCTAATGCATTTTTACTATATAGTCCGAATTGAGCGTTACTTCCCGAAAATGAAAGTCGGGCACCATATGGGTAGCTATCCTGAGTGATTACCAAAACATTTACAAGTGAAGTGTCTATTATGGCAGGTTCAACAACAATTAAGGCATCGGTAATGAAATTTAAAGAACGCAAGATACGTTCACTATCCTTGAGTTTCCTCATTTTTACAAACTCACCGTTTTTAAAGGTCAAATTACTTTTAATAATGCTGGGCTTGGTTTTAAAACGGAGATCACTCAGGTGCTTTTCAATTCTATTGGTTGAAAAACCAATTGTGTCGAGGATATTTTTAGCGAAAGGAGATATTTGTTTGATTTTTATAGAACGGATAACCTTATTGTTATATTTAGCATTCTCTTTTTCAAATGCAGCAAAAATATCATTTTTCGATATGTTCGAATCCTGGGAAACGACTAACCATTCATATAACTTTTTATATACAAAGCTGTTACTAGATTGTTGCTTCAGATATTTTTGGATCGAAATTTCGTTTTGAGCCGCAGTATCTAAAGTTGTTGGAATATTCTGTGAACAGACGTGGTAACCTGTAAACAAAAAAACAATGTTCACCAAAAATATCTTTATTGGAATGCAAAACAAGTATGAAAAGTGCTTTCTCAAGGCCAAACATGGTTTATCGTTGTTTTATGAAACACTAATATATAAAGAAAATAATAAGCAGTAGCATGATACCTGCTAAAATAAACAACCAGCGCTGCTTTTGAAAACGATTGTGCTTTCCGGAATGATAATTCGTATCCAACAAACCGAGATAAAACAAGTAAACTGCATTGAAAAGCTGTCTGGGTTGTAAAGTAAAAAGCATCGCAACCTGTAAAATTGACATGTTTTTGTTGAATATTTAGACAAAATGACTTATTCTGCATACTGGCAAATGATTTGTTGCCTCTTTATCACTTAATTATAAAAAATAATAAGATGAATTTAAATGAATATACCATCAAATCGCAAGAAGCCATTCAGCAAGCGGTTGAAATCGCGCGAGGTTTTAGTCATCAAGCCATTGAACCGGGGCATTTGTTAAAAGGAATGATTGAAGTAGACGAAAATGTCATTCCGTACTTGTTTAATAAGTTGGAGGCCAGGAATATCAACTCTCCTTTACAGGCTATTATCGATAGCTACCCCAAAGTGTCCGGTGGAGAACCATTTTTATCCAGGAACACAAACGAGGTCCTGTTAAAAGCCAAGGAATATCTCAAAACTTTTGAAGACCAGTATGTGAGTATCGAACACTTATTGTTAGGACTTATAAAATCAAAGGATCCGGTATCCAACCTGTTAAAAGATGCCGGAGTAGCCGAGAAAGCTTTGATTATGTCGGTAAAAGAACTCAGAAAAGGGGCGAAAGTTGACTCTCCCTCGGCAGAAGACAGCTACAATGCTTTAAATCGTTATGGAGTAAATTTAATCGAAAGTGCCAGGTCGGGAAAGCTTGACCCTGTTATTGGCCGCGACGAAGAGATCAGAAGGGTTTTGCAAATATTGTCTCGTCGTACTAAAAATAATCCTATACTGATTGGTGAACCTGGAGTGGGAAAGACTGCCATAGCAGAAGGTATTGCTATGCGGATAGTAAATGGGGATGTCCCGGATAATTTAAAATCCAAGCTTATTTATGCTTTGGATATGGGAGCCTTGATCGCAGGGGCAAAGTACAAGGGTGAATTTGAAGAACGCTTAAAAGCTGTTGTTAAAGAAGTGGTTGCCAGCGATGGAGGAATTGTCCTGTTTATTGATGAGATACACACCTTGGTTGGCGCAGGAAAAAGTGAGGGTGCCATGGATGCAGCCAATATATTAAAACCGGCACTGGCGAGAGGTGATTTAAGAGCTGTTGGGGCGACCACCTTAAACGAGTATCAAAAATACTTTGAAAAAGATAAAGCACTGGAACGTCGTTTTCAACTGGTTATGGTGGACGAACCGGACACGCCCAGCGCCATATCCATTTTACGTGGCTTAAAAGAAAGGTACGAAACATACCATAAGGTTAGGATCAAAGATGATGCTATTATTGCTGCTGTTACCTTATCGTCGAAATATATAGCGGACAGGTTTCTGCCAGATAAAGCCATTGATTTAATTGACGAGGCGGCGGCCAAACTTAGGTTAGAAATGAATTCTGTACCGGAGGAATTGGATGAGCTGGACAGAAAAGTTAAACAACTGGAGATTGAGCGGGAGGCAATAAAAAGGGAAGGGGATGAAAAAAAGCTGCAGTACTTGAGTAAAGCTCTCTCCGAGCTCAAAGACGAAAGGACTAACTTGAGCGCTAAATGGCAAGAGGAGAAGTCCATTGTTGATGAAATTCAAAAGTACAAATCCGACATCGAACACTTTAAGTTTGAGGCGGAGAAGGCAGAAAGAGAAGGGTTGTTTGAACAAGTGGCCGAACTTCGCTACGGGAAAATAAAAGCTGCGGAAGAACGCATTGAACAACTGAAGTCCAAACTTAAGGAAAGACAATCCGAGCATGCCTTGATCAAGGAGGAGGTGGACTCTGAGGATGTGGCCTCGGTGGTAAGCAGATGGACCGGAATTCCTGTCACTAAAATGCTTAAGAGCGAAAAAGAAAAATTGCTGACATTAGAAAAAGAACTCCACCAAAGAGTCGTGGGACAGGAGGAGGCTATTGCTGCGGTATCGGATGCTATCAGGCGCAGTAGGGCCGGTTTACAGGATGATAAGCGACCCGTAGGCTCTTTTATCTTTCTTGGTATGTCAGGGGTCGGCAAAACCGAGTTGGCCAAGGCCCTCGCTTCATTCTTGTTTGATGATGAAAATAAGATGACAAGAATCGACATGTCCGAATTCCAGGAAAGACATTCGGTTTCGCGACTTATTGGTGCCCCTCCTGGATATATTGGTTACGACGAAGGCGGACAATTGACCGAAGCGGTGCGCAGAAAACCATACTCGGTGGTGTTGCTGGATGAAATTGAGAAGGCTCATCCAGATGTTTTCAACGTTTTGTTGCAGGTGCTTGACGACGGCAGATTAACGGATAATAAGGGACGGGTGGTCGATTTTAAGAATACGATTATCATTATGACCTCGAATGCAGGAAGTCATATCATACAGCAGAATTTTGATTCCCTGGGTCCCAATAATCAATCCGAAGTTATGGAGAAAACCAAGACGGAGGTATTCGGCCTGCTCCGCAATACAATTAGACCCGAGTTTCTAAACCGCATTGACGATATTGTAATGTTTGCGCCTTTAACGCGGAAGGAAATTAAAGAGATAGTGTTACTGCAATTTAATTCGATAAAGAAAACGCTGGAATCGAAACAGGTGCGAATAGATATCTCGGACGAGGCTGTTCAGTTTATCGCCAATGCTGGCTTTGATCCACTTTTTGGGGCAAGACCTATTAAGAGAGTTCTCCAAAAAGAAGTATTAAACGAGTTATCGAAACGTATACTTGCCGATACAATTGTAAAAGACAAGCCCATATTGGTAGATTATGTAAATAATAAACTGGTGTTTAATAATTAGGAAAATACCCGGTTTATCGTTTGACTTTTCCAAAGTTTTAAACTTTGGAAAAGTTTTAATCCTGCTGCGCATTGGTAATTTTAGGCAGGCTAAAGTTGAATTTAATAGCTAATAGCCGAATAGTTATAATAGCTACAATAGTGGCAATTTGCGAAAAATGAATATCAACCTGGAAATAATGCAACAGCAGATATATCGTTCCTCCAAAAATACAAGCTGTGGCATATATTTCCTTATGAAAGATTAAGGGTACGTCATTGCATAAGGTATCGCGTAACACTCCTCCAACAACTGCTGATGATAAGCCCATTACCAAAGATAGCGGAGGGGTAAGACCGAAAACCAGTGCTTTTTCTACCCCAATTATGGTAAAAACGCCAATTCCAATGGTGTCAAAAAGAAACAGGGTTTGCTTTAGCTTAATTATTTGCTTGTAAAAAATAAAGGTGAAAGCTATAGAACAAAGGATTAGAACAAAATATTCCCAACCCATAATCCATGTAACCGGAGTGTTGCCCAATAGCAAATCCCGAATTGTTCCTCCACCTACAGCAGTAACAAAACCAATAAAAGCCGCACCAAACAAATCCAGCTTCTTTTCGGATGCTGATAAAGTGCCACTAATGGCGAAAGCACAAGTTCCTGCATAATCCGCAAAACCCAATAAATCCATTTTGAAGAATTTTGCGCAAAAGTAATTTTTTTTGTCGAGCTTACAAGATCTCTTCTTATGACACAGGAACCGTTTTGTTTAAATTATTGGTGCAAAACCGGCCAACTTTAGAAATGAAATTAACGATGCTTTCCAATTCTTCATCGGTAGGCGGGGTAAACGGAACCACCTCCAGGGAGCAAAAAGTTTGAAATTTATTCATAAACCTGGCGCCTTTGGTAATGTCTTCGCTAAGTTCATAAAACTCGTTTCCTTCTTGCAGCATTCCTGATAATGAAGTGGAAGCAGGTATATAATCGTAACTCAACAACATGCCTAAAGCCAATCTCTCGCCCGCTAATACGGCTAAGTTATAGAGAAACTCATTATCGAAAGGTCCACGGTTAACGATTAGTTTTTCACAAGTGTTTAAGTACGATTTACCTTCATCGAAATAGAATTTCCAATCTTTCTCGGCATCTTGCCAAAACTTAGGTTTTGTTCCCATAATCTAATATTTTACAATTGACCCCTGTACAATGTACGGGCTTATTACAAAAGTATTAAATAAATACATACTTGGGTTGTTTTAAATGCGAATTGTAATTAAAACATGCAAAAAAATGTCAAATTAATATCTACAATGCAATTATCCCTTTGATTTTGTTTACTTCGGATGTGACATCTACGATACTTTGAGGCGAAGACATTTTTACTGTGCATGTGATGGAAACAAACTTAAGGTTTTTGGTGTGTTTATATAAAATTTCCCCTTTTTTAGGAAGTAGTGAAACCACTTGTTTAACTTTGCCGTCTTCGTTTGGAACAATAAACTTAAACATATATAGTAACGGCCATTTATTGTTCTCCTTAAGTTTCTCCAGTAATATGTCGTAGTTTTGCGAAGCCATAATATAATTTTAGGCACAAAAATATATTATTTAATCCATAAAAACATTCTTCAAAATAAAGAAGAATGTTTTTATGGAAAAACCGGTTTATATCGGTTATCTTTTATTTTTTCATCAAACCATGGTAGTAATATACCTTTTCCGATTTTAACGGAACTTCGTACGATACCATTAATCCGGTGGGTATTGGCGATACGAGGATAGCTAGTTTAAATTCTTCGTTTTTAGAAAATTTGATGACATAAGGAGAGTTCATGCTAAAATTTTTTACGGAGTAAAAACTCTTTTGGACATTACCTCCCCTAAAATAAAGGGTTGCAATTTCATCCTCGGCAAATTCAATTTTATAAACATTATGTACTGTTAACGAATCATCCTGAACAAAAGGGTTAAAGCTAACAATACCTGACTCGAAGGGTTCACCGGTCAATTGCACCGGATGAAGGAACAAATCCCATTCCCCAATAAATTCGGCCTCCGATTGCGGGAAAGAGGCTGGGTTAATGGATGATAGAAGTAATTCTTTGTAGGCTTTGTTTTGCGAATCCAATAATTCACTTTGGCCCAAACATTTATTAAGGGAATCATTTATCCCTTGGATTGAATCTCTAAGAACTTCCATTTCCTTAAGTGAAAACTTATACATCTCATCAAATTTTGAAACTCCATCATCGATTGAAGTATTCACGTCTGCCGGATCAAAATAGGCACTCTTGACATGCTCAAAAAAGGTGTTCTGCTTTTTCCAGGCTAACTTCATGACCTTAAGGTCCTGTTGCAAGGTTTTGTGGGTTCTCATTAAAGTGTCAAGGGAAAATTGAACCTCCCTTTTTGTTTGTGCCCTTAATATGCTTCCCCCGATAATAAAAAGCCCCAGTAGAAGGATTTGGCAACTGTATTTAACTCTCATTTTATTATAGTTTTGTAGCGTAAGACATTATATGTGTGTAACATACAAATTACTAAAAAGAACGATTAAAAACTAGGCTAAAAACATTTTATAACAATTTTTAATATTTAAGATGGAATGATTTTTACGGCTGAGCGATAAATAGTTATACCTGTATTAAATTGAGAAGAAAGAATACCGCACCCATAGTATTGTTTGAAGAATGCTATAATATTTTAGATGCTTTATTAAATTTGCATCCTTTTTGTAGATAAGCATCATTAAATAAAAAATATAAGATATATGTTAAGAGTTAAAGTTGTTGTTGTACTAATATTGCTGTGTGGAGCAATGTTTGGGCAAAAATTTAGAGCCCCGTTATCAAAAGGGGATAAGCAATTGAATTTTGGTTTGGGATTTAATACCGACGGTTTTCCGGTGTATGGTGGGGTTGACTTTGCTGTGCATGACGAGATTACAATTGGGCCACAGGTAAATATGGTTTTTGGCGACGATTCTTCGTTGTCACTTGGCTTTCGGGGGGATTATCATTTTAACCGTTTATTAGAAATTACATCAGACTGGGATGTTTATGCAGGAGCAAACGCCGGGTTGGGCATCGAAACAAATAACACCTTGGAATTAGGCCTTCAGATAGGAGGGAGATACTACTGGGACAACAAATGGGGTATAAACCTTGAATTTGGGGGCGGGAATACTTTTAGTACAAAGCTTGGTGTGTCCATGAAGTTTTAAATATCTGGATTGAATACAGAAAGCCCGTTGCCAAATTTTAAGGACGGGCTTTCAACTTATCTACTGTGTTGTGACGTTGTCCGAAAAACCGGGTATGGACAAATTATCTTCTTCAATGGTTGGACGTAATGTTTATGCACCTTTGTCATTAAATAAAAAAGGTTATCCTTGATCCAAATATTTAATTCCTGAATGTGCAGTAATCGTGATAAAAGCACTAAATTATGGTAGTTGCTTACCGTTTTTGTAAACCCACTTTCCTGCTTCCTTTTCGAATATAGATATTTCATGGATGTGATTTAACAGTCCGCTTTCCATAAAAACCGCCTTAAACTCAACGCTAGCACTATCATCGTTAGGCAATCCGTTTTTCCTACTTAAAATGCTTAATCCAATCCAGCTAACCGATTGAGCCCATTTCTTTATCTCCTTCTTTTCTTTTATGTTTCTGGTTTTACTATGCTGGCTGGCCATCAAATACTCAACATCGGCAAAAGTAAAAGCCGTATATCTGGATCGCATTAATTCTTCGGCAGTTTGTGCATTTTTGTACCCTTTAATAATAGGTAAGCAACATATATTGGCCGCTTTATTTGAACCACATGGGCAAATCGAGTTCATGAACAGGTTTATTTTGATTGATTTTGAATAACTTTTTCCAAGGCTATTTTTAATGGGCAACTAGAGTCTATTGGTAAACCTTTGCGATAATTATTTAAAAGCCTTGTGGATTGTTCTGCCAACATTCTTCTTACCGCTCTTCTTTCACCTTTGATTTTAGCTATTCGCATGTTATCGTAAGCAGTGGTCTGATGACGCATCCATGCTATAACTGCCCTTGATGCTCGTTCTTTAATAGGTATCATCTCGGTCCGTGCAACGGTGCCGCTTCCCACAGGTATGGCATGCTGGGTAACCATAATAGACATGGCTTTAGCAACAGGTTGATAACTGGGATGAAAGTTCAAGAATTTCCCTACCTCTTCACAGAACTCAACTTCATATGCCTGCTGTTTCTTTTCTCTGCGTTCTGCATTGTAAACTTTTTGTTTCTGATAACTGGCTGTGGAACGCGTGGCTTCCATTTCTTGTTTGGCTCTTATTATCGCTGCTTTTGGTGCCCAAACTCCTTTAGACATGGTACGACGACCTTTTTTAAAAACAACCCGCCAACATTCACTTCTGGAAGTTACTTTTCGGGTAACCCCTGCATCGCCAGCAGGGAGGAAACCCCAGTGGGCAGGAGGGGTAATTTGGTAACCTTCTTCATCTTTAAGGTTGCCGTGGGTATCCGTTGTCACAGTTTTTATTTGAGCGGGCATATATTATTAAGGTGTAAAATTTGCACAAAAGTAACAAAAAGAAAATAGTAGAAAAGATGAAATAAAGTTGAGGTATTGTTTGTGTCAAATATATCTATCAAGCGGAGAGATGCTAATTTTTAAAAATGTAACAGGAATGTAACAATGGCTTAACTGCACTGTAATAACCCCGCCGTATTTTTGTAGCAGGAAAAATGTTGAATATTAATCAATCAGAACAAATGAGTTAGTTATGTTGGGAAAATGACTAAAGCATTTGATAGATTGCACACACAGGAATAAAACAGGAATAAAATGAGAAGAATTGTATTTTTAAGTGCATTAATAGTTGGGCTATGGTTTAGCAGCATGAAGGCACAAGCACCGGTGGATGTATCTGCCAATGTTGGGAAGGGCATTCAGTTCAAAACAGAGAATGATCTTTTTTTTCTAAAACTTACCACAAGAATCCAAACCAGATGGGACTTCAACAACACCCTGAGTTCTTCATCTGCAGCAGCAGCTTTTGACAATAAAGCCTGGGTAAAACGTTCACGTTTGAAATTTGACGGATACTTCCTTAATAAAAACCTGGTTTATAAAATTGAATATGATCTTGCTGGTGGTTATGTGAGAGATGCTTTGGTGAAATACAAAATGAATAATCTTGAGATTTGGTTTGGTCAAGGGAAACTGCCAGGTAACAGAGAACGTGTAGTATCTTCAGGTAATTTGCAGATGGTGGACCGTTCTGTTTTTAATAAATATTATACGCTTGACAGAGATGCAGGTCTGCAACTTCACCATAAATTTAAAATAGGGAATGCTATTGTATACGATCGTTGGGCCGTTAGTTCGGGTGATGGTATCGTGGATAATGATGATGCACCGGGAGTTAGTTTAACCGGAAAACTTGAGATGCTTCCAATGGGTGAGTTTAAGTCCAAGGGGCATTACAAGTCGGCTGATTTAAGTCGGGAAGAAACACCTAAGGTAGCTTTTGCAGTCTATGCAAATTATAACGTTGATGCGTATAAAGACCAAGGGCAGGTAGGTAGTATAATTGGTGGAGAGGCTGACTTATTAAATATCGGAGGAGACTTCGTTCTTAAATATCGCGGATACTCTTTTATGGCTGAAGCTGGTACCAGATCGGTAACTGATGATAATGAATTTATTTATGATGATAACGGAGTCGTTGCAGATGCGTACTACACAGGATATGGAGCCAATGTTCAAACTGGATATGTTTTTAAAAATAACTGGGAATTATCAGGACGTTACGCATTTACTAAGCCAAATGAGACACAGTTCAATTCTGAAATAAAAGACTTTACTTTAGGTTTAAGTAAGTATATCCTTGGTCATAATTTTAAATTGCAAGGAGATGTCACTTTCCGGGAGAAACTTGGCGACCAAAATCAGATTATTACCAGATTACAGATGGAATTCCAGTTCTAAGGCTGCGGTTGGTTATTGATAAATACGCGTCGCAAGTTCTTGGATTAGAATAATAACAATCTAAATTAATTAGAAGAAAAATGAAGAAGATATTGTTTGTACTGTTGATAGGAACCATGTTTGCTGCATGTCAGAACGGAAAAAAAGGATCCGCAGGGAGTTCAGAAAAAGCTTCAAGTATATCTGCTGCAGGTGCAACTTTCCCAATGCCTTATTACAACATGGTTATTAAAAATTACATCAAGGAAAAAGGTGTATTGGTAACTTACGGAGGAATTGGTTCAGGAGGTGGTATCAAAAGTCTCAAGGATAAAGTAGTGGACTTTGGTGCTACGGATGCTTTTCTATCGGATGAGAAATTAACAGATATGCCCGCCGAAATAGTGCATATCCCAACATGTCTGGGAGCAGTTGTAATTGCTTATAACCTTCCAGGAGTTGAAGGGCTAAAGCTTACCAACGAGTTGCTTGAGGGTATTTTTATGGGAAAAATAACCAAGTGGAACGATAGCCGTATTAAAGCAAATAACGAAGGCCTGGCGTTACCAGACCAGACTATAACATTCGTGCATCGTTCAGACGGTAGTGGTACCACCTTTATTTTTAGTGATTATATGAGTAAAATCAGTTCTGTGTGGGCTGATCAGGTAGGTACTGGTAAATCGTTACAATGGCCTGTTGGAATGGGAGCTAAAGGTAATCCCGGTGTTGCCGGAACAATTAAGTCTACCGTGGGATCAATTGGTTATGTGGGAAGTGAGTATGCCTTGGCTCAGAAAATTCCGGTGGCTCTATTACAAAACCAAAGCGGTAATTACATCGAACCCACTATCGAATCAATTAGTGCTTCTGCTCAAGGTGCTTTGCCTGCGGATACTCGCGTAATGTTAACCGACTCTGATGATGAAAATGCTTATCCTATCAGTGGTTTTACCTGGTTAATATTATACAAAGATCAAGCTTATGATGGCAGAAGTAAAGCTCAGGCTCAGGCTACATTAGCGTTTTTGGATTGGCTGATTAGCGCAGATGCGCAGGGTGTGGCTTCCAAAGTTAATTATGCACCGCTGCCTGAAAAAGCAGCTAAACAAGCAAAAGCAATTCTTCGTTCAGTAACTTATAATGGCGAGGCTTTGTTAAACTAGACCAGCCGATATTAGAGTGGGGCTTGTAAAAAACATCAAAAATCAAGTTCACAATCGACTTGATTTTTGTTTTTTATAATTATACCCTTAAGTACTTATTTGCATTGAATCATATAAAACATGAAGAGCGATACTATCACTAAGTACGTATTACTTATTTCATCTCTCGTAATCTTATTGGTATCGGCAGGAATGGTGTACTCATTGATTGGAGATGCCGTTCCTGTGTTCGAAAAATTTGGGTGGCGTTTTATTACTTCAACCGATTGGAATCCTACCGAGGGTAGAGAAAGTTATGGAGCATTACCTTTTATCGCGGGTACTTTAAGCACTTCTTTATTAGCCTTGCTTATATGTTTGCCCATGGCATTTGCCACCTCTTTGTTTATTGCGGAATATTTCCGTAAATCTTCATTCTCATCGGTATTAGGTTCAATGGTAGATTTGTTGGCAGGAGTTCCTTCCATAGTTTATGGATTGTGGGGCTTTTATACCTTACGACCATTTATCGTTTCTATAGGTCTCGACCCGCAGGGATATGGAATATTTACTTCAGGATTAATATTGGCGATCATGATTATTCCATATGCCACTTCAATTAGCAGCGAGATCATTAGTATGGTGCCAAATGAGCTAAAGGAAGCGGCTTATTCTTTAGGAGCAACCAGGTTAGAGGTTATTAAATATGTGGTTTTACCGAATGCGCGTTCGGGAATTGTTGCCAGTTTCATACTGGCTTTTGGCAGAGCATTGGGAGAAACCATGGCAGTAACTATGTTAATTGGTAACGCCAATATTATTCCCACGGGTTTGTTTAGCACCGGGAATAGTATGGCTAGTGTAATTGCCAATCAATTTGGTGAGGCAGATGGGTTAAAAATGAGTGCATTAATTGCTATTGGATTATTGCTATTTGTAATTACGGGCATCATCAATGCAGTTGGTAAGTTAGTGATTAAAAAAATGTCCTGATAAGAATAGCATGGGAACAGAAAATAATACCGTTAAATTAAAAGATAATAGCCGTTATCGAAACTTAAAAGATAAGTTGTTCTTGGCAGGCGTTATAGTGGTATCAATTATTACAATATCTCCGATTGTATTGATTATAGGCAAACTTGTATGGAAAGGGATAGCGCAAATTAATTTCTCTTTTTTTACAGAAATTACCCCAAGTACCTATGAAGCAATGACTGCTGTTGCAAACAATGAAATTATACCCGGAGGTATAGTGAACGGTATTACAGGTACGCTGCTCATTGTAGGAATAGCTTCGTTAATGGCCATACCCATAGGCATACTTATTGGTTTATTTTTATTTGAAAACGGACAAAAAACTTACGCAACCCTGATTCGTAATTTATCCGATATATTACAAGGGGTTCCCTCTATTGTTTTAGGTTTAATAGCATACCTATGGATTGTAAAAGGTATAACCCATGGTTATTCGGCACTGGCAGGTAGTGTAGCTTTAGCTATAATGATGCTTCCTTTAATTATTCGTTCCACCGAGGAAACCATGAAAATGATTCCCGGAACATTAAAAGAAGCAGGGTTGGCATTGGGCGTACCCTATTACAAGGTTATACTTAGGGTATTAATTCCCAGTGGTTTCAGCGGATTGTCAACAGGTATCCTCTTAGCCATATCCAGAATACTGGGCGAAACGGCGCCTTTGATGCTGACCGCGCTGGGAAACCCATTGATCAACTGGGACGCTACCGCCCCAACAAGTGCAGTGCCATTATTAATTTGGGACTTTTACAACGATCCCAATATGGTTAATCTAATATGGAGCTCATCCTTATTTTTGATGGGTTTTGTATTAACCCTGAACATTATCTCTAAAAGAATAATCGCCAAACGATAAAAGGTAAAAGAAACATAAAACGAGCCATAAAATAAATGCTAATTTCCTGAGCCCATTGGAAACAAAATGATACGAATGAATAAAAATATAGACATAATAGAAAATCCGGTCTTGAAGGTCGATAAACTACATATAGCCTATAACAAATCGGATAAATATGCGGTTAAGGATGTTAATGTCACCATTAAAAAAAATACCATTACTGCTATTATGGGACCATCGGGATGCGGGAAAAGTACCATGCTGCGTGCAATAAACCGTATGCATGAGTTATATCCTGATATCAAAACAGAAGGTGATATTTACCTGAATGAAGAAAATATCATGAAGATGTCGCCTATACACCTCCGTAGAAAAATAGGAATGGTTTTTCAACGTCCGAATCCATTTCCTACCATGAGCATATATGATAATGTTATTGCAGGTTATAAGCTTAATGGTATTCGTATAAAAAAAAGTGCAAGAGACCAGATTGTTGAAGATTCGTTACGCAGTGTGGCCTTGTGGGATGAAGTAAAAGATTCATTGCATAAAAAGGGTACCTTCTTATCAGGAGGACAGCAACAACGTTTATGTATTGCCCGTGCAATAGCCTTTAAACCTGATGTGATTTTATTAGATGAGCCTACATCTGCACTAGACCCAATAGCAACGTCGAAAGTTGAAGACCTTTTAATACAACTGAAGAAAAATTATACCATTGTGATGGTAACACATAACATGTCGCAGGCAGCACGTATTTCAGAGTATTCTATGTTTATGTATCTCGGCGATTTGGTTGAATATGGCAAAACCAAGATGATGTTTACCAACCCCCGAGACAAAAAAACAGAAGAATATTTAACGGGTAAATTTGGTTGATTTTATTGTACAATTGATAATTAAAGACTTAAGCCAAAAAAACAATGATACAAAAAGAAAAGGCAATAAAAGAAATACAGGATAGTTTTAAAGACTATTCTAACCTGATGATTCAGCAGCTTAGTGAGTTAGAGAATATTGTGCAAAGTGGGTCCAACTCCATCTCAGATAAGGAAATTAAAAAGATTGAGATCGCCGAAAAGCAGCTGAATAAATATGAGGTAAAAATTAGTGAGAAAATAATTAGCACCATCAGTTTACATCACCCTGTTGCATCCGAGTTACGCGGATTAATGGCCTGTTACCGCATCGTAATTAGTATGGAACGTATTGGAGATTTAGTAAAGGATATTGTATTCTTCATCAGAAAAATCGAAGATACTAAGTTATACGAAGAACTTTCGGATGTGATATTTAATATGATTACATCAAGTAGTGGAATGGTTGAAAAGGCATTGCTTTCATTTATCAATGAGGACAGAGACTCGGCAATATGGACTATAAAAAATGACGAGGTAATTGATGAGATGAATAAGAAGCTGATGAAGAAGGGAATAAAAAAAGCTAACCTTCAGGAAGAAGCACGGGAGGTTCTTTTGCATTTAATCAACTTTAAGAGCGTTATTTCGAAGATTGAACGAATAGGGGATCACGCCGGTCATATTGCAGAGGCATCAATTTTTGCCCAGGAGGGAAGGGATATTCGCCATCAAAACGTGGATGAAAAATAATTTTTTTGGATTTTCTCGTATATTCGTGCAAACTCCAAAATTTATGACACAGGAAAGTAAACGTATTTTAATTGTTGACGACGAGGAAGATCTTTGCGAAATATTGCAGTTTAATCTTGAAAGTGAGGGTTATATAACCGAGATAGCATACTCTGCCGAAGAGGCCTTAGGAAAAGACTTAAAGTCATTCGACCTGCTGTTGCTAGATGTGATGATGGGCAAAATGTCGGGTTTTAAACTGATAGACACTATTCGTAAAGAATTAAAGATTAAAGTGCCGGTTATATTTTTAACCGCCAAAAGTACTGAAAATGATTTATTAACAGGATTTAATCTTGGTGCAGATGATTATATCAGTAAACCTTATTCGTTAAAGGAACTGATTGCAAGGGTTAAAGTGGTACTCAGACGAAATGCTGGCGTTGATAATGCTGTTGATAAAAAAATCATTAAGGTTGAAAATATGGTTTTAGATCTTAATAAGAAAAATTTCACCATAATGGACAACCGAATAGAGCTAACTCGTAAAGAGTTTGAAATATTAAAGTTGTTTTTCGAAAACCAAACCAAGGTGTTTTCGAGAGATGAGATATTGCATCAGATTTGGGGGTACGATGTTGTTGTAACAGACCGAACCGTTGATGTTAATATTACACGACTTAGAAAAAAGATAGGACCGTATGGAGAATATCTAAAAAACCGTCCCGGCTTGGGATATTATTTTGAAGTTTAACGTTTAATAAAACCTGGTCATGTCATTTAATTTTAATTACAAGAGAAAATTGTTTCTATACTATTTCTCTATATTTTTTATTATCACATCATCATTTATTGCATTTCAGTTTAACAGGGAAAAGCACTTCAGGATTGCACAATTAGAGAATACTTTAAATACAATAACCGATTTAACCAGCAACTATATTAGCAAAAATAACCTGCTAAGTAATAATAATATCTCATTATTAGACTCCTTAGTACAAATTATTCCGGCAGAAGATACCCGAATCACAATAATCGACCTAAAAGGTAATGTGTTGTTCGATAGTTTTGTTGAAGACTATGATGGAATGGAAAACCATCTGCAGCGTTCAGAGGTCCAGAAAGCCAAATACTCAGACGAAGGTAAAGGTTCCAATATCCGAAGGTCGGTTACTACAGGTCAGGAGTTTTATTATTATGCGCGTAATTACAATGATTTTTTTGTTAGAGTAGCCGTAGTGTACGATATTAAGGTGCAGAACTTTTTGAAAGCAGAAAGGCTATTCTTATTCTTTATCGCATTTATATTTATTGTAACCTGGTTTATCCTTTCGTATGTAACCCGCAAAATGAGCGAGAGTATCACGAAATTAAAGGATTTTGCTGTGCAGCTTCGACAAAATAAGCCGGTTTACGAAGATTATGAGTTTCCTCAAAACGAATTAGGGGTGATTAGCAAACAGATTATCTCGATGTATAAAAAACTTACTCAAACCACAAATGCGTTGAGCCTGGAAAAAGAAAAGTTGATTAAACACCTATTTGTACTGAATGAGGGGGTTGGATTCTTTTCTCCGGATAAGAAGGTGGTTTTAACTAACACTCACTTTGTTCAGTACCTCAATTTAATCGCAGAAAAGTCTTCTATTAATCCCGAACATATATTTGAAATTGCTGATTTAAAAGATTTACAGAAGTTTTTAAAAAAACATGTTGAAAAGAAAAATTTAACCATCAATCCTCATGAGCTGCCAAGGTTGGAGTTTAAAGTTAAAAAGAGCGGATATTTCTTCGAAATTAAGTGTATTGTATTCCAGGACCAAAGTTTCGAGATTTATATTAATGATGTAACAAAACTGGAGAAACGAAGATTGCTGAAGCAACAAATGACCTCGAATATTGCACACGAGCTAAAGACTCCTGTAGCTTCTGTAAGCGGGTTCCTTGAAACTATCTTGAATAACAAGGATATGGAAGAAGATAAAAAAGATTACTTTATAGAAAAGGCTTTTCGACAATCGAACAGGCTAACTGCTTTAATTGAAGATATTGTAGTGTTAAATAGAATTGAAGAAGGGGTTGACTCTTATGAATTCGAGGAATTATCGGTTAGTAGTATAGTAAAGGATACAATTGACAATTGTGAAAACTTAATAAGGGAACATCAGCTAACTGTTAATTATAATATTGCAGAGGATGTTAAGATTAAAGGGAATAGGGCTTTAGTTTGTTCTGTATTCCAAAATTTATTGGACAATTCGATAAGCTATGCGGGCGAAGGTGTTAATATAGATATTGACATGTATCATGAGGATGATGAGTTTTACTACTTCTCAGTCATTGATAATGGTGTTGGCATTCCGGAAGAACATCTTTCTCGAATTTTTGAACGCTTCTATCGCGTTGATCCAGGTAGATCAAGAAAAATGGGAGGTACAGGACTGGGATTGGCAATTGTAAAACACGCCGTTAATATACATAAAGGTGAGGTTTCAGTAAAGAATGCCCCTAAAGGTGGTGCTGAGTTTTATATTAGTCTGCCGAAGTACTCAAGCTAATATAGGAATTAAATAATCCATATATAGGTGACTTTAACCGTCAATATGCATTAGAAATCCCGTTTCGGCATTTAACTATTCGAAACAAGTGTTTCACTGAGTTGCTTCAACTTACACCATAGCGTTGCTATGCCCCGTGTCAGCAACTCCTTGTTTTATGGAATATTAAATACTTATTGCGTACCCCTAATACATAATTTGGGTTTGAACGAGTCACCTTTTTTATCCCTGTATTAAAAAGATGGTCGGCTTTTTATGCAGCTCCGGTAATTTACCTTTCCACTGAGCAACGGTTTTTGTTTTAATGAATTCTGTTTCTAAAGTTATATCGCAAGCCACACAAACCCTGGTTTTCGTATTACAATTACTCAGGATATCCTTTAATAGGTGATTGTTTCGATAAGGTGCCTCGATGAATATTTGCGTTTGTTTTTCGCGGATAGACAGTCCTTCCAGATGCTTGATAGCTTTGGCTCTTTCTTCGGATTTAATTGGGATATAACCATGAAATGCAAAGCTCTGGCCGTTCATGCCCGAGGCCATCAACGAAAGCAGGATGGAGGATGGCCCCACCAACGGTACAACCTTCATGTTTTGTTGGTGTGCGGCAGCCACTATATCGGCACCGGGATCGGCAACTCCGGGACAACCAGCTTCAGAAATCACCCCAATATGATGGCCTTTTTTAGCGGCATTCAGGAAACTGCTTTTTTGCTGAGGAGTGGTGCGTTTATTTAATTCGTAAAAAGTAAGTTCATCAATATCAATTGATCTGTCAACCTTTTTAAGGTAGCGTCTTGCTGTGCGAATATCCTCAACAATAAAATGCTTGATTTGCTTCAGCAATATCCCAACATCTGCCGGTATTACACTGCTAATAGATGAATCTCCTAAAGTTGTGGGAATTAAATATAAGAAACCGTTCATGCTTTCAATTTTGGGCAAAAGTAGTAAAAAGGTTGCTTATTTAATCCTGGCACCATATTAGATTCATGAAGATTTATTATAAATGAGGAAATATTTAATTAACAAGGCTATCAGTTACCAAATAAGATGTATTTTTATACGGTCAATAAATAGCTGATAAAATCAAATCATAAGAAACTGCCATAACCAAGGTATTTAATTGGCAACAAGGAGGCAGCTCTGATATTTCAGGAAGCCCATTGGAAATGGTTATGGGGTTTTGCTAATTTTTTATGCGCATGAAAAAAAAATCTATTGTATCATTATTGATGCTTGTAATAATTGCTTTGGGAATAAATGCCCAATCACATAACCTTAAATACAAATTAAAAAAAGGTCAGGAATATCGTTTCTATCAAGAAACCAAGATGAATATTACACAATCTTTAGGCATCATAGAACAGGAAATAAAAAATGAATTTAAGGGCGTTACCCGGTTTACGCCAATAGGAAATGAAGGTGCAAATATTGTATTAAACGCTTCGTTTGAAACCATGATTATTAACATTGAAAGCATAATGTTCAATATTAATTACGATTCTTCGAAACCGGTTAAACCTGATGATAAGGTAGCTAATATTTATAATGGCGTTATCGGAAAAGATTTTAAAATGGTGATTACCCCTCAGGGCAACGTGGTTCGGATCGATGGTATTGACAAGTTGATAAACGATGCTGTAAATGGTATGGGAAATCTTCAGCCACAAGCAGCCTTGCAAATGAGAAAAACGCTAAACGGGCACTTTGGGGAAGAAGCACTGACCGGAAATATGGCTATGTTGCTTTCCATTTACCCTGCTGAAAGTAAAAAAGTGGGGGATACCTGGAGTACGGATACAAAATTAACCTCTGCGTTAAAAGCTAACTTAAATAATAACTGGACTTTGGCGGATGCGTCCAATAAACAATGGAAACTAAAGGGAAACGGAAGTATCACAACTTTAGGTGAGGAAGCGGAAATGAACGGGATGAAAATGAGCTTTAACCTTAAAGGAAATCAGGATTCAGAATTTGTGGTAAACCAAGAAGATGGTTGGTTTGTGAGCGGCAAACAGAACCAAAAGATTGAAGGCACGGTTTCCATGAAAGGTAATCCTCAAATGCCACAAGGAATGGAAATTCCCATGAAAGTGACTTCTTCTACTTATTTGGAGAAACGTTAATCCGTATTCAGTTACAGTTAGCAGTATGAACAACTGCTAACTGTTAACTTCGTACTGATTTACTCCGGTTTTACGTTCCCTTTTATAATCAATTTTTCTGGTTCACCAGAATAAGTGACTTTTCCTCCTGTAGAGGTTTTAGCTTCCAATTTATCGGTAGCCGTTACCCATGCAGTTCCGCCAGTAGAAGCCTTTACAAAGGTTTCCTTGCTTTCAAGTTTGTCTGCAATGTACTTACCTCCAGTATTTGTGGTCACGTCCTGATACCCGGTCTTGCCCACCAGCTCTATTTTAGAAGAAGAAAGGTTAGAGGAAACCGTTTTGGTATCGATATCTAAGATGATCGTGGAGCCAGTGCCTGCCTTTAAATCAAGGTTTTCTGCATAAATAGTGTTGTTGGCGTCGACAAAACTTCCGGTCCCCGTATGTATGGCCTTAATCGTTTTATAGGTAACATAAACCTGAACACCGACGTTTTTATATATTTTTGTCTTCAGTTTTATCTCCAGTTTTCTTCCTTTTAAATTGGTGATCACATCGGTCAACTCTCCGTTTTCGATTTCAACCTTTAAACTTTCTTTGTCGCCTTCAATCAAGGTTACGTTTATACCTTTCCCGGCATAAATTTCGTTAAAAGTTCCTATGTTGCGCTGCTGGCTTTTCCTGTCTTGCGCGAATGCTGCTGTAATGGTTCCAAACAGAACCAGGGCTAGAAATAACTTTTTCATTCTAATATAATTTTAAACTGCTTAATTGACTTTTATTTTTTTTGACACTAGTTTTTGCTTGCTAAACAAAATCCGTACCATGCGAATATATATTTTATGAAAATAATTCTTTTATTTCAGTTTCGTTCATGTTTTTAAATGGATTGTTGGAATTAATAAACGTATCTGCCAATTTAGATTTGTGTTCTTGCAATTTCATGATTTTTTCCTCAATGGTATCAATGGAAATAAACCGGTATACAAAAACGTTCTTGGTTTGACCAATTCTGTGCGCCCTGTTTATGGCTTGCGCTTCGGCTGCCGGGTTCCACCAGGGGTTGAGTAAAAACACATAATCGGCGCTAATCAGGTTTAATCCAACACCTCCCGCTTTTAAAGAAATCAGAAATACCCTGCAATCTTCCTTTTTCTCGAAATCGTCGACAACTTGCTGGCGGTTGGTCGTACTGCCTGTTAATTTGCTATATTTTATTTTCCGTGAGTTCAGCACACCTTCTATCAACTTCAAATCCTTCACAAACGAAGAAAATATTAATACTTTATGCTTTTCGTTGGTAATATTTTCCAGATTGTTGATAATAAGGTTGAATTTTCCCGACTCCCCCTGGAATTCCGGATTTACCAGCTTGGGATGGTTGGCTATTTGGCGCAAACGGGTGAGCCCTTGAAGTGCTAAAAATGTTGATTTTTCAACACCTTTATTTTCAAAAGTTTTGAGCAACTCGTTTCGGATACCGGATTTTTCCGAATCATATACCTTCTTCTGCTCTGCTGTCATGTCGCAATACAATACCTGTTCGTTGACAGGGGGCAGCTCTTTGGCTACTTTTTCCTTGGTTCTTCTGAGGACGAAAGGCTCAATTAGGTTTTGCAATTTTTCTTCCTGTTCCTCGTTATTGTTTTTTGAAATGGGCACCACAAACTGGCGTTTGAAAAATGTGAGGTTACCCAGCAAACCCTTGTTAACAAAGTTCATCTGTGCCCATAAATCTGTAAGCGAATTCTCTATTGGGGTTCCCGTTAAGACCATCTTTTTTGTGCATTCAACCTGCGATATGGCCTCGTAAATTTTTGAGTTGGGGTTTTTTATATACTGACTCTCATCAAGAATAAAATAATGAAACTTATAATGCTTTAGGTAATCAATATCGTTTCTGACCACGCCGTACGAGGTCAATACCACATGGTAATGTCGAATTATTTTTCCTATCTCTCTCGATTTCAATCTCCTGGTTCCGGAATATATGTAAATCTTTAATGTCGGCGCAAACTTCTTAAATTCGTTCAACCAGTTATGAATAAGTGAAGTTGGCATGGCAATTAAGCTGGTAGCTAGCCCACTGGTGTTAAACCCCTCTATTGTAGATGGTTCAAAAAGATTCAGCTGAGCAGGCTGTGTTGTTTCTTCTTGGAGTCCCTGGGTATCGTAAATTTTTAAAAGAAGGGCAATAATTTGCAACGTTTTACCCAAACCCATGTCATCTGCTAAAATTCCACCAAAACTATTGTCGTGCAAATAATGCATCCAATTGAAACCACGCAGTTGATAGGGGCGGAGCAAGGCGTTTAATGTGTCGGGCACCTTTTTACCATTTTCAAGGGGAATGTTTTTAGCTTCTTTGTATTTGCCGTTTGATGACTTTTCCAACAAAGTGTAATACATCCTGTTCAGCTTGACTTTACCTTTTTTTTCTTCGGCATATAATAATATATCTCCATATTTTGTGAACCATTCTTGCGGAATAATAAAAATATCGCCGTTAGGCAGCGTGTATTCGTTTTTACCAGCTAGAATAAATTTCCGGAGCTTTATAAACGGTATTTCATAGTCGCCTACTTGTACTTTCATTTGCAAGTCGAACCAATCCTGTCCTTTATCCGATTTAAAGCTGCAGCTGAATTCTCCAATAAAATAATTGTTCTCTAAATTCTTTTGAATAAACGCAATGTTATTTTCCTGCAGAGTATCCTTGTTGTTATTTAACCAATGTATAATGGTATAAATGGTATTCTCATCATCCTGCTCATTGATGGGTGAAAAGTTGGCTCCGTTTCTTGCTTTTAAACCGTTAGATATTAGTATTTTAATTATCCTATTCTCCCATTCTAGGTGTCGCTGGTACTTGGTAAATACATAATTACCCTTTTCGTTGCTCAGCTGAACCAAAGCATTAGGTTGACTATGCGACAAATATTCTTTATTGGCATATTTAAGCTTCAACACCAGGGTGGGTTGTTGTCTAATATCTTGTTCCAGAGAAAGAATGGCTGTTGGTTCTGTTTTGTCTTCTTTTATTTCAAAACCGGATGCCACAACATGGTTGTTTCTAACTGCATTCGCAACAAAGGTATCCATGTAGGTGGGTACGCTTCGTGCTTGGATTTTGATATGTTGCTTGTCGAAAAACGGCAAGAACTTTTTGCTGTCGGTATCTGGTATGCGATAAAGTTTTTCCCTTATCAGGATTGAACAAGGAGAATTTGTTATCACCACAGGTTTTTTATGGGTGATAGAAAGGTCTTCGCCCGAAAGTTTTAATTTTAAAGAGTAATCAATCCCTTGTTCCGACAAATCGAAGTAAAAAACCGGTTCTACATCTTTTTCGTACACCGATATAACATCTGTTTTATACAAATTACTGTACTTTGCATCCTTGAAATATATGGGAACATAGGGGCATTGAACCAATTTGTCGAAACAGGCATACATATATTTTTCGATATGCGGACGTACATGGTCGTTGAATTTCTTTTGGTCGAGATTGTCATAAAATAACTTGATGGTCTTCTCTTTGGAGAATATTCTAAACAAATACCTGTCACTAAGCTTTTTCATGATCTCCAATAACTCCAGTTCCTTGGCCGTGAAATTATAATCATGCACCGAAGGGTTTTCCGTATTCACCATTTCGTTTAATATTAGCGATGGTGAGTTGTCCTTATCCATTACAAAATAAGGAACCGCAAGCATTCCAAGATTTCTGTTTTCGGTTAATACAACAATAAATTTCTCCATTCGATCTGCCCTCTATTCGTGTTGTGTTTTGCAAAATAAGAGGGTAAAAATAATTCACTTGAACGAAAAAGAACCATAATATTTTGTTTTTTTACGGAAGATTAGGTTAAAATCGTACTTTAAAAACTTATTTTAAGTATTGGTGTTAACATTTTTATAACTAACACATGATTTGAATGACACATTTAATAATATATGCGCATCCATCAGAGGATAGTTTTTCGCGACAACTTGTAGATAGGATAAAACAATACTCGGAGACATTGAATACTGTTATTGTCAGAGATTTGTATGCGATGGATTTCAATCCAGTATTAAAAAAGGAAGAACTGGATAATCTGAAAAAAGGGGTTATTGCGGAGGATGTGGACAAGGAGCAGGAATATATTGAAGATGCCGATATTATTTCTGTGGTATATCCTTTGTGGTGGGCTTCTTTTCCGGCTATTTTAAAGGGATATATCGACAGGGTGTTTTCATACGGTTTTGCATATCAGGCCGGAGAAAAGGGAATTGAAGGCTTGCTGACCGGCAGGGCTGTGATTTTGCATACTTCTATGGGCAATGCCATTTCCGACGACGAAGAAGATGATTTATTGCCTAACTTAACCGTTATTCAAGGCCACGAAGTATTTGGGTTTTGCGATATGGATGTGATGCAGCACTTTTTTTACCCCGAAATTATTACTGCTACGGAAGTGGAAAAAGAAGCTTTTATACTAAATACGGTAGAGTATTACAAGGAGCTCTTTATAAGTGAGAGGAATTAGCAAATATTTTATATTTTTGCACTCTGAAATTAAAAATTAGAAAGAATGTTTGATAATCTGTCGGAAAAACTGGAGCGTTCCTTTAAGCTTTTAAAAGGGCAAGGCAAAATTACCGAAATAAATATAGCCGAAACTTTAAAAGATGTACGCAGAGCGCTCTTGAACGCTGATGTTAACTATAAAACAGCTAAAACTTTTACTGAAAAAGTAAAGGAGAAAGCACTGGGTTCTGACGTACTGAACGCGGTACAGCCAGGTCAGATGATGGTGAAGATTGTGCACGATGAGTTGGCACAGTTAATGGGTGGAGAATCGGTTGATATTAACATGAACGGTAATCCTGCTGTTATTTTGATGGCAGGTCTTCAAGGTTCGGGTAAAACAACGCATGCCGGTAAATTGGCCAATTTGCTAAAAACCAAGAAAGGTAAAAAACCATTATTAGTGGCGGGCGACGTGTACCGACCTGCCGCGATAAACCAGTTGCAGGTATTGGGAGAACAGATTGACGTACCCGTTTATACCGAGGAAGGTAACAACGATCCCGTTAAATTAGCCAAAGATGGTGTAAAGCATGCAAAAGCTAACGGACACGACGTAGTGATTGTGGATACCGCGGGGCGTTTGGCGATTGATGAGCAGATGATGAACGAGATTGCTGCTATCAAAAAAGCGGTTACCCCTGAGGAGATTTTGTTTGTGGTGGATTCCATGACGGGTCAGGATGCTGTGAATACGGCCAAGGAATTTAACGACCGTTTGAACTTTGACGGTGTAATCCTTACCAAGCTTGATGGTGATACACGAGGTGGAGCCGCACTTTCTATACGCAGTGTGGTTGAAAAACCAATTAAGTTCGTAGGTATGGGCGAGAAGATGGAAGCGCTAGATGTTTTCCATCCCAACCGTATGGCCGACCGTATTTTGGGTATGGGTGATATCGTATCACTTGTGGAACGGGCGCAGGAGCAGTTTGATGCGGAGGAAGCCCGTAAGCTTCAAAAGAAAATCGCCAAAAACCAGTTTAGCTTTAACGACTTCTTAAGCCAGATACAGCAAATCAAAAAGATGGGTAACCTGAAAGATTTGGCTGGAATGATCCCGGGTATGGGCAAGGCACTTAAAAACATGGACTTTGATGATGATGCTTTCAAAGGAATCGAAGCAATCATTTACTCAATGACACCGAATGAACGCGAAAACCCTCAGATACTGAATGGCAGCCGCCGTAAAAGAATTGCCAACGGTAGCGGTACCAACATTCAGGAAGTAAACAGGCTGATCAAGCAATTTGAAGATACACGCAAAGTAATGCGGATGATGACCCAGGGAAAAAACATGGGACGTATGATGCAAAATATGCCATTCGGAAGACGGTAATACGTTAACACAGACAGTTCTTAGTATTTGCAGAACTTAACAGTTTAGGTTCTTCCCTTTTTGCCAAAGTAAAAGGGGAAGAACTCCACAGTAGACGGATAGATGGGGATTTGAAATACCTATATGGTCAACCTCTTTTTTAAGTTAAAGTGACCAATATCAGGTTATCTTATATCCAGCAACAAAATATGAACAACATAAAAATCGAAAATGCAAATAATCGACGGAAAAGCGACATCGCAAAAAGTAAAAGATGAAATTGCAGCAGAAGTTGCTGTCATAAATTCTAACGGAGGAAAAGTGCCTCACCTGGCCGCCATACTCGTTGGCCATGATGGGGGCAGCGAAACCTATGTTGCAGCCAAAATTAAAGCATGCGAATATGTCGGTTTTAAGTCGTCTCTAATCAGATTTGAAGATGATGTTACAGAGGAGGAGTTGTTGGCCAAAGTAGAAGAATTAAATAACGATGCGGATATCGACGGTTTTATCGTTCAGCTGCCATTACCTAAGCATATTTCCGAACAAAAAGTTACTGATGCAGTGGATTACCGTAAAGATGTGGATGGTTTCCATCCTCAAAATGTGGGTAGGATGAGTATTGGCTCCCCTGCATTTGTTTCTGCCACACCACAAGGTATCATGGAGCTGATAAAACGTTACGAAATTGAAACATCAGGTAAGCATGTGGTAGTAATTGGCAGAAGCAATATTGTGGGTCGTCCAATGAGTATTCTGCTTTCTCAAAAAGGTTATCCCGGGGATGCAACGGTAACGGTTTGTCATAGCCGAACTGCCAACTTAAAAGAAGTGTGCCAGTCAGCGGATATTATTATCGCCGCAATCGGTTCTCCTGAGTTTGTTAAAAAAGATATGGTGAAGGAAGGTGCTGTGGTAATTGATGTGGGAACAACTCGTGTGAAGAGCGACAAAACTAAATCGGGCTGGAAATTAAAAGGGGACGTGGCCTACGATGAAGTGGCTCCCAAATGCAGTTGGATTACACCGGTTCCCGGTGGTGTTGGGCCCATGACTATTGCATCCTTGCTGCAAAACACCCTAAAAGCATCCAAAAAGGAGATTTACTAGTGTTTGAAACCCGTCATAAGTAACTACCATTAATATAAAAATATGAAAGCCTTTCCGGAATTTATTCTTGGAAAGGCTTTTTTATTTTTATTCTTCTCGATAAAAAACGTTTCTTTTCTTTTATTAACCACTTCATTTATATACCTTAAGTAAGTGTTTGTTTTTTCTCGATACGTTGCTTTTAATCAAAAAAGATTGAGTTATGGTGTTAACAGTTACTTTAAACCCGGCCATCGATAAAATACTTGTTGTTGATTCTTTTGAAGTCCATAAGCTACATCGTCTAACAAAGGGAGAAATGAGCATGGTTTCTGCCGGAGGGAAAGGGGTAAATATCGCTAATACACTCAGTAAAATGGGTGATGAGGTAATTGCTTCGGGTTTTGCAGGCGGACATGCCGGCCATATGTTATGTGATGCCATCAGAAAGGAAGGTATCACCACAAATTTTATATTCACTCAGGGCTCCACCCGTACAAACATCTCCATTCTGGATAGAAAAAATGAAACCTTAACAGAGATTAATGATTTTGGACAAGAGATTCCTAAAGAGGATATTGAGTTTTTTATGGAGAATTACGAACGGTTATTGTCCAGAGTAGAGTTAATAGCTATTGCGGGATCATTACCTCAAGGCGTATTGCCAGATGTTTATATTCAGATGGTTGATTTGGCGCGCAAACAGGACAAAAGGGTAATGGTGCATACATCACCAAAATATTTGCCGGTTTTATTGGAGGCGCAACCTTTTCTAATTAATCCCGATATGAGATCAGATCATTCTATTCTTGGGAAAAGGGTAGACGGAGTAGATCAATTTATTAGGTCGGGACGGGAGATATTAGAAAAATGTCCGAATACTGAATATATCATTTTTACACATCGATTGGAGAATGTAGTTGCGGTCTCTCAAACAAAGGCTTTTGTGTTGCGACCTCGGGATATGAATATAGTTAATATGCTGGGTTATGCCGATGCGTATTTAGCAGGTTTTATTCATGCATATACAAAAAGTGAAAAAGAGGTGGAAGTATTACGCTTTGCGTCAGCGGCCGGATTAACTGATGTGGAGGATATTTATAAGGAAATATCAGATATTGATAAAATTGGGAATAATTTGTCCAGAATTGATATAGAAGTAGTTAAATTTTAAGGAAACTATGAAAAAAGTTCAAGAATATATTCATAAAGATATTACCTGCGTAAACGAAAACTCCAGTTTGCGAAGAGTGATCAATACGATGAAACTGCACCGGCTGAGTGCACTGCCGGTGGTAAATAAATTGGGCGAGTATGTGGGATGTATTAGTGAACAGGATATTTTAAATGAAGCCATACCTGCTTATATGAAAAAGATGTACGATACTTCGTTTATGGCAGGGCTGGATCAAATTACTATCCATTTAATAAAAAAATTGGATCATAAAATTATTGATTTTATCGACGAAAAATACCCTTGTGTATCGCCTGATGATTCAATGTCGTATGCGGCAGATCTATTATACCGCCAGAAAGGAACCATTTTACCCGTCGTTGAAGGTAAAACGCTCATAGGATTGTTGACTCGAATTGAGATTCTTTCATTATCGTTGGATATAAATTATTAGGACATGTTGTTGCTCATAACAAGTCAAATAAACTCTTTCCATGTAGTTGTTGCGCTAGTCGTATTTATACTGACTTTTACATTGATTACCACGGAAAAACTACCCAATGCCATTGCTGCCATGTTAGGTGGTTTTCTGTTTGTTGCCTTTCATATAATAAGTCAGGATGAGGCCGTCGAATATATCGATTTTGATACCATAGGATTGCTCTGTGGCATGATGATGACGGTTGCCATCATGCGTAAGTCAGGGTTATTTGAATATATTGCTATCAAAGGTATAAAAATAACTGGAGGTAACCCGTGGAGGATATTGGTGGTTCTATCTATTGTAACTGCTGTATTATCTGCATTTCTTGATAATGTGACAACCGTTCTTATCATCGTTCCGTTAACTTTTGCAGTTGCAGATACCATTAAAATAAGTCCATTGCCGTTGCTGATTTCAGAAATTATATTTTCAAATATCGGTGGAGCAGCCACTTTAATTGGCGATCCGCCCAATATAATGATAGGTGGAGCCACGCATCTCGATTTTATGGATTTCATCAACAATAATCTGCCTATCGTTCTAATCGTTTCCATTGTTACTTTCGCTTTGTTACGAATGATCTATTATAAAAAACTTAACGCTGTGGAAGTAGACACAAGTAAAGTGGATGCGTTTGATGAGAAACGGGCTATTAAGAATAAAAAATTCCTGATTAAAAACTTAATTGTTTTTGGGTTGATTATTGGCGCTTTTATGACCCACCATATTCATCATGTAAGTTTGGCTTCCGTTGCATTGGGGGGAGGGTTTCTACTGATGATGATTACCAAAGAAGATCCTGAAGAGATATTAAAAGAAGTAGAGTGGCCTACCTTATTCTTTTTTATCGGTTTGTTTGTCATAGTCGGAGGTCTCGAAAAAACAGGAGTGATAAACTATCTGGCCGATCAGATGGTTGTTGCCACCGGAGGGGAAGCGCTCAAAGCATCACAGCTGATTTTATGGATGTCAGCCGTAGCTACAACCTTTATCAATAGTATTCCCTATACCGCTACCATGATTTCCGTAATCGAAAATATGGGAGAAGCAGCAGGAGGTAATATTGATTCGCTATGGTGGGCCTTATCCTTGGGTGCTTGTTTTGGAGGTAATGGGACGTTGATCGGTGCTGCGGCCAATATTATTGTCGCCGGATTTACGCAAAAAACAGATCATCCTTTGCGCTTCAAAGAGTATTTGAAAGTAGGTATTCCGCTGATGTTGGTATCGGTAGCGTTGGCATCGGTATATCTTTATTTTAGGTATTTTTTTATATAAAAATTCCAGTATAAAATAAATCACGAATACCAAACGTCCTGTTTATTTAAATTAAACGCAAGAATTGTAATTCCTTTATATATCCATTTAAGACCTTTATATCTTTATTATATTTGCACAAATTTATAATATATGGATCCCAATAAAGGTAACACCAATCTGATAAATAGATTAAGCCCGGAGGCGCTAAAGAAAAAATTGGAAAATGAGACTTTTAAACGAACCACCCTTTCGTTTTACAGGTATGTCATCGTAGATGATCCGGTTCAATTACGTAACCAGCTATACATGAAATGGAAAGAACTGGATTGTTTGGGAAGGATATATGTGGCCAGGGAAGGTGTTAATGCTCAAATGAATGTGCCTGATCATCATTGGGAAAAGTTTGTGGAAATTATTCAAAACAATCGGTACTTAAAAGATATTCCTTTTAAAATAGCCATTGAAGATGATGGTAAATCATTCCTGAAACTTCAAATTAAAGTCAGAAACAAAATTGTGGCAGATGGTTTAAAGGATAGTGATTTTGACGTGACCAACGTAGGCAAACATTTAGATGCCAAAGAATGGAACAATGCCATGGAGCATGGTGCAATTGTGGTCGATATGCGAAATCATTATGAGAGTGAAGTGGGCAAGTTTGAAGGGGCAATTACACCGAGGTCGGCAACATTTTCCGACGAATTGCCCGAGGTGCTGGATCTCTTAAAAGGAAAAGAAGATGAAAAAGTATTGCTGTACTGCACAGGTGGCGTTAGATGTGAAAAGACAAGCGCTTATCTAAAGCATCATGGTTTCAATGATGTCAACCAGTTACATGGTGGTATCATCGATTATAAAAGACAAATAGATCAAAGTCGCGAAGAAAGCAGGTTCAAAGGGGTGAATTTTGTTTTTGATAACCGTTTGGGAGAAAGAATAAGCAATGATATAATCAGTAGTTGTCATCAGTGCGGCAAACCTTGCGATAAGCATGTTAATTGTTCTAATGTAAGATGTAACCTGCTTTTTATACAGTGCCAAGAATGCGCTTCCAAAAATCACCGGACCTGTTCCGAATCGTGCAAAGAATACGTGTTGGCACTTCCCGAAAAAAAACTCGAACTGGATAAAACACACCATTACAAGCCAGTGAAGCGATATTTTAAACTTGGGTAAAGATTTTTATTTTTCTGAAAGTCGCTTAATTCATTACATTTGTTAAAGATGTATTGATAAAATATGAACGAACCATTTGATATAAAAAAGCAGCTTTGTAAAAAGGTCGAAGAAATCCTGGATAATAAAATTTCTTTGCTCAACTCGGAATTAGCTTCGGCCAAGGAATCTCGTGACAGTGATACCAAAAGCAGTGTTGGCGATAAATATGAAACCAGCAGGGCGATGATGCATATTGAGATTGGTAAAAACGAAGCTCAACTCAACAACATGCTTAGGCTAAAGAACGAGCTATCGAAAATTGATGTCAATAATAGAAGTGATAAGGTGGGGTTTGGAAGTGTGGTTATTACAAATAAAGGTAAATATTTTATATCTGTCGCAATAGGAAAGGTGTTGGTTCAGGCTGGTGAGTTTTATTCTGTTTCATTGATTTCTCCCATTGGAAAAATATTACAAGGGATGAAAAAAGACGAAGTAGGAGTATTCAACAATCAAAAAATCAAGATTAAAGGCATAATATAAAAATGCGTTCACCTACAATTGGTAAGTGAACGCATCGTTTTGTAACAATTGAGTATTTGTATTTGGACTGTTAAATTCTAAATAAAACCTAACATTTCGCTTAACACTAAAAAGAAAATGCAATTTCTAACTCAAACTGATTCATTTCCAATTCAATAGTTTGATTAGGTACCATATTACCTTCCATTGCTTGTGTTGCATCAAAATCCATAGGGTTATATCCTTTAACAGTTGATGTTGGAGCATATACCAGGGCTATATGAAGCGCTTTCCCTGATTCACCCAGGAATTTTGAGCAACCAAGGGTGATGTGATTTTCTACCACACCAGGAGCTAAAATATTAAACATTACTTCTGAAGAAGGAACAGGTTGCTGGGTGTTTGAGTATCCCGCTCTAAAAATCCAATTGTCAATACCGGAAAATTCGGTACCGAGTTTTATCACAGAGATATCTTCCCATCCAAAACCAGCTCCGTTATCTGACCCTAAGGGAGCTTCAGCGAATGCTGCAGGATCCATAGGATTTGATACAGAAGCAACGTCTGTGTAATTAATCATTTTATAATCTGCCATCACAGCCCAATCATCGGTTAATTCATAAGCAAGTCCTATGGTCCAGTTTGAAGGAATATCAAAGTCTCCTTGTTCTGCAAAAAGACCGGCATAATCATCAAACTCACTCATCATAGTTTTTGTTTGATAGCTTGCTCCTAAGGTCAGTTTTTCTGTAATTTTCCCTAAGTAACCAATTTTAACGCCGTACCCAAACGCCCCATCATGATCGTTACCGGTTAAAGCGTTTGCATTGCTCGACATCTGGCTGAATGCACCTAATCCGTTAGCCTCAAAATATTGATATGCCAATACACCGGTGATTCCGATACTATGGTTATCAGCTATTTTGCGTGAATAGGTTAATCCTAAAAACAACTGCGCTAAATCTACTCCGGTAGTTGATGAATTCGGATCGTGAAATGTGTTTGTCGGATAATCGGTGTTCATTCCCCCATTACCAAAAACAGTAGCGGAAAAGCTACTTTGCTCATTTATCATCCAATTGGCTCCCATACTTGGCATTAAAAAAAGTTTCGAATCACTTTCAACAGTCCCTGGCATTAGTCCAAATGTGCCATCCATTCCCGAAGGGGTTCCTGTAATTGTGTATTGACGATTGGGATTAAATAAACCAACACCGATTTGATATTGCTTTCCTAAAAATACATGACCGGCTGGATTTCCGTTCATTAATGAGTTTTTATACCAGGCAATTCCTGCACCTGCCAATCCTTTGTTTTGAGCTCCATATCCAACCCCAAAATAACCGTCAGTCGCACTCACCTTGTTCGTTAACATTAGCCCAATAAATAGTGTTATTACATAGATTTTCTTCATACCAATGATTTTAAGTGTATAAATATATATTTGTAGATAGATTAATGGTTAAATATAGAAATATTTCTCTAATTAAATAATTAGATCCATTCTAAACTTTATGCATAAAAAATGGGCTCAAATAAAATATGCTTTTAATCGTTGAACACTGTTTTTACTTTATCCTGCTGTAAATAAATTATTTGAATTCTAAATCTTTCAACATTATCTTAGTTTTTCTGTTAAATATTAGAACGCAATAAATATTAATCCTTAAAACGCACCTCTATGGAAAACGACAGGAACGTTTACAACCCCGTAAACGAATATTTCAAGAACCCGGAAATTTCACATCTCGACGAGTACAAAGCCTTGTATCAGGAAAGTATGGATGACAATGAGGCCTTTTGGGAACATCAAGCAAAAAAAGTATTGCGTTGGCAGCACGACTTCGAGGAGGTATGCAACAACGATTTCGAGGAGGGGATGATATCATGGTTTCTGGGAGGTAAGCTGAATGCATGTGAAAATTGCGTTGACCGTCACGCCAAGGAAGACGGGGATAAAGTCGCTTTGATTTGGGAAGCAGATGAACCGGGCGAAGGCAAACAGGTTACCTATAAAGAGTTGTTGCGTGAGGTTTCCAGGCTGGCCAATGTTCTTCGCCACCATGGAATAAGAAAAGGGGACAGGGTGGCGCTTTATATGCCCATGATTCCGGAAGCGGTTTATGCTATGCTGGCCTGTGCGCGTATAGGAGCTGTTCACTCGGTTGTATTTGCCGGATTTAGTGCCGAAGCATTGCGCGACAGGATTAACGATGCTAAATGCAAGGCTGTGATTACTGCCAACGAAGGCTTGCGTGGCAGACGTCTTATCCCCCTGAAAAGAATCGTGGACGAAGCGGTGATTGCCTGTCCAACGGTTCAGCATATATTTGTGGCAAAAAGAACAGACAGTAAGGTGCCATTTTTTGAACCTCGCGACGTTTGGTTAAATGAGGCCATGGAAGCGGAACGCCCATATTGTCCCATAGAGCACATGGATTCCGAAGATACCTTATTTTTGCTTTACACTTCGGGGAGTACCGGGAAACCTAAAGGATTGGCCCACACAACAGCCGGTTATTTGTTATATACGGCCTTAACACATAAATATGTATTCGATTATCAACCGGGCGATATTTTTGCCTGTGTAGCCGATATAGGTTGGGTAACGGGGCATTCATACGTTGTTTATGGCCCACTGGTAAACGGGGCAACTACGGTTATTTTCGAAAGTGTACCCAATTATCCCGATTCGGGCCGTTACTGGGAAATGGTGGAACGATTGAAGATCACACAGTTTTACACAGCTCCAACCGCTATTCGTGCCATTCAGCGCGATGGTGACGGGTTCGTGAAAAAATATGACAGGAGCAGTCTCCGTGTTCTGGGAACCGTTGGGGAACCCATCAACCCTGATACCTGGAAATGGTATTACGAAGTGGTTGGGGAAAGCAGGTGCTCTATTGTAGATACCTGGTGGCAAACAGAGACCGGAGGAATCCTGATTTCCCCGTTACCTGCAGCTACACCAACTAAGCCGGGTTCGGCCACACTTCCCTTCTTTGGAATAGAACCTGTGCTGCTAACGCCCGAAGGCGAAGAGGTGGAAGGCAATGATGTTTCGGGTTTGTTGGCCATCAAAAAACCATGGCCTAGCATGGCACGTACCATACAGGGTGACCATCAGCGTTTTATGGAAACCTATTTGAATTCGTATAAAGGATATTACCTTACCGGAGATGGCGCCATGCGCGACAAAGATGGTTATTACTGGTTAACAGGAAGAATTGACGATGTGATGAATGTTTCTGGTCACAGAATTGGTTCCGCAGAAATAGAAGGAGCTCTGGTATCACATCCTTTCTGTGCCGAGGCGGCTGTAGTTGGTTTCCCGCACGAAATTAAAGGAGAAGGTATCTTTGCCTACGTGCTGTTGAAAGAAGGCTATACCTCAAACAATGAGCTGGTCGGTGAATTGCGAAACGAAGTTCGACATCATATTGGCCCTATCGCAACACCGGATCAAATATTGATTGCTCCTGGACTTCCTAAAACCAGGTCGGGAAAAATTATGCGCAGGATATTGCGTAAGATAGCCGCCAATCAAACGGAAGAATTAGGTGATATATCTACCTTGGCCGATCCGGGAGTTGTAGATAAGTTGATTGAGTTAAGAGGGAACTTGTAATATGTTACAGGTACCCAGATAGGAGTTGTTTAACGATAATTTCAGAGGCTGTGAACCACATTCGCAGCCCTTTTACTATCTTGCAACCTGAATCTCGATACCGATGACACATAACATAAAAGAAATAATTAACGCTAAATTCCCATCCTTGTACGAAGAAGGATTGCTTGACGAAATTCAGGAACATGGCAGGATAATAGAGTTCTTGCCGGGAGACAAACTCATTGAAATTGGGGCTTATATTAAGCAAATGCCGTTGTTGATTGACGGTACCATAAAAATTTCAAGGGAAGATTCGGAGGGTAATGAGTTATTGCTTTATTACCTGAATAGCGGAGAAACTTGCGCCATGAGCTTAACTTGTTGTATGGGAGACGCAAAAAGCAATGTAAGGGCTACGGCTATTGAAGAAGCCGAAATAATTATGCTACCGGTCACCAAAATGGATGAATGGATTAAGAAATATGATTCATGGAAGAACTTTATATTTCGAGCCTATCGGATACGTTTTGAGGAAATGCTACAGACCATAGACAGTATTGCCTTTATGAAAATGGATGAACGGCTGTCTAGGTACCTGTTGGAACGATCTAAAGAATTAAATCAAAATATATTAAGTCTTACCCATCAGGAAATCGCCAGTGACCTGAATACTTCAAGAGAAGTGGTGTCCAGGCTCTTAAAGCAGTTGGAGAAACTGGGTAGAATTAAACTTCATCGTAATAATGTGGAAATTATTTCCCTTGTGTGACAAAAGTTACTGTACAATTTTTTTTGTCGTTGTTTTTTTGTCACCATAAAACAAAGCTGGCATGGCCAGATCAAATTTAAACACTTGTAGAATAAAATAACTAAAATGGAAAAAAAAATAACGATAATAGACGTACGTACCCCTATAGAATTTGCAGGTGGTAAAGTGGAAGGATCCATCAATATACCTGTCGATCAAATTGTACAGCGATTGGATGAGTTAAAGGCTATTGAAGGTAAGATAGTTCTGTGCTGCGCATCAGGGATGCGGAGTTTTTCGGCGCTGCAATTTCTTCAGCAAAACGGGATGACCAACGTAAGCGATGGTGGCCCTTGGTTTACCGTGACCGAAATGGAAGAACAGAACTGATAACATAGACTTCAGAAAAATTTCAATTAATATCTAAAACTATCAATACTGCCGGTGGCCACAAGCTATTAGCTACAATCTTTTTTTATGGGACTATTAAATTTTTTATTCGGCGGTAAAAACAACCCGCTTAAAGAAATTATACAACAAGGTGCTACGATCATTGATGTAAGAACTCCCGATGAGTTTAAGTATGGGCACGTGGACGGATCTATCAATATTCCGTTAGATCAGATCGAACACAAAATGAAAAGGATAAGGAAAATGAAAATGCCCTTGGTGTTATGTTGTGCTTCTGGAATAAGAAGTGCCAATGCAACACATTATTTGAAAAACAATAACATCGCTGATGTGTATAACGGTGGCCGTTGGTCAAAAGTGGATAGGTTAACCGGTCAGCAGTAGGCAGTCAGTAATCAGTTATCGGTAATTAGCTATTATTATGTAGGATTTCCTTTCATGAAGTTGGTTCTTCCCTTTTTTTGTCTGGACAAAGGGGAATTACTGAACCTCAAATTTAGGGATGGGGATTAACAGGGTACATATCTAACGTGCGATAACCTATAAACGATCATGGCTCAATTATGCAGCCAACAAAACAAAAGAAAAATGGCGTTAGTCTCACAAAAAAGCAGCCATAAAAACATAAATTCAAATCGTTCGCCTTATAAAATATGAGTAAGAAAATTATTGTAATTGGAGGTCTTTCTGCAGGGCCATCTGCTGCAGCAAAAGCACGCAGACAAAACGAAGATGCGGAAATCATATTATTTGAAAAAACAAAGAATGTTAGTTATGCGACATGTGGAATCCCATATGCACTATCAGGCGTAATAAATGATAGAGATAACTTAATCGTTGTAGAGGCTGACTTGCTTCGTAACCGATTTAATATAGATGTTCATCTGGAAGAAGAAGTATTGGATATCGACCCGGAAAAACATATCGTTAAAACAAACATGGGTGAGTATGGATACGATAAACTGGTATACACTGCCGGGGCAAGTACCTTTATTCCACCTATCAAAAATTTAGATCAAGCTTCAAACTGGTCGGCATGCCGTACATTGGAAGATTACGACCGTATCATGCAAAAAGATATGTTGGAGGAAGCCAAGCACATTACTGTGATGGGAGCAGGGCTGATTGGTGTTGAAGTGGCAGAGAACCTTCGCGAAGCCGGGAAAGAGGTAACGTTAATAGAAGGTAGTGAAGGTATATTGCCGATGTGGGAAGGTAAGTTTCGTCAGTTTGCAAAAGCCACATTGGAAAAGCACGGAATTAGGGTGATCACGAATACCTTTGTTAGGGAGTTTGATGTTGAAGACGGTAAAATAAACGGTGTGCAAATCAGTAATGCTGAAACGCAATCCACCGACTTTGTTATTATGAGCGTAGGTATTAAACCTAATGCTCACCTGTTGACATCGAAAGGTGCCGAATATATCGCGAACGGTGCGGTTAAAGTCAACGAAAAGATGGAGACCAACCTGCCCGACATTTATGCAGCAGGGGATTGTGCCAGTATAAAAAACACACAAACCGGGGAGTACGATTATTTGCCTTTGGGAACGCACTCCAATAAAGGAGGTCGTACTGCTGGGGTAAATGCCGCTGGTGGGGACGAGGAGTTTAGCGGAGGATATAAAACGGCTATTATCAAGGTGTTTGAGAATACTATGGGGCGTACAGGCATGAATCCTGCCTTCATGACAAAAAATAACATTGAATTTGCGGTTAACCTTATTGTAGCTGGTTCCACACCGGGTTATTATCCCAATCAAAAAGATATGATTGTAGAAACGTACTATGATCCCAAAGATGGCACTATATTAGGATGTGAAGTTTTTGGTGAGAAAGGTGTTGACAAACGTATCGATATTATGAGTACAGCCATATATGCCAAACTTAAAATGAGCGATTTGCCAAACCTGGACCTGGCTTATGCACCTCCATTTTCGCCTGCAAAAGATCCGGTAATTGTATCGGGTTACGTAGGTTCAAACGTTTTAAACGGAAACTATACCGAAGTGGATGCCTTAACGTTAAAAGAATTAATAGAAAATACGCCGGAAGAAGAATATAACTTAATCGACGTACGTGATCCATTGGAGCTGGAAATGGCCGGTAAGATTGCTCATGCTACAAATATTCCCTTGGAGCAATTACGAAAAGATAGCTTGGACGGAATTGATCCTTCCAAACCCACTTATATTTACTGTGCCAAAGGGCTAAGAGGATATTTAGGGTATTTGATTTTAGCAGATAAAGGTTTTACTCATCTTAAAAATTTATCCGGCGGATTTATGATCTGGAGTAAACTGAATTAATATTAGAGAATTATCATTTCTGAAAAATCAGGTGCATTGGCTTTGGCTGGTGCACCTTTTTTTTATTTGGTAAAAAGAATCGTGAAACGTAACAGCGTTAAATAATATAGCGTTGAACA
The DNA here is from genome assembly GCF_050589685.1 of Saccharicrinis sp. 156. Taxonomy (NCBI): domain Bacteria; kingdom Pseudomonadati; phylum Bacteroidota; class Bacteroidia; order Marinilabiliales; family Marinilabiliaceae; genus Saccharicrinis; species Saccharicrinis sp. 156. The sequence goes on from NZ_JBNGOS010000010.1 coordinate 61,549, forward strand.
AATAAATAATATGTTCGAAAAAAATATTTTCATTCTCTGATTTAAAAGAAATATTTATTTATGTATGCTGTTGACTATAATGTTGTTAAAAAAATAATATGGAATAAATGTAGAATAAAGTATAACATTATTGTATTTAACCCGTAATAATTTTTACTTATAAGAGAGAGTCTGGAAAACTATTTAATTTTATGGCGGTTAGTATGATATTCAAGACTAAAAAGGCGTGGGGTAAGTTATTGTCAACGATGACATTATGCTTATACATTGCTTCTTATTATACTATTTATCCTGTATTGGGCAATGCGATGCTAATTGTTTCGATAGTACCTGTGTTGCTGATATATTGGGCCTTTAGCTTATACTATTCAATTTTAATTCAGTTTTTTCTAATAGCACACCGGTTTGTGGCTTTAAAAATTTTAGGGGTGGATTGTGATATAATGCTGTCCTTCGGAACCATACTAGGTACTTGCCTTAATTTTGTGTTGTTGTTTACCGTTAATTATTTACATACCATAAATAAGAAACTGAAAGCAGTAGAACGTAAATTAATATTACAAAACACGGAGTTGATCATTACTAAAAATAAAGCGGAAGAGAGCGAAAGGTTAAAATCTACGTTTATAGCAAATATTAGCCATGAAATACGTACCCCCTTAAATGCCATTATTGGCTTTTCGCACCTACTGCTGGAACCAGATATTAAAGAAGAAGAAAAACAAGACTTTTTCAAGAATATAGAACAGTCGGGAAACCGTTTAATGCAACAAATAGATGGTTATATTAAAATGTCTGACTTGATGGCGAGTCAGCCCCCCTTAATGGAATCGGAGTTTTCTTTAAGAGATTTAATGCAAGAGCTTTATGCGAGTTTCTGTTTAAAGCTGAAGCATAAAACCGGCGTTGAATTAATGATGCCCATGGAACTGAACGAAGGGGAGGACTGTATTTTGGCCGATAGAATCCGGCTAACACAGATATTGAGTGTTTTTATAGATAACGCCATTAAATTTACCCAAGAAGGTTATGTGAAAATATCGTATCAGATCAAGGACAATACTGAATTAATGTTTAAGGTGGAGGACACCGGTATAGGGATTTCTCCCCAGTACAAGGATATTATATTCGATTGTTTCCGTCAGGGCGATGATGATTGTTATTCCAGAAAATACGAAGGAAGCGGTTTAGGCCTGGCCATATCAAAAGCTTCGATCGAACATCTTGGAGGTAAGGTATGGTTTATTTCAACTCCGGACAAAGGTTCAACGTTTTTCTTTACTATCCCATATAGACCAGTGCCAAAGAAAAAGAATATATTAAAAATAAACGGCCTAAGTACCCATTAAATAAATTGGCACATTATTTTATATCCGGCTACTTCATCATTAATAAAAATAAAACCTTTGATAATTACATAATTACTTGACATCGCATATTATATATCAGATATTTGTATCTGTTACTAGTCTTTACCGAATGGGGAAATTAGTGATTGTACAATAAATTAAAGATATGGCTAAAGCACCAAGTAAACGGTTTGGTATTTTGTTAACTACGTCATTGTTTATTATTCTGGCAATGACCCTGTATTATATTTACACGCAAAATGTTAAGGAAACCAAGGTGAAGCGCCAAGCTTTTAAAGTGTTATATAGATATGCCAGTGACTTGTCGGAAAAGGAAAAGGCGATACGTGCGCAATATCAAGAGCCTATTATGATTGAGTTATCAGGAATAAACAAAGCTATCCATGATAAAACCAGGCGTAAAAACAGTATTCGAAATAACATGTTAAAGCTGCAGGTTGAATTTAACAGCGAAGATCTTAAACAGCAACAATTAGCCATCAAACATCAGATGCAAAGTGTTAGGCAGAAATTTGCACCACTGTCGAACGACTTAAAGGAGTTACTCCGAAGAAAAGAAGAACTGGAAGCCGCTTTTCGCACCCATCCGTCCAAACTTATCAATAAAGAAGACTGGTATTTGTTAAAAAGAATTCCTTACCAGGTATGGGAAGAGGATACCTCTGAATTTGTTTATATCAGGAGTGAACAATTGTTCGGTGACGTCTTTAATATCGATTTATTTGAAAATTTTGTTGTTTTTAATAACGACAGTATCGTTTTTAAAACACTTGAGGCGTTAAATGATTTGCAATTGATCATGGACGAAGATAAAGGCCTGGTGCAGGATTCCATTCAGGATAAAGGTTTGAGCGCGTTTACTTTTGCAAAAAAAACACAATACGGAGGCCACGGAATTACAAACCCCTCCGAAAACCAGGTAAAAATAAATATTGCTGGCGAAGATTACCAAGCCTTTATTGTTCCGGTACAATCGGTTGGAATGAGCCATTTGGTAGGTCTGGTGCCCAACAATAAGTATGCTTCCATGAAAAGGGGGTTCGATAGGGGGGTAATATCCGCTATCACCGTTTTTATTGTGTTGTTGCTTTTAAGCATTCCGGTGGTTAAGTTAATGGTCATAACCCCTGGTGAGGCTTTTACCATAAAAAGCTTGGTTACATTATTGTTTAGTGTTGCCGGTATTATGTTCCTGATATTGTTTTTTAGTGTTTATATAAGTAATAAAATATTTATCAGGTCGCATATTAATGCAGATGGTGAGCATTTGCAAAGCCTTTCATTATCTATTAAAGATGCTTTTGACAACGAAATCAGTTCCATGCTCAACCAGTTGGATACTTTTACGAATATCCTTTCTGATACCAACCTGTTGCGTAACACAAAGTTGAAGAAAGGTGCAAATCTTTTAACGCACGGCGAAAGTTTTAATGCCATTGATGAAATGGTTCAAAGGAAAATAAAGGAACAGGTGGTTCAGAAAATCGATAGCGGTCCATATCCCACATGGCTTGAGGCTTTTACAGCGTCTACCAAGGATAAAAAGACCGTTTTCGTGGTGGAAAACGGTAAGGAGTGGAAAGAAAGCCCATGGGGTATAGATATCAGTAAGAGGGACTATATTCAGAATACACGTAGATTTAATAAAAATGGCAAGTATTTTGGTTTTCAATCTATTTTTTCGCTTAACACCGCCAAACCGCAGGTGGTGGTTTCACAGGAAATAGATACCACAGAATATGCCGTTTGTATTTCGGCCGAGATGCATACGGTGAATGATGTTGTTTTGCCCTATGGCTATTCCTTCTGCATCATCGATAAAACAGGCAAGGTTTGGTTTCACGAGAACCCAAGAAACAACCTACGCGAGAATTTATTTGAAGAAACAGATCATTTCCCGCTGCTCGAGGCGGTTGTGAAAAGCAGGCGAAGTAACACCATAAGCTGCGATTATAAGATGAAATCAACATTGATGCGAATTGATCCGTTAGACGCAGATATGGGCTTGTTTTTGGTGACAATGTGTGGCGTAAACGATTATTACCAGATATTTCATCAAAGCGGCTACATGATCTTGGGTAGCGCCTTGTTGATTTTTGCCTTTTGGTTTTTACTCGCCCTGGTATATCGTTGGTATCAAAAAGTCCGCAATAGTTCCAGGTATCGACCTCATAGTCTGTTGTATTTTTTTCCGGAAAATGATAGTATAAACAGTTATCTGCGATTGATTGTGGTTAACGTTTTGTATTTGGTGATATTTATTGCCATAACCCTGGTGTTTTACGAACAAGTTTATGTGAATCATTGGGTACGATTGATTGGGCTTACAGGAGCTGTCCTGCTCATATTGAATATCAGGGAAGTCAGAGAATCCAATAATAATTTTAGCTTCTTTTCTTTTGCTAAGTTTTTATTTACCGAAATTGTAGCTTTTTTCTTTATTGAATATTTATTGGGCGGAAACCAGGCATCCAGGTCGATGGGAATTTCGGTTCTGTTACTGATTGTACTCAATCTTTTCTTTTTTATCGGATTCAGGATTAAGCACTATGGAAAGGTGTCTAAAAAATGGTGTTTCAATATTTATTTTGCCTATATCTTCACTCTTGGTATTGCAACTATCTTTTTGCCTTTGTTTACGGTTTATACCGTTGTTTATCATCAAGAAAGTATAATGCACTTTATGCATCAGCAACGTCACGTTGCGGATAAACTCATCCAACGGGACAATCGGTTTATGGTCAGCCACAAACCTTCGGTAACCAGGGAGTTGGATAAAAAAGGGAGATACTTTGATATCATTCATGGCCTGGAGCAAAACGATGATCTTGATTCAATTGGAGCACCCGGTAATTTATTGTCGACGCTAAATTATGTAAAAATGTTTGGCGATATTCGTTCGGGCTTATACTTTGTTAACAATAAAATTGAGGACAGAGGCAACTTAATTAAACCCAATTATACCAACTCTGCGGATGGACTTTATACATATGCCATCAATGATAAAACCCTTTTCCTAAAAGTTCGGGCCGGAGGTTATCCCTATTACCAAAAAGCTTTGACCTTGGAGATGGAAAGTTTTGGCGTTTTCGACCTGCCAAAAAGGTACTATGGATTTGGAATTGGCTTGCTTCTGGCGTTTCTCTTATATGCCTTTTACTTCCCGAAAATCGGTTACTATTTGTTTCCACGGTTAAAATATTCCAGGGACTTATTTACCGGAAACCCAGTCGTATTCATTCCTAAACAGGGGGCAAAACGATATATGGTTTGCCTACCTGACAAAGAATTGTTCGATCATGTGTTAAAAACAGATAATGCTGAATTGTTTGCGCTGGAAGAGGTTTCGCAACAAAACGATTTTGTTAATTACAACAAAAGCGGTAAAGATATATATCTGTTTTGTCAGGAAAGGGCTTTTGATAGTTTGAAAGCGCTTGATGCCTTTGTGTTTAGGTTGGAGAAATTAATGAACGATAACCTTCAGCGAAGCATCACCTTTGTCTGTTTTAAAACACCGGGTGCTTTTATAGAAGGGTTACATGACCGTTTACGTACCGAAGATGACAAACATTTCGCCAAACTTGACGCCGTCATTAACCGCCTGCAAAATATTTTGTCCGAATTTGCGGTAAGGTACTCACCAATCTTGTCGCAAGCCCTTCCAAAAGAGCTTCTTCAGAAATCTTTTGAAGGGCAACTCAACTGGTTAAATAACGAAATGGGAAATAATGCCTACTTGCGCTCTCAGTTCGAAGAGCTCGATACGATTAAGTCCTCTTTCTCAGTTAATCAAATAGAAGGCGATATCAATGACGACAATGTTTACGTGGTGTATGTTACGTTTAAGAATTATTATCGGAAAATATGGGATAACTGTACCCAACAGGAAAAGTCGGTACTGTTTGATATTGCAGAAGATCATATGATTAACCTTAACAAAGAAGGGGTGGTTAATGAACTAATCAACAAAGGTCTTATCAAAAAGGAAAGATACCTGTCCTTGTTTAACTTGAGCTTTACCCAATTTGTCTTGCACCAACAAAAACAAATAGAGGTTATTAACAGAAGTTTAAGGGAATCATATAAGAGTGGTTGGAGTCAGTATAATATGCCGATTAAATTATTGGCAGCGGCCATATTAATTTTTTTATTTATTACACAACAAGAGTTCCTAAACGGAATACAGTCGATCCTTATTTCGGTAGGTGCTGTATTAACGGTTGCCGCTCGTTTTATTAATAACCCTTTAAAATCAGGGAACAATCCGGTACTTTAAACTGAGAAACATTGGATATGGTTATACTTCTGATTTATTTGGGTTAATTTAATTATTTTTGGCGTTCAATTAAAAATATTGCATGAACGCTATTGGACTTATCAAAAAACTATTGCCAGGTTTGGCTCCCCTGATTATATTCGTAATTGCAGATAGTATATGGGGGACAGAAGTTGGTTTACTTATAGCTATCGCTTTTGGGTTCATAGAAATAACCTACAGCTTATTCCGGAAGCAAAAACCGGATAAATTCATCCTGTTTGATGTGGGGCTTCTGGTGGCAATGGGGGGAGTTTCTTTATTGTTGGAAAACGATTTGTTCTTTAAACTTAAACCCGGGGTAATCGGTACAATATTGTGTGTATTGCTGGGTATTTCGGCCTATGGCAGGCACAATATCATGATGGCGATAAGCGGTCGATATTTAAAGGATATTTCAATAAACCCCTGGCAACAATACGAAATGCTTCAAAGTATCAAAGTTTTGTTCTGGATTTTTACAGTACATACTATCCTGGTTTTTGTTTCGGCTGTTGCTATGAGCAAGGAGGTGTGGGTTAGTATTAGTGGCCCAGGTTTTTATGTGTTCTTTGGTGGGTATTTTATTTTTGAGTTATATAAAAAACGCCGGGCGCAAAACAAATATCAAGGGGAGGAATGGCTGCCCATAGTTAACGATGATGGCAAAGTATCGGGTAAAATGCCCCGTAGTATAGCTCACAAAGGTTCTATGATTTTACATCCCGTGGTGCATTTGCAAGTGCTGAATTCAAAAGGCGAGTTGTACCTTCAAAAGCGGGCAGACCATAAATTGGTGCAGCCCGGAAAATGGGATACCGCCGTAGGAGGACATGTTGCGGTCGATGAATCAATCGATATATCACTAAAAAGGGAAGCAATGGAGGAAATAGCCTTGCAAGAGTTTTCTGCCACGCCTTTTAAACAATACAAGTGGGAGAGCAATATCGAAAAGGAATTGGTTTTTGCTTTTGTTTCGGTTACGGATTATCCTTTAAAACCTCACCCGTCGGAGGTGAGTGAAGGTAAGTTTTGGACTATGGAGGAGATTAATGCTGGCCTGGGTAAGGGATATTTTACACCCAACTTTGAACATGAGTTTGAGTTTTTGAAAGCGTACTTGGCCAACGGAAAGCAACACTAACTTTACACGCAACCCAAGCAATTTATATTCATCATATTAAAAAAGGTTATGAACAAAGTTATGGTATATTTTATTTGTTTGCTACCACTTATCTTGTCATCATTAAGTTGTGTAAATACAGATGAGTTTAACTTGCCCTATGAAGTAGTGATAAAAAATGGACAGGTGCATCACAATCAGGTTAATAACTTCCGTTTACAGATGATTAAGGTGGTCAGTGATTCCAGATGTCCTACTGGGGTAGAATGCGTTTGGGAAGGCGATGCTGCCATTTTGTTTGATTTGGAAATAAAGGACCACCAAAATTTTATTTTACACACGCATGCAGGTTTTCAAACAGATACAATAATAGATACCATTAAGTTTGTATTGCTAGAGTGCAATCCTGCTCCTGTATATGGTGAAGACATTAAGCCTGAAGACTACGCTGTTAAATTACGAATTGAAGAGGTCAATTAAAATCCAGCTAGTATGAACCACCATTTATCCTAATGAACCTATTCATTTGTAAAGACGTGGCCATGGTTTGATTCCCCGGGTGAATATTTAACCCGCAATATGCATTAGAAATTCTATTACACATTGAAATTACTTTAAAACAAGGCACTTCGTTGCATCACTTCAACTCACCAGAACGATGCTCCCGAAAGTAATCGGGACAAGTGATGCCTTGTTTCAGTAATGCCTTGTTTTATTGTATTTGCAATGCTCAGGACGAACCCCCAATACATAATCCGGGTTTAAAATAAACTTCCCTGAATAGCTTCAGTTGAAACAGGAACAATCTTGTCCAGCGAAACATACCAAATAAATCCTTTGACATTAGGATGCCCCATCTTTTTTACATGCCGGATATATTGCGAAACCTGCTTTTCGTATTTTGGCTCCTCAATATCACCAAACTTATAGTCGATGATATGAACTTCATTGTTTAAAAACACAACCCGATCGGGGCGATAGGTACCATTTTTTGTTAAAATGGCATTTTCGGCCTTGGCTCGGTGTTCCGGGTTAAACCATTCTTTCGTGTCGGGTTTTGAAACTAATTCAGCTATTTGTTCTTTTAGTATTTCCTTATCCGATTTAGATATTTTGCCTTCAAAAATCATTCTGGTCAAGGCAATGTCAATATCATCAATGGTCTGAATAAACTCAAAGGCCTCGTGCATTACCTTTCCGTAATTAACCTTGCTTTGCCCGCCATCGCTCGAAAAATAGCCGTCACTATCTGTTTTAATGGCTATGTTTTCATCGCTCAACAGCTTATTGGAAAAAGGTTTAAGCGTTTCACTGAGGATTTCTTGTTCCTTTTTATCGTTTAATACTTGTTCCGGAATTTTGCCATAACTAAACAATCCATTTTCTCCATCCCAAGAACCGGCCAGATCTATGTAGCCATTTTTTTCTGTCATTTGATGATGGTTAATGGCGTAATACATTAAATCTGATACACTCTTAAGCTCACCTTTGCTGTTTTTCGACGGTGTGTTGCCAAAAGTCACCAAAACCTCGCAACAGCGCGTTAGGGCTACATACAGTAAATTCAAGCTATCGACATATTGGTATAAACGTTCCTGAAAATATTCTTCTTTAAAAATGGTATTCCGTAACTGGGATGTATAGGTAACAGGCAATAATTTTATCTGATCGAATGGTGCCTTATTGGGCCTGCACCAAATAATATTACTTTTAATTTCGGAATCCAGTTTCCAATTGCAGTAAGGTACAATTACCACCTTAAATTCCAAGCCTTTGGACTTGTGTATGGTCATTATTTTAATGGCATCCTGGTCGTCGGGTACGGCAACTGCCTCACGAATGCCCTTATCGTCCCACCAATCGATAAAAGCGGTTAAATCAGGGTAGTGATCTTTGATAAATTGGTTGGTGCAATTAATCAACGCCTGAATAAAAACGCCTTGTTTTTCTTTTATCTCCCCTGGTAATTTATGAGCCAACAGTTCAACCAGTTCAAGTAAAGGTTTCTGACGTTGTGTCAACAGCTCGTTAATCCAATCAAATTCTTTTTTTGCAAACCCGATTTCCTCATCAAAATCAAAGTGCTTACCCACTTCAACAGTACCCGTTTTTTCCTTTCTCTCTAATATCGCACGGCTTAATACCATTTCGGCTTTGAGGATCAGATTATTGGGGTTTTGCAGGAACTTTATTTGAGCCATCATAAAGTTTACAGCCGAAGATCCCGACAGAAACAACGATTCGTTGGAGATAACAGGTATGACCCTACCTTCTTCGGAATAAGCACCTGAGAGCAAAGCATTGGCAACGGTTTCCCCTTCACCTTTCTTCCTTACCAGGATACAAAAATCACTATATTGATAACCTTTCTCCACCAATGTTTCGATGTTTTCCACCATTTCTGCGAGCATTCGCTCATCGTAACTCAGCTCTTTGTCAGGAGCTAAAAATTTCGATTTAATATGTCCTTGGTCGGGTTCTTGTTTCTCGGGCAGTTCCTGAAATGCATCGGCATATGCCCGGGAAATCTTAGAGCCAAATTCCGATATCGTTTCTTCATCTTTTATAAAATCGGAAAACAATCGGTTAAAATCGTTTTGGATGTATCCGGCACCCGATACAAACAGAGCGTTATTAAACCCAACGATATTAGAAAGACTTCGCCAGTTTTTGTTGAGGGTAAGCCCCTCACTGCCATGTTGTTTAAAATCGTGCTCAACTTTGCCGGCCAACAGGTTCCAGTCCGAGTTACGCCATCGGTAAATCGACTGTTTTACATCGCCAACAATTAAACTGGTTTCACCGCTTGACAGCGAGTTGTCGACAAGAGGTTTGAAGTTAAGCCATTGCAGTTTTGAGGTATCCTGAAACTCATCGATCATAAAATTTTGGAAGCGCGTGCCGATCTTTTCGTATATAAAAGGCGTATCGTTTTGGTCAATAATCTTGTTTAAAAAGTGCGACGAGTCTGCAATCAAAAACATGTTTTCGTCGCGACATATAGCCTGGACTTCATTGGAGATGTCTGCAATAATACCCAGTGCAAAATAATTCTGGCTGATCACCTTTGCCGTGACGTAGTTTTCATATTCCCGTTCCATCAAATCAACGGCTTTTTTTACCAGCATGTTGAGTAAGGGATATAATTCCGATATCTGCTGATTAACAGCAGGGGGATTATCCTTGCGCCCCCATTTTTCCGGTTCATCAATAATTTTAAGTAGGGTAGACCCCGGTTCCAGTTTATCCAGGATTTTAAGTTTTTCGAAATATTTAACGGGAGTACGGCTTTTGCCTGTAAACAGGTCGTAATTTAACCCACTTCTCTTTATCGCCGTGCTTCCTTCTTCGCCAAGGGTTTTTATTTTTGATTCAAAACCGTTTATGATTGCCTGAATTCGGTTCAGGTAATCTTGCATCTGTTCCTTGTTGCTGATAACGTTGAAAATATCACGGCTCTCTAACTGAAAAAGTTCATTGAAAATTTCGGAACCCAGTTTATGTAAATCGTTACCTAAGTTCCAGCTCTTACCTTGGTTTAGCTTTTGTTCGGCGAATTGTACTAACCAATCCTTCAGATGAGAATTTTCAGGCAGATCCACTTTCATTAGCAGGTGGTCAACGGCTTTTTGAAGAATTTTGGGCGTGTTTAATTCTATTTTGAAACCACTTTCCAAACCGGCTTCCCGCGCAAACGAACGTATTATTTTCTGGAAAAAACTATCTATGGTACTTACCGAAAAAAAAGAGAAGTCATGTAGCAAGTAACTCAAAAGCACTTTCGCTCTATGTCTTACCTGTTTGTCGCTTAGTTTAAATTCCACAATCAGATCGCTCACATAATCATCTGTTTTGCTGGCAGATATTTCATACAGTTTTTCAAGTATGCGGCTTTTCATTTCGCCGGTAGCCTTGTTGGTAAAAGTTACGGCCAGGGTATGTATGTAGTTTGTTGGGTTTTTAAACAGAAGGAACAGAAATTCTTTGGTGAGCGTAAAGGTTTTTCCAGAACCGGCTGAGGCCTTATATATTTTAAGTTTTGACATGTACTATTGCTATTTTATCGCTAAAATAGCAATAGTTTTCTAAAAAAGACAGGCAGTCCCAAACCATCCCAATTTATTCTAAACCGAATGAGCTAATAATTCCAGTCTTACTAAATAAAACACTATTTAAAAAATACTGCCCGCCTTTTTTAACTATCACTATCGAGCCTGATTAATTCATGAATTTTTGTAATTAAATATGAATAGATCAGGTAAGCAAGCCAAAACCAATCAAGGTCTATTTATTAAAATTATGAAGGCATACTGTCTTGGTATGTTCGCGTTATTCGATATCCTCTGCTGCGATAAAACCTTCCGAAACAACTGTCATTTTAATGTTTTGGCGGTGCACAATTTGTGCCGGCAACAAGATAGCAGGTACAAGCCTTTTACCATTGTTAACGGTTAGATTCATGTTCGAAGGAGCTTCTCCATCGGCAATTTTTATGGCAGCGTTGGCAGCGGCAAAAGCCATCGATTCAATGGGTTTGTAAATGGTCATGGTTTGTATACCGCCCGCAATATTACGTATTGCTTCAATATCGGCATCCTGACCTGCAACCAACACCCTGCCATCCATATTGTGTTCTTTCAGCGCACTGATAACACCTGCAGCAATAGCGTCATTGCCCGCAATTACGGCATCTAAAGCAGTATCAACGTTGGTTAAATAATCGTTGGTGATTTTATAGCCCTCATGCAACGACCATGTATCGGAAAATTTACTAAATACAATTTCAATATCACCTCTTTCAACAAGAGGCTGTAATACATTCATTTGCCCCAGGTTAAGCAAGTATGCGTTATTGTCGATTACAGAACCGCCCACAATTCCGTATTTGCCTTTGGGCTTTATTTTAGTGAGGTAATTGGCTTGCAATTCTCCAACCGCAATATTGTCGGTCGATATATAATAATCTAGGTTACAATCCTTTATTAAGCGGTCATAGGAAATAACCGGCACGTAATTTTTGTGCGCATATCTGACTATGTTACCTGCTTTTTTCGAGTCAACCGGAACAACAATTAGTACTTCTACTCCGTTTGCGATCATCTCTTTGGCCTGGTCCTCTTGTTTGTCTGGATCTGAATCAGCTATTGCCACAACACAGGTTCCGCCAAGCTCAACAACCTTTTCTTCAATCAGCTTCATATCTTTTTTCCAACGTTCTCGTTCTAAGGTGTCCATCAGCAGACCTACTTTGGGTTTGTTTTTACAGCTAGTAACTATTAGTATTCCAAATGCTAAGATTAATAGGATTTTTAGTGCTTTCATAATGTGATGTTTTAGGAAGAAATTTAATTTTAATAATTTACAAAAAATGATTCGGAAAGTAAAGCACTATCCCATTTAAAATTTAACATCTGTTTTCTGTCAATTATCATATTCTCCAAGGCACAGATAATGGAATAGTCCACAAAAAAATGAATTGGAAGGATAATGAAAGAAATATAGCACATGATATAGACTAAACATTAAGCGGGTGGATAAGATTTGTTTTATTTAGCATGCTTAAATCAAAAAACCTCTTTTATTTTGCCCGAATACATTACTTTAATTAAACAGCTACCTACTACATACTCTCTTTTTTTGCTTCTTCCCAAATCTTGTCCATTTCTTCCAACGACATTGCTTTTAAATCCAATCCTTGTTTTATGGTTTTGTCTTCCAAATAATTAAAGCGTTGAATAAACTTACGGTTGGTTCTTTCTAACGCGTTTTCGGGGTTTACACCATATAATCGAGCGGTGTTAATAATGGAAAATAACAAATCACCAAATTCAGCTTCAATCTTATCTTGGTCTCCTCTAGCAATTTCTTCTTTTACTTCCTGCAGTTCTTCTTGAACCTTGTCCCAAACTTGTTCGCGGTTTTCCCAGTCAAAACCAACGCCGCGGGCTTTGTCCTGTATCCTGTTGGCTTTAACCAAGGCAGGCAACGAATCCGGAACTCCTTCCAAAACGGATTTGTTGCCTCCTTTTTCCTTTAACTTTAAACGCTCCCAGTTTTCTTCAACCTCTTTGGCATCATTTACCTTGGTGTCGCCAAAGATATGGGGGTGCCGGTAAACCAGTTTTTCGTTCAATGATTTGATGACATCTTTAATGGTGAACTGTTGTTTTTCCTCACCAATTTTCGCATAAAACACTATATGCAGTAATAAGTCGCCTAATTCTTTCTTTATCAGGGTCGCATCGTTTTTTATGATGGCATCCGCCAATTCGTAGGTTTCTTCAATGGTAAGGGTCCTGAGTGTTTCATTGGTCTGTTGTTTGTCCCAGGGGCATTTTTCCCTGAGTTCGTCCATTATTATTAATAACTCTTCAAAAGCAGTTAATTTTTCTTGCATCAGTTTTATTTTGGAATTGATATTTTATTAAGTTCAAATGTAAAAATATCCATCCACTTTATTAATATTTGTTGTTAATTTGTATTCTTTATTACCCATATATATATATGATAGAAAAACTGATATACCTTGATTCTGTAGATTTAATTGAGTTTTTGGGCGTGAAGAACGTAAAGCTCGAATTGATTAGGAGCAAATTTCCTAAGCTGCGTATTATTGCGCGCGGCGATTGGCTCAAGGCAATGGGAGAAGAGGAGGAAGTCGCTTTCTTTGAAGAGAAAGTTCACCTGCTACTCGATCATTATAACGAATACAATGTGTTGAGCGAACATTCCATATTTGAAATTATAGATAGTGGCACGGTTGGAAAAACCAAAGAGGTTGATGATGTTATATTATATGGGATTAATGGAAAACCCATCAAAGGCAGAACTACCAACCAACAGCTCTTTGTGCGGGAATACGAAAAAAATGACCTTATTTTTGCGGTGGGGCCAGCAGGTTCGGGCAAAACATATACGGCCATCGCATTGGCAGTTAGGGCATTGAAGAGAAGGGAGGTACGCAGGATTATTTTAAGCCGGCCGGCAGTGGAAGCAGGGGAGAAGCTCGGCTTTTTACCTGGCGACATGAAGGAAAAAATTGATCCATATTTGCAACCGTTGTACGATGCTTTGCAGGACATGATTCCGGCTGCCAAACTAAAGGACTATATGGAGAACGGGACCATACAGATTGCCCCGTTGGCTTTTATGCGCGGCAGGACTTTAAACGAGGCATTTGTGATTTTGGACGAAGCCCAAAACACAACGGTAAACCAGATAAAGATGTTCCTGACCCGCATGGGTCAAAGCACCAAATATGTGGTCACGGGAGACATAACCCAAATAGATCTTCCCCGTAAATCCATGTCCGGACTGGTGCAAGCCATGCGAATCTTAAACAAAGTGAAAGGTATAAAGATAATCAATTTTGATGTCAGGGATATTGTACGCCATCCTTTGGTGAAAAAGATCGTGGAGGCCTACGATAAAGAGAAACCCGAAAAGTACGAGGAATAACCTAAAGAGAGGAGGCAACCGGTTGAGTTAAGTTGTCTCATTGATTTAAATACAAATTATTAAAATTTATGATGAAAAAAGTTTTAGTTGCCATTATTGTTGCCATAGGGCTTATTAGCTGTTCCGACGATTCAGATATTTTTGAATCGGTTGATTATGCAGAGCGGGATGAACAAATAATCCAGGATTATTTTATTGCCAACAACATAATAGATACCATTGCAACTCCATATGGTGTATATATAGAGCATTTGTTGGAGGGAACGGGCGATAACCCGACAATAAACGATAGCGTTACGGTTAATTATAGCTTATACACTATTCCTGATAATAATTTAATCGAAGCATCCGCCGATCCGGTAACCTTTAAACTTTCAGATCTCATCACCGGTTGGCAAATTGGAATCCCGCATATGAGTGAGGGTGGAGAAGCAAATTTATATATTCCAAGCAGTTATGCTTACAGGGGAACCTATAGCCCTTTAGCCGATGATGTATTGAAATTTAAGATTACATTGGTAGATATTAAAGAGTGATTTGAATATAACCAAATTACAGACCATCAATCACAAAAAAAGCTGTCTCATCATTTATGTTTGAGACAGCTTTTTTCATTTATTGGTTTCGATCCATGCAGGATACACCTTGCTAGTTTTCACTCGCATCCGAATCTTTAATTGCCTCAACGTTTTTTTCTATGGACGAGAATATCTTTTCATCCTTTTCGTTAAAGTCTACTTTGATGATATCACCTTCTGTGACGGAAGCTTGAATAATTACTTCCGCCATCTCGTCTTCCAGGTATTTTTGGATAGCTCTTTTCAGCGGACGGGCACCAAAGTTAGTGTCAAAACCTTTGGACGCGATATAATCTTTCGCCTTATCCGTCAGTTGCAATTTATATCCTAACGATTCTACACGGTCATATAAACCTTTAAGCTCGATGTCAATGATTTTGAAGATATGTTCTTTGTCAAGCGTGTTGAATACAACAACGTCATCTATACGGTTGATAAACTCAGGGGCAAACGCTTTTTTCAACGCTTTTTGAATAACATGTCGGGCATGGTCCGAATCGGATTCCCTACTGCTGGGCTGAAAACCGACACCTCTACCGAAATCTTTCAATTCGCGACTACCGATATTGGAAGTCATGATGATTATGGTATTTTTAAAATCCACCCTACGTCCCAAGCTGTCTGTCAATCTACCTTCGTCTAATACTTGTAGCAACAAGTTAAAAACGTCAGGGTGAGCCTTTTCAATCTCGTCCAGCAGAATCACGGAGTATGGCCTTCTTCTTACCTTCTCAGTCAGCTGACCGCCTTCTTCGTAACCCACGTACCCCGGAGGCGCTCCAACCAAACGGGAAACCGAGAATTTCTCCATATATTCACTCATGTCGATACGGATCAGCGCATCTGTTGAATCGAACAGGTATTTCGCCAACACCTTGGCCAAATGTGTTTTACCAACCCCTGTAGGTCCCAGGAACACAAATGAGCCAATCGGTCTGTTCGGATCTTTAAGCCCTGCGCGGTTCCGTTGTATGGCTTTAACAATCTTCTGAATAGCCTCTTCCTGTCCGATAACACTACCCTTCAATTGATCTCCCATCTGAAGAAGCCTGAACCCTTCTGCTTGTGCCACTCTTTGAACCGGGATACCTGTCATCATGGCAACCACTTCTGCCACTTTCTCAATATCAACGGTTTCTCGGTGTTGCTGAAGTTCCTGTTCCCATTTCGACTTGGCAATGTTCAGTTCTTCCAAATAGGTCTTTTCCTTATCCCTGAAGCTGGCTGCCAATTCAAAGTTCTGTGCTTTTACCGCTTTAATCTTGTTTTCCTTGGTTTCCTCGATTTGCTCTTCCAGCTTTAAAATAGTTTCAGGAACAATGATATTAGAAATATGAACACGAGAGCCCGCTTCGTCCAAAGCATCAATAGCTTTGTCTGGTAAATGACGGTCGGTGATATATCTTTCAGTTAGCTTTACACAGGCATCAATTGCCTCTTCGGTAAAAGATACGTTGTGATGGTCTTCGTATTTCTCTTTAATATTGTTAAGTATTTCTATCGTTTCCTCAATAGTTGTCGGTTCCACCATTACTTTCTGGAAACGTCTTTCCAGGGCACCGTCTTTTTCGATATGCTGTCGGTACTCATCTAAAGTGGTTGCACCAATACATTGAATATCGCCGCGGGCCAGGGCAGGCTTAAGCATGTTGGCGGCGTCCAGAGAACCTGTTGCACCACCCGCGCCTACAATGGTATGTATCTCGTCGATAAATAAGATAATATTCGGATTTTTTGAAAGCTCATTTAATATGGCTTTCATTCTTTCCTCAAACTGACCTCTATATTTTGTGCCAGCCACAATCGAGGCCAGGTCAAGCGTCACCACTCTTTTATCGAATAGCACGCGTGATACTTTCTTTTGGTGGATGCGGATAGCCAATCCTTCCGCAATAGCAGACTTACCTACACCCGGCTCGCCAATTAAAATGGGGTTGTTCTTTTTACGTCGGCTTAAAATTTGCGCCAATCTTTCAATTTCCCCTTCGCGACCCACAATGGGATCCAGCTTCCCGTCTTCGGCAGCCTGGGTAATGTCGATACCAAAATTGTCTAACACAGGTGTGTCGGACCCTTTGGAGCCACTGGTTGAACGAGGCGCGTCTGAACCGCCTCCCGAGGAAAAAGGACTGTCTTGATCATCGTCCTCCGGCAAGTCTGCCTTGGCCAAAGGCTCGTTGTTTGTCATCAATCCTTTTACTTTTTCGTAATTAATCTTTTCTTCTGCCATAAGTTCAGGTATAAATCCATTGTTGTCCTTTAATAATGCCAAAAGCAAATGCCCGGTATTAATATTCTCGCTTTTTACCGAACGGGCCTCCAGATAAATCAACCGTAAAATTCTTTCCGATGATTTTAGTAGGGGAATATGTTCAGTATGTTCTAATACAACATTTGTTTTCAGCTTTGATTCGATGCTTCTTTTTAGGTTATCCAGATCAACCTGCAATTGTTCCAGTATTTCTATGGCCGTACCTTCACCTTCCCTTAAAAGGCCAAGTAAAAGGTGTTCCGGTGAAATATAAGGGTTGCCCAAACGCTCGGCTTCTTCTTTGGAAAAACCTATCACATCATTAATCCTTTGAGAAAAATTCAAATTCATTGGATACATCTTTTCTAGTTTCTATTACAATTACCGTACAATTAAGTTCAATGCTGACATTTCAACAGACTGACTTACTGATTATGTCAAATCTTCCGTTATTCATGCCAATAATGTAATGCATTGTTAATTTAAAAGTACAATTTATTTTAAATTTCCCATGCAATAAAGCATAAAAATAGTAATAATTATGCGGATTCCAGAATGTTTATTGCTTGTTAATAAATTGTGTACTTTTTCCCTTTAATATTAGCACATAAATGACTAAATTAGGCCGTCCAAAAAACAGGCTGTGAAAGGCCTGTTTTCGTTTGTATATTCTAATTCATAATTTAATATTAAATGGCTGAAGGAGAGAAAATAATAAAGATAAATATTGAGGAAGAAATGAAATCGGCCTACATCGATTATTCGATGTCGGTGATTGTTTCCAGGGCATTGCCTGATGTTAGGGACGGCTTTAAACCGGTACATAGGCGTGTTCTTTATGGAATGAGCGATTTAGGAGTTACTTCCACCAAGCCATATAAGAAATCAGCGAGAATTGTAGGGGAGGTGCTGGGTAAGTACCACCCACACGGTGATTCATCGGTTTATCTTGCGATGGTGCGTATGGCACAGGATTGGTCGTTGCGTTACCCGCTGGTCGATGGACAAGGGAACTTTGGTTCCGTAGATGGCGACAGCCCTGCCGCAATGCGTTATACCGAGGCTCGCTTGAATAAAATAGCGGAAGAAACGCTGGTTGACATTGACAAGAGAACCGTCGATTTTCAGTTGAACTTTGACGACTCTATGAAGGAACCCACAGTTTTACCTACCAGGATACCCAACCTATTGGTAAACGGTGCTTCCGGTATTGCGGTTGGTATGGCCACCAATATGCCACCACATAACTTAACGGAGATCATCAATGCTACAATTGCCTATATCGAGAACAATGATATAGATATTGATGGATTACTGGAGTATGTAAAAGCTCCTGATTTTCCAACGGGAGGTATTATTTACGGTTATAAAGGGGTAAAAGACGCTTTTGAAACGGGCAGAGGCAAAGTAGTCGTGCGTGCCAAGGCAGAAGTTGAAACCGATAAGAACGGAAGGGACAAGATTGTTATTACCGAGATTCCCTATTTGGTAAACAAAGCTGAACTGATTATTAAAATTGCCGACCTTGTCAACGAGAAGAAAATCGACGGTATTTCAAATGTGAACGATGAGTCGGACAGGGAAGGTATGCGTATCGTGGTCGATTTAAAACGCGATGCCATTGCCAACGTAGTTTTAAATAACCTATATAAATTAACTGCATTACAGTCGTCGTTTAGTGTTAATAATATTGCGCTGGTAAAAGGCCGTCCGCAAATGCTTAACCTAAAAAGTTTGATCAGTAATTTTGTGGAGCACCGTCACGACGTGGTTACACGCCGTACCCAATATGAGTTGGAGCAGGCAGAAAAACGTGCCCATATCCTTGAAGGACTTATTGTTGCCAGTGACAATATCGACGAGGTAATCAAGATAATCAGAGGTGCATCCAGTCCGGATGAAGCACGCGAGAAACTGATTGAGCGCTTTGAGCTTTCAGATATCCAGGCTCGGGCAATTGTAGACATGCGCCTGCGCCAGCTGACAGGACTGGAACAAGATAAGTTACGTAGCGAATATGAAGACCTGTTAAAGGAAATTGCGGACTTAAAAGAAATCTTGGAGAACGAACCTCGCAGAATGCAAATTATCACCGATGAATTAATCGAAATCAGGGATAAATACGGTGACGAGAGAAAAACAGAAATTGTATACTCATCAGAAGAATTCAATCCTGAAGATTTTTATGCCGATGATGAAATGGTAATTACTATTTCATATATGGGTTATATCAAAAGAACGCCTCTTGCGGAATTTAGAACCCAAACAAGAGGGGGAGTAGGTTCTAAAGGAAGTACCACACGCGACGAGGACTTTATCGAGCACCTGTATCCTGCTACCATGCACAATACCATGTTGTTTTTTACAGCAAAAGGACGTTGTTTCTGGTTAAAGGTGTATGAGATTCCAGAAGGTGCCAAAAATACCAAGGGTAGAGCTATTCAAAATTTGTTGAATATTGAACCGGATGACAAGGTTAAAGCATTTATTAAAGTAAAAAAATTAAACGATCAAGATTATATCAACAGCCATTATATTATAATGGGTACCAAAAAGGGTATTATCAAGAAATCATTATTGGCGGATTATTCCCGTCCACGTGTAAATGGAGTAAACGCCATTACCATTAAAGAAGATGATGAACTGATCCAAGCCAGATTAACGCATGGCGAAGCGGAAGTTTTGATGGCCACGCGATCGGGTAGAGCTATCCGATTTAACGAGTCCAAGGTAAGAAGCATTGGCCGTACTGGATTAGGCGTTAGAGGTATAGCGTTAGATACAAGTAAAGACGAAGTGGTTGGCATGATATGTGTAAAAGATATAGAGCAAGAGGATGTACTTGTGGTATCTGAAAACGGGTTTGGTAAAAGATCTAAAATTGAAGATTACCGAATAACCAACCGCGGTGGTAAAGGTGTGAAAACCATGAAGATTACCGACAAAACAGGTGCACTCATATCCATCAAAAATGTGACCGACGACAATGACTTGATGATTATCAACAAATCGGGTATTACCATTCGTTTGGCCTTATCGGAATTAAGAACCACCGGAAGGGCCACTCAGGGAGTCAAGGTAATCAATCTAAGGAACAGTGACCAGATCGCTTCCGTTGCAAAAGTTTCGGCTTTTAAAGAGGAAGAGATTCAAGCGGCAAAGGAGGATGGAGAAAATACCGAAGGAGAAAAAGGAAATCCATTGAACGAAAAAACAGATAATAACAACGACGAAACAATTAACAACGATCAAGAATAAAAAAATATTATTTTTGAGGTGAAAATCCACACAAAAAAAATTAATATGATGAAAAAGACAGTTTTATTTTTAGCAGCTGTGCTAACCTTTTCTGCGGCTATTGCGCAAACTGGAAAAATTACCACGGCTACAACCTTGCTGGATCAAGGTGATGCGGTTAAAGCGAAAGAGGCCATTGATGCAGCGATGGCACATGAAAAAAGTATGAACAATCCTAAAACGTATATCGTTGCAGCAAAAGTTTATACAAAATTGGCTCAGAACGGAAAAGATGATCAAGGAATCATAAAAGCTTATGAGTATTATCAAAAGGCTATCGAATTGGACAAAAAAGGAGATGCTAAGGGTAAGAAAATTGGTAAGTATAAAAAAGAAATCGGTCAGGCTTTATTGTTCTTTGGAAACCAATTGACTAACGCAGGTGTTGAGGCGTTTAACAAGGAAGACTTCGCTACGGCAGTTACTGCTTTTGACGGCCTATTAAAGTTAAACCAGAACGAATATCTGGTAGAGTTACAAGGTGAAAAAATAGATACTGCTATCATCTTCAACACAGCCTTGGCCGCCTATAACGGCAAAAACTGGCCAATGGCAGAAAAGTATTTCGATAAAGCAATATCTGTAAAATACGGTGGAGGCGATGCTATTTTGTTGGTGCACCAGATGTATGCCGAGAAAGGTGACTCAGTAAAAATGGGAGCTAACTTGATCAGAGGTTTCGAGACTTATCCTGAAGACGAGAGGATTTTGACGCAATTGATCAACTTTTACCTTGAAACGAATCAAAACGATAAGGCTTTAGATTACTTAAACAAAGCGATTGAAAGTGACGAGAATAATCCATCATTCTATTATGCAAGAGCTGTATTGAATGATAACAGCAAGAATTTTGATGCTGCATTAGCTGACTACAAGAAATGCTTGGAGATTGATTCAGAATATTTTAATGCGCTATATAACCTTGGAGTAATGTACTTTAACAAAGGTGTGGAGCAAATGAACGACGCTAATTCGGAAACAGACTTTAAAAAGTTTGAGACTAAGAAAGCCATAGCAGAGGCAACATTTAAAGAGTCGTTACCTTACTTCGAAAGAGCAACGGAAATCAAACCTGAAGAGGCTGCAGTATTGGAAAGCCTTAAGACTTTATACTATCGTTTCGAGATGAATGAGAAGTATAATGAAGTAAATGAAAAACTTAAGACTTTATAAGAAGGGAATTAGTTAGATATCCGGGTCGGTTGGCCCGGATATTTTTATATATATTAAAATAACATAATATCAACTATAAGACAAGCATACCTTAAAAAAAAGCATCTGACATAAGATGCTTAAAATATATTATTTCGGAATACGGAAACCTATTTTGAACTGAGGTTCATCGTGTTGATTCACCATCCAGTTCGAAAACTCGTCAAGCCAACGCCAAAACGACAAGATTAAATCATCGGGTACATTTTCTATGCGCGATAAAACTTGCCTGTAGCAATTAAGCCACTCAATACGTGTTTTAGGTGTTATTTTAAACGGCAAATGTCTGTTGGCCAACATGGGATTTCCCCGTGTCATTTTATAGTATTCAGGGCCGCCTAGACGCTGCACGAAAAAATCTGCCGAACGTTTTTTGGCACCTTCAAGCAGCTCTCCCTTTGGTGGAAAAATATCTTTGATCTCACTTTTCACCAATAGTTCGTAATGGTCGTTGATCATTTTGCGTACACCTTCCTCTTTTAGATATTCGTATATACGTATATCCGGTTTAAAGTTAGTACGTCTTTCTCCAAAAGGTAATTCTGTAATCTTAAATTCTGAAATATCTACCATATCACCCTATTTAACCTAATGTACGCCATTAAAATGCATTTTTTGATGCAATATTAACATCAGGTCAATACAAATGTTTAGAAAATAATAGTTTTACGTTGTGGTTTTTCCTTGTTTCTAAGATCAAACAAGTTGTAATCGGGCCATTCGTCCACTTTGGCCAAAGTACGGTCCATCATCCACTTTACATCGTTCGCAAATTCAGGACCTTTCCAGGAATTGGTATTGAACACGATGGCATATGACAAACCATCGTCCTGGCGAACAACCAATGCAGATGTTCCGGCCAGCGTACCTGTCCTGTACCAATAATGTTTTCTGACCCCGCGCCATCCCAGCGGGCTTCCACCTAAAAGTTCGGTAGAGCTCATTTCGTGAATGCTATTGCTAGAGAGTATATCGTTCGGGGTATCGAATCCATCGATGGCAACTACCAATCTCAACAAATCGGTTGTCGAGGCTATCCAACCGCCGGCAGCCCCCAAGGTTTTTATATCGTTGCCTCCATAACTTCTGGGCACCATATTTTTGCTCCCCATATGGTCGTCTACCAAATAAGCATCGTCCGGCTCATAATATTTAACTTCCAGGTCAAAACGTTCCCAAGGATAGCTCCCGCCAATCTGCATATCGAAAATTTCCAAAGGATACAACACGTTGGTTTTTACATAAAGTTCGTAATCCATTCCTGAAGCCTTTTCTATCACTTCTTCAAGAATGGCATAGCCCAAGTTGCTGTAAGAAGACATTGTCCCTGGCGGATAATGCAAGCGCTTAGTCAACATAAAACGAATAATATCCTCTTTCTCAACCGGGTAATCGACCTTCATTTTTTTTGCGATTACATTTGGGATAAACATCGGATCCCCGTACCTGTTGGTAAAACCGGCAGAGTGATTAAGTAACTGTTTTACAGTTATTCTTTCCACTTTTCGGTCCCTATAGCCCAAGAAAATAGAGTCGTTTAAAATACCGTCTTTTCCAAACACTTTACTATCCAATGTTAAATTTCCGTTTTCAACCAGTTTCATCACCGCCACGGCAGTAACCAATTTGGAAACACTGGCGATCCTGAACAGGTTATATGGTTGTACCTGAATGGATTTTTCCTTGTCGGCATAACCGTATCCCTTGGTAAACACAAGCTTACCATCTTTCACCACCGACACGGAGGCGCCGGCCAAATGATTTCTTCTGAGAAAGCGGTTTATATTGTAATCGATAACCTCGAATTTCTCCTGATCGGAAAAAGCGTTGGAAATTCTATGTGAAGCAACAGAAGGTGCTGGTGGAACAAAGTCCCCACCAAAAGAATCGCCAGAATTGAAAAAAGTTAGGTTCGCGACACTTAGCGAAATAACCCCCAACAATGCGATGCTTGCTTTATATATAAATGTCATCTAATATTCACTTTAATGTTGGTAAAAATAGGTAAAAGCAATTTAAACCACAAAATATCAATGCTTAAACATTACCAACCTCTATTAAATACGTCTATATACGCATAAAAGTCAAAAAGGTTATTTCAACTGGCAGCATAACAGGTGTTTAAGGCTTCAAGTAGTAATTTACCACTTAAAGCCTTACCTGAAAAAATGTTCAATAAGGTTTGATGCTACATCCTATTGCCTTGGTATTCTTTACTTTGGGCTCCTTACCGGCAAGCAAAGCATCAATAGCCTGTGCCAGATATTTCTCCTTAACCCGCGAGGCATCCCTTGGAGAATCGTCTATTGCACCGATATAACTTACCTTAAACTTACCAGACGCGTTTTTAAGCAAATAAATATGCGGAGTTTTGGTGGCGCCATATTTGGCATATAATCCTTCGTCATCCACCAGGTACGGAAAAGTAAACCCTTTGTCCTTAGCCCTGATTATCATATTTTCGAAGGAATCATCCTCGAATTCCTCTGGATTGTTGGGATTGATGGCAACAACCGGGAATCCTTTTGCTTTATATTCCTTGTCCAATGCTATAATCCTGTCTTCGTACAACTTGGCATAAGGACAATGGTTACAGGTAAAAATTAACACGACACCCTTTTGGGAATTATATTGGTCCAGGGACACAGCTTTGTTATCGGTACTTTTCAGTTTAAAACCCGGTGCTACATCGCCAATGTTCAGCTGTGCTTGTGCGGTAAGCACAGCTAATGCAAAAATTGCGGATAATGCTAGTTTTTTCATGTATATTGCTTTTTGTTAGTAAAAAAATCTTTCCTTCAACAATGGAATGTGGAAAGAGAACTAGCATAGAAACACTCAAAGCAATAAAGAGTTCAATGTGTTTTCAATGAATTCCGGACTAACCTGTCCCTCGTGGAAAATGGTTTTGTTTTTATAAATAAACAAACAAGCGGGAATGCCGCCGCTCCATTGGTCGTCTATTTTTGGAATCCAATCGTTGGGATTTCTCTCGTCCAAAACAACAACTTCGCTGAGAATCGCGCGCTTCTTAATAAAAGGAACCAGCTTGCTTTCAATTTTCTCCGGAAAGTCAAGGCTTACCAACAGCACTTTAACGGGTACTTCCTTTTGCATGGTGGCAATACTTTCAATAACAGGCATTTCTTCAACACATGGCTTGCACCATGTTGCCCAAAAGTTGACGACCAATATGGAATCCCGGCCAACCAAATCAATTCTTTCGTTCAGTTGCTTGAAGTCAATCACTTTAGGGACGTTATTTTGCGAAAATGCACAGGATACCACTGTAACCCAAAATAAAACCACAAGTACCCCAAGTTTTTTCTTTTTTCCATCATTTTCCATACCTAAATAAATTTTGTATTCGCGTTAAGTTTTGTGTACAACCGAAACACTAACAACAAAGCCAAGGGAATTGTTGCCAACGGAAAAGATTGGGGTATGTATTTCCACCCTAACAAGAAGATCGTCAAACAGGCCAAATTAAAGTATATCAAACACATGGAAATCTTTGAATCCAACTTCGAAAACGCCAGGTAGACAAACGTAGGAACAGCCCAAAGTATATTCAGGTTATTCGCAGGCACACTATGGTCGGTAAAGAGCCACAGATATGCCATGAGCATGCCCACCAATCCGCTTATTAAAAACAAAAAACGATCAAAATAGATCAGCGAATTACCTTGCATTACAATGCTTAAAACTAACACTGACAGTAAGAACGCCCAGCATACCCGTACGGGACTTAAAACAGTCTTTTTTTGGCTTCTTGAAGCATCCAGATCCAACAGTAGATGTTTTTCGCCGACCAAAGCGCTAACCCCGCTGCCTTTACTAATCGTAGCACGATCGAAAGCTTCCATTAAAAAATCAGGTAGATAAGTCGACTCTCTTAGGGAAGCCTTTTTATCGGCAGGCAATCCCAGTAACAGGTTTAAACCGGTTTCAATCCAAGGTGAATAAACAAGGTAATGATGCAGATATTCCCTAAACGATAACTCCTTTGATTTTTCTGTTTCAAGGACAAGCTCACCTTTGATGTTATCTGCAACCATATCCACAATACGCGTAGCACAATTATCGTAGAAAAAGTCGTATTTATACTTACGGTTTTCGGGACGGTAGTTGACCATCAAGGCATTAAATATGCTTTGCCTGTCTTCGAGCGGTAAGTTTAATATCTGCTCGGTAACGGTTCGGTTGTTCCTGAAATACTCGGGCAAAAAATGCTCGAATTTGCTTATGCTGAGGATGTAATTGAGTTTCCCGTTGGCAAATTTTAAGTAAAAATTAGGCGTGTTAAAATCAAAAGTACCATAGTTAAAAACCCAGTCGATATTGTTTTCAGCATCGCTAACCCGCAGGGCCGTATGCCCGAAAGCGGCATATAATTCGTCGCCCTGGGAACAGGTCAAGACAGATATTTTTGATTGCTGCGACAGTATTCTTTGGGCATCAATATTTAGCGCGATAAACGTCACAAATACGTACAGACATACAATTCTTGTCATCATATTCAATTTGTCTCAAATATAGACAAATTGAATAGCTCAGGAAAAAAAACTAAATATTAATGACAGTATACTTTAACCATGAATTTTTAAGGGCGAACACTTTGGGTACATTCCACTTAACGCGCAAGGTTGACGGCACCAGATGGAATGTGTTTCCTGTATGCGCAGTTATTCCCTGAACCCGGTCAATGGCCTCTTTTATAGCTTTAATAGCAAGAACGATCTTAGTTTTTGTCCCACTCTCATGTACTACCTCATTATTGGTTGAAACGTTTTTACCAGGATAAGTTTCTTCAACCCAGTAATATTCGGGATCGGCAAACAGGTTCATAAACCAATCTACACAAAATTCGGCCCACTTAATAAGGACTTCTTCCATACTTAATTTTATTGCTATCATAACTTAATAATTTAAGACGATTAAAATTTCATCTCACAAAGATAAGAACGCTATAAACTGATACATAGTTTTTTAAGCAGTTTAAGCTGTATGTAAGCTCAAATAAAGCCGAACCTAACAGCTTAATTTAAACTTAATTATAAACTTAATATTAACTTAAAAACCTTATCTTTGTACTTAATCGTCTTATTATGTCCGGGAACCTGCACATACTGTCGGAAGACTTGATTTTTTCCATAATCAACCATATCTCGGAAATGGTGGTAGGTGTGGAAAAGATAACCGGAATATACACACATCCCGAAACAGAAGACGTACGCGGTATTACTTTACAATACCGGAACAACCGGTTGCAGGAGCATGAACTGAACTTTTCAGGTATAGAAGACCAACTTCACGGCCTCAGACACGAAAACAATAAATACAGGTGGATAGATAATTCCCAGGTACCATTTGACACGCATTACGAGGCGAAATCGCAGTTGAACATATTTGATGAGTTGAACCACCTGATATTACTCGTTACAATTCCGGGAGCTATAAGACAAGAAAAAGATATATTGTTGATTTACTTCAAAGACGATATCAATGCCTTTGGTGTGCAACACCAAAAATCATCTTTGAGCACGGACAACAAATCCATCATCGGGCATTTACTTTCCGGATCGGTTCATTCATATTGCAAGCTTTTTTGGCAGGAAAAAGAAAAGTTTAACCTTTTTACCCAAAAAACAAGCAGGATATTAGAACAACAACGTTCTGTGAATAAAGGTGATGCGAGAAAAGAAGAGCTAGAAGCCATCATTTTCTCCTGGGGCTGACCAATACCTGCTCAATTGTAGCAATTCTGATGGCCTTAATTATGTTTACTCAAGAGAAGCCATTAATAAGATAAAAGAATTTAAAGGAGAATTCTCATCATTACAAAAAGCAATAAAAGAAGCCATCGAATATACAAAATTGATAGTTACAGGAGTAAACAAGAAGGTGCAAGCTGAATATATTGAATATGTTACAGATGTGAATTACACCATAAACAAAGGTGGTTTACATGAGACAACACATCTTTCGTTACGATTGCAACGTGTATATGAATTTTTGGACCGACTAGAAACGGCCGGTCTCAAGGTGGATCGCATGGAACTTAACCTTACAGGGACAAATATAGGTAACGCCATGGAAGATAAACCGATAACAGCAGCGGCTATATCGGACTATGTTGGCAAAAACAAGGAACGTATCAACCTCCTCTTTGAGAAATACCCCAACAAATGGGGCTTTATCAGAAATAATTTTAAGTCCATTATCAACGTGACCTCTCGCACTAACAATCAATCCAGGAGTTGGATGTAAAAAGGTGTCCTTAGGCAACCATAGTAATATGATAAAATTGATTGTTCGGTGAGCGATTCATGGACTGCTTGCAGAAATGAGCAGCCAAGACTGTTGGTCATCTATCACTGTATTAAACAAGGCGTTTATCTGCAAAACAATAACTCAGGTTATAACATTACACAACAATCATCAAGTGGACACTTGAGATTGGATTACATATGTAACAACCCATCATATTATCCGGTTATTGCAATCCCAAAGCGAATCCGGGAATAATTTATTTTGATTTTATTGGTTTAGTAAAGATCTATTGATTCTTTTGATGAGTCCAGGACCTTCATATATAAAACCAGTATAAATCTGTATTAAATCAGCACCTGCCTCAATTTTTCTTTTGGCATCTTCCTCACTGTGAATTCCGCCCACGCCTATGATAGCAAATGACTTAGCGGAGCGTTCAGCCAGGTATTTAATCACATGATTACTTCTGTCGGCAATTGGCCTACCGCTCAATCCCCCGTTTCCAATATTGTTTAACATCTGGCTAGGGGTAGTTAAATTGGTTCTGTTTACGGATGTATTACTAGCTATTACACCATCGATTTTTGTTTCCTGAACCACCTCAATTATTTCATCAAGTTGATTATTATTGAGATCTGGGGAAATTTTTAAAACAATTGGTTTACGTTTTGTACTTTGTAGGCTATCATTTTGCAATGTATTTAATAATTCTATCAAATATGATTTATCCTGTAATTTAGCAGTAACCCCAACATTGGGGCAGCTAACGTTTACAACAAAATAATCTACATAATCATGTAACTCCCTAAAACATGTAAGATAATCGCTGGTGATTTGTTGTTCCGGAATACCCGTATTTTTGCCGATGTTGCCTCCAATTACAACTTTTCCTTTATTTTTCTTTAATTGCTCAACCGCTTTTTGAACACCATCATTATTAAATCCCATCCTATTTATAATGGCTTCATCTTCAATCAATCTAAATAAACGTTTTTTAGGGTTTCCATCTTGAGCGTTGGGAGTAACTGTTCCAATTTCTATAAAACCAAAGCCCAAATCTGCAAGTTCGTTATATACTTCGGCGTTTTTATCTAAACCGGCAGCTAAACCAACAGGGTTTTTAAATTTTAATCCCATGACCACCTTCTCCAGCCTTTTATCCTCTAATCGATATAATCTTCTAATTAGGAAACCTATACCTGGCAAATTAAAGGTTACTTTTATTGTAGCTACTATAAAGTGATGTACCTTTTCTGGGTCGAATTTGAAAAAAATGGGTCGGATAAGATATTTGTACATTGCTCAATTATTTAAAAATCGCACAAAGGTAAGTAATTACGGATGATATCCAAAGAAGGTCTTTTATTGTAACCAATATCGAATGGTACCCAAAAACCACCGGAAGATTTCTCAGGTATTTTTAATGAAACATCAATTTTTTAATCGGACTGTTTAAACCATTTTTAATGTAAAACATTGCACTAATTGTAAGTGTTACATATGTAAACTCACCCATCCTTTAGCGGGACACCCGGGGGTACCGGCATAAGGAAGCCCTTTATTTAAGGTTTTACGGCCTATTGGAGTTTCAAAAATTAAAAAAGTAATCCATACGTTCCGGTCACTCACCTTTATTAGGCCTGTAGGTATCGAAAGTTCCATCGTTATAAAAAAACACGATATGATCCAGTTGTTTGCGTGAATTTAATGGAGAAATTACCTTAGGCTCCTTTTGCGATAGATATGGTGCCCTTTCTTCGGGTTCTTTGGCCTGTTCTGTATTATTATTTTTTTGTTGCTTAATCGGCTTTATTTCTTCTTTCGTCACTTCCTTCTCAGGCTTTTTCTCCTCGAATAAGGTAGGATCGGGAACCGGTATGGAATTATTGTTCGTGCTGTTCCTGTACATCGCGCCCTGTCCCAGCAGCAGCCAATCTGGATTAATATGGGGGAATTTAACCAACACTTTCTGCAAAAACTCCAGGCTAGGATTGTTTCTTCCCGATAAAAGATGGGATATGCTGGATCTGTTTACGCCCACAATGTCGGCAAACTTGGACGATGCGAGCTTTTCTGTAGCCAATAATGTCTGTAGTCTTTGTTTCATATGTGTATTTTTCTTTCAACGGTCATTACCTGTCCCGACATTCGTTGCCAGCACCGAACTCCCGAGAATATTTAATTCCTGATTCAAGTTTGGGACTGGCTTTTGCCAAATGTGCGATACGTTAGATTGAAAAC
The DNA here is from genome assembly GCF_050589685.1 of Saccharicrinis sp. 156. Lineage (NCBI taxonomy): Bacteria > Pseudomonadati > Bacteroidota > Bacteroidia > Marinilabiliales > Marinilabiliaceae > Saccharicrinis > Saccharicrinis sp. 156. Next base: position 91,649 of record NZ_JBNGOS010000010.1, read on the forward strand.
CTGTGTGTGTTACAAATGTATATGTGACCATTGTAAACATTAATTGCAATATTTAATTTAAAGCAGGTGCGTACATGTGTAAATATCAATCTCCAATAATCTCTATACAAATGTAACAACAATTTACAAATTGTAAAATTAATATGTGCATAAAAATTCTATTACACCTATGATATTAGTCGTGTACAAATACTTCTATACCTAAACTTCAGACTATCTATATGTTTCATTAATAATATATTAAACTAAAGCTTTAAACGAATACCATAAATAGCACAATAAAAGATACATAACATTTAGTTTTACCAAAATTAACCAGTTATTAAAAGCATTTTTAAAGCTTCTGCTTATACTGGCTTTTCCTATCTATTGCACTGATTATTATGCAATAAAGTACGTTTTTTGTGTTCTGTAAACCATATGTTTAATTAAACCTCATATACGAATGGTATACAGGGTATTATATGTTTTACGAGCGATCAAATACACATTTATAACGGACTTTATCCATCTGTTGCCTATATTTATTAATGTATAAATTTGTATAAACATTATATATGACTGTAATACAGTATATTATGTATATTGTATAAAAATACTAAAGCATAAAGTCAGCTTATTGGGACAGTAAATTTTAAGGTTGCATAATTGTTTACAATAACACATCCCTCCCCTTTTTGAATAGTCGCTTAAATATATGAAAGGTTATTTGATGTAACTCAGGAAACGATCACATCGATGATTTTCGTAAAAGTATAGATTACATATGTAACTTTTCGATACAACATATTTAATATTCCTGAATTCATTGAATGTTACATATGTAACTATATTCTGGAATTCTGAATCATTAAGACAAAGCTAGTTGTTCAGGTAGTAACGTATTCTGTTACCTGTTCTTTCTCTTGGCTACTAATGTCTTTGTCTGTGACAAGTTACAGTCTTAAATAGTATACTTTTGTAAAGACTTTATTATTATCTGTCGAAATTATACTTATTCTCCATATATTATACATAATGTCATACAGCATTTGACTTAATGCTTAAGTTCTATATTATGAACCTGTGACAAACAGATCATTTTACAAAAGACTCTCACCGTATTCGTTATGTTAAGTTTATTTTAGAACAAGAAGCAAAAAAAAGGCCTTGTGATAAACAAGACCTTTCAACTAGATTTTAGCAATATTATTACTTGAACTCTTTTTTGAGTACTTCCGCCCATTTTTCTATTCTTTCATCAGAAAGTGCTGCCTGGTTTTCAATATCCAATGCCAGTCCCACAAACTGGTCCCCGCGTTGAGCCCTTGAACTTTCGAACTCGTATCCTTCGGTCGATGTAAAACCAACCACCTTTCCTCCTCTTGCTTCGAGAAAGTCGGCCATGATACCAATTCCATCCACAAAATTTTCAGGATAGCCTTTTTGATCTCCGCCTCCAAAAAGGGCAAATGTTTTTCCTTCCAACGAATCATCCTCTACCGAAGGTAAAAACTCGTCCCAATAATTAGGCAGCTCTCCGTCGAACCACGTTGGTACGGCCAATATGTAATTTGAGAAGCCCATAAACTGTTTCTGTGTAGCTTCTTCCACATTAACTTCTTCAATATTATTTTCACCCAAAGCTTTACTCATTTTTTGAGCCTGCTGTCTGGTTTTAACTGAATTAAAACTGTAAAATAATCCTATTTTCTTCATAAGTAGTCTGTTTGATTAATAAGCCAATAATTCTGCCGCTGCATCCTTTATTTTCTGGGTGTTAGGCAAGGTTGCCGCCTCTAAGGTTCTGTTAAATCCGACTGGCGTAAATGTGGAACCCACTCGTTTGATGGGTGCGTCCAGGTACTGAAAGCCTATTTCGGCTATTGTTGCGACTACCTCTCCGCCAAAACCACTAAAAACCTTATCCTCATGCACAACAAGCAATTTAGATGTTTTTTTGACAGATTCCAATATCGTTTCCTTGTCCAACGGAATTAAGGATCTCAGGTCGATCACCTCTATGTTGCCCTTACCTTCCTCATTCAGTGCATCGGCTGCTTCCACACACATATGCGTTGTGTTTCCGTAGGTAATAATGGTCAAATCTGCTCCCTCTCGTCTGATACGGGCTTTTCCATACGGGACCTCAAATTCATCGGGAATAGGTGTTGCGGCCTTAGGAGAATTGTATAAGGCCTTGGGTTCCAAAAACAAGGTCATCCCTTCGGAACGCATGGCTGTGCGTAACAGGCCAGCTGCATCATCCGCATATGAAGGATATACCACCCGTACGCCGGGGAACGTGGTTAAGGCGCCTTCAATATTTTGGGAGTGATAAAGACCTCCACCGATATATCCCCCAGAAGCCAGCCTTACCGTAATATTTGGAGAATACTGCCCCTTTGTCCGCCAGTACTCATGGGTAGTTTCAACAAACTGTTCCATGGCCGGCCAAAAATAGTCAGCGAATTCGGCCCCTTCCACAACTATGCGGATTTTCTTGTTAAAACGGGACATACCGTTGGCCGTTCCCATAATATAATCCTCAGCTATTGGTGCATTGAAAACACGTTGATGGCCAAACTCTTGTTGCATCCCCTTAGAAACGTTAAAGATACCTCCTTTGTCCTTGTTGGCCATATCCTGGCCCCAGATATAGGTATCCGGGTTTTTCCTGAACTCTTCTTTCAGTGTCCCGTTTAACGCTTCAATCAGTTTTTTGGGTTCTCCTTGTTCGTTATGTAAACCATCGGGATATTTTTTCGGAACATAAGCCGGTGCAAACACAAAGTCATGGATGCTTTCCGGTGTCGGATGCGGAGCGGCGAGACCGGCTTTATGGGCGGCTTTCACCTCGGCCTTTACTTTTTCGTCAATCTCGTTCAGCTCTTCTTCGGTCGCACGTTCGTAACGGGTCAGCAATCTTCTGAACTTCGCAATCGGGTCGTATTCCTGTACGTAGTTTAATTCTGCTTTATCACGGTATAATTCGTGCCTGTCGGAATTCGAATGCGAATGAATACGAACACAGTTGGCATGCACGATGACCGGTTTTTGTTCTTCCTCGGCCCATTTTACGGCCTCTGCCATGGTGTTCATGGAATCGAATACATCTTTTCCGTTGCAATATAATATCCTAAGGTGCTTTAGCCCCTCAAAATTCTTGGCGACTTTTCGGTTTGCGGTTTGATCTTTCTTGGGCACCGAGATACCATACCCATTGTCCTGGAACACAAAGACTACCGGCAACTGCTCATTGGAAGCTCCGTTTATGGCCTCATACACATACCCCTCCGACACAGAAGATTCTCCTTGTGAACTGATAGCTACCCCCTTTGACTTATAGGTCTTGATGGCCCTGGCTATTCCCGTTGCATGCAAGGTATGGTTGCCGGTACATGAGGACACGTTATGAATGTTCCATTCAGGTTTGGCAAAGTGGTTAGACATATGGCGGCCACCACCGGCAACATCCGCGTCTTTGGATATACCGTTGTAAATGATTTCCTCCGCCGTCATTCCTGCTGAAACACAAGTCTGTAAATCTCTGTAATACGGAAAAAGGTGGTCCTTGCTCCTATCAAAATTCTGCCCGATAGCCAATTGTATTGCGTCGTGCCCTGCGGCGGGTGCATGGTACGACCAACCTATGGCTTGTTTCAAATAGTTGGGAGCGCGTTCGTCGAGACTCCTACCTAGCTTCAATAGGTAGTACCATTTTAAAAGCGTATCCTTTTCTGCGGTTTTTATCTTATATGTTTCTGTTACTTCTGATTTCATACTGATTTAGTTTTTGTTATACGTCTGTCCAGGTTTTAAATTGCTCTATTGATATCAAATTGTTCCAGGTAATCACCAATCCTACGAAGGAAGTTCCCTCCCAGAGCTCCATCCACTATGCGGTGGTCGTAGGAAAGGGACAAGAACATCTTGTGTCGGATACCGATCATATCACCCGTTGGAGTTTCAATGACGGCAGGTTTCTTTTCGATTGAGCCTACTGCCAGGATAGCCACCTGAGGTTGGTTTATTATTGGGGTACCTATGATATTTTTGAAAGAGCCAAAGTTGGTTATGGTGAATGTTCCTCCCTGAATATCGTCAGGGGAAAGTTTGTTGTCCCGGGCCAGGCCTGCCAACCGGTTTACGTCAGAGGTCAGTCCGGCCAGGTTTTTATGGTCGGCCTGCTTGATTACCGGAACGATCAAGTTGCCACTAGGGAGTGCGACCGCCATTCCGATATTCACGTTTTTGCGGTAAATAATGTTATGTCCGTCCACTGATGCATTCACTCCAGGGAAGTCGCGAAGTGCCCGTGCAGTTGCCTCAAAGAATATGGGTGTGAATGTAATCTTCTCACCATATTTCTCCTGATAGGCAGCCTTGTTTTTGTTGCGCCACAATACAATATTCGTCATGTCCACTTCCACAACAGCAGTAACATGAGGCGAAACCTGTTTTGACATGACCATATGATCGGCGATCATCTTCCGCATGCGGTCCATTTCAACAATCTCATCTTCGGCATTGACCGAAACAGGGGGACTTTGAACAGGAGCCTTAGCTTTAGGTGCGGAAGCGGAAGGCGACGGTTTACTTGCTGCCTGAGCAGGAGTACTCGCTCCTCTGGTTTTAATATAGTTTAATATATCTGCTTTGGTAACCCGGTTGTTTTGCCCAGTACCTTTCATCGAATCAAGTTCTTGTACAGATACCCCTTCTTCTTTGGCAATACTTTTAACAAGCGGGGAATAAAACTTATCCGATACACTAAAGTCATGTTCGCCAGATACTTGCGACGCAGCCACAACGCTTTTCTCTATTTCTTTCGCCTCTTTGGGTTCAGACGAGGAACTGTTTGCGGCTCCTTCAGATCCTTCTAACGCTATAATTGCCACTGCTTTTCCAACCGGAACCAATGCATCGGTTTCGAACAAGATTTCATGGACGGTTCCGGCTACGGGAGAAGGTATCTCGGAATCCACTTTGTCCGTGGCTATTTCCAACAGCACATCATCCTCTTCTATTTTGTCGCCCACGGACACGAACCATTTTGTGATGGTTGCTTCCTCGACGCTCTCGCCCATTTTGGGCATAAGGATTTCGAATGTTGACATTGATGACGCAGGTGCACTTGAAGGTTGTTCTTTTACTTCCTCTACAGCCTTCACTTCAACCGTCTCCGATTTTGCTTCACCTGCGGATTCCGTGCCCTCCAGTTCGATAATGGCTACGGCTTTGCCCACAGGTACCAGCGCATCTGTTTCGTAAAATAATTCTTTTACAATCCCGGACACCGGGGATGGTATCTCGGAATCTACTTTGTCCGTGGCTATTTCCAACAGCACATCATCTTCCTCTATTTTATCTCCAACCGACACGAACCACTTTGTAATTGTTGCTTCCTCAACGCTCTCGCCCATCTTGGGCATAAGAATTTCAAATGTTGACATATTGTTTTATTTATATTTGTTCTAAATAAGAATCGGTCAAAAATCTACAGTTTTTATTTGAACCGAATCTAAAAAAGTAATGTGTTTTGTTTAAATATTGAAGGAATAATCAAACACTCTTGGTTATCATATAACATTTTGTTTAGGTTATTCGATACATAAACAAGCAATTGTAAAAATGGTTCTGAAATTCTGAAATATCTTTTGGATAGTATGCTTTTCTGTATCCTTAATAAGTTAAATTTCATCGTAAGGCAGGATTTGTTTGGTTTAAAACATTTATATTCATCCAATCGTTTTGTTTATTCCTTAACCACAGTATGTCGACAAAATTAGGGTCTTAAAAACCTTGATTTTTAAGACTATAAAAATACAAATGAACATCTTGTAGATGTACTGTTTGTTTTCGGAATATAATAATCGCGATTATTTATGCCATATCTTGGAATCCGCTAACCATGCTTTTTATCAATTTCGACGGCGCTAAAAAAAGTAAGCTTTCAAAAGATCAACTCAATATCATTTATCGAAAAGTACTTTTGGGAATTTATTTGCCCGCGATAACCTTTTTCCCAAAAAACTATTTCATCGGGAATCAAGTTACCCCTGCAAAAACCGATTCTCACAGCATCCTTATCAACCCTCCCCCCAGGTACCGACGACGGCCAGATAAAAACTACTCGTTTGCGGATATAAAAATAAGGCACGCTATAAGTCAATTTTACGTGCAGTAAGGCATACAACTAAAAATAAGATCCTACAAAAAACGAACAATCCTTAATTCATCTTCAGGAAGGAAGCCCATAAAATCTTCGATAGAATCAAATTTTATGGGCTGTATTTTATTCATGGAAATTGAGTATCGGACTATTCTACAATCTTCATTTCGGTCCTGCGGTTTTTAGCCCTACCCTGCTCGGTTTCGTTACTTTCTACGGGGTTGTTCATGCCTTCGCCTTTAAACGACAACCTACTTGTATCAACGCCGGCATCCACAAGGTATTGGTAAACCTGTTGCGCCCTTTGCATGCTCAACTTTTGGTTATAGGCCGCAGAGCCCACATTATCGGTATACCCCAATAATTGAAAATTTGTTTGAGCATTTTCCTTCAAGAACAACAACAACTTTTTTAGTTCCACTTCCGATTCAGGCTTCAGTTCATAGGAATCAGTCTCGAAGAAGATATTGTTGAGCACTATTTGTTCACCCACTTCCAACGGTTTTAGATATATATCGAGTATTTGGGGATCGTTGGCCGTGGCCGTCGAATCCATCCGAAAATTATCGGAATAAAACAGATAGCCCTTTTTAGAAACGTTTAAAGCATAGGATCCGTCAGCAGGCAAACAAACCAGGAACTCACCAGAAAACCCGTTAGACAATGCCTGCACCACCATTTTTCCGTTGCTAAGGTCCTTCAGTTCAAAAGATGCTTTCAGCTTTTCCCCGGTTCGGATATCGAACACCCGTCCCTTCACATACGACACTGACAACGGTCTGATTTCTTTAGGCATATCGAAACTATAAATATCCTTTCCACCAAAAGATTCGCCTAACCTGTCCGATGAAAAATAAGCTTTATCACCACTGGCTGTTACGATCAATCCCACTTCATCGCCCTCGGTATTTATGGGAACTCCCAAATTAATGGGATCTGAATCGATTTTATCATCTTTCATCCGGGACATAAACAAATCGGCCTTGCCCATGCCCGGCCAGCCTTCCGACGCAAAATACAGAGTCTTGTTATCGGGGTGGATAAAAGGAGATATCTCGTTTGAAGGGGTATTGACTTTATCGCCCAGGTTTTCCGGCTTTCCAAAGAATGGCGTACCGTCCGACTTTATGCCCAATAACGATGCCCGCCAAATATCATTGCCCCCCTTGCCTCCGGGCCGGCTGCTGGTATAATACAGGGTTTTACCGTCCGACGCAAACGAAGGTTGCGATTCCCAATACGGTGTATTCACAGGGGCACCTATATTTTTAGGCGAACTCCAGCCTGTTGCGGTTCTTTGGCTAAAATAAATATCGCAAGACCCTTTACTATCACTTCTTCCGCAGGCCGTGAAAAACATCCAGTTACCATCCGACGACAAGGTTTGGGCGCCTTCGTTACTCATGCTGTTTAAGGGTGCCGACAGCTGTGTCCTGTTACTCCATTCCCCTGATTCATCTTTTACCGACCTAAAGAAATCCTCATGATAACGATTGGCCATGGCATTTGCATAAGGCATTTTTGTAACCAGGGAATCGCGTTCCACCATGACCGTATATACCAATGTTTGCCCATCGGCCGTAATACTTGGCCAATACTCGTTATTTTTGCTGTTAACGGCAGGGCCCAAATTTTCAGCTTCAATGACCAACTGTTTTTCTATCGTTTTTTGTGCAAACCTAACCCTTGCCAACCAATCTTCTGCTTTCTTCTTCTGCTCATCATCCTTTGTTTTGGCAGAATACTTCTTAAACCAACCCTCGGCCTTTTCAAATTCTTTGATCTTAAAATTGGCTACTCCCAAATTATAATAACTAAAAATAAAAAAGGTAGAATCCAAGCCAACCACTTTCTCCAGGTAATCTATTTGTGATGAATAGTCTTTTTTTTCGAAACTCACCTCTGACAGTAACAGGTGAGCTTCGATAAACTGAGGGTCTTTATTTATAGCTTGGACCAAAGGCCTCTCTGCTAATTCATATTTATGCGATTTGTAAAAGGACAATCCCTTTTTGTAAAGTGTAGCTGCTTTTTTTGATTGGGTAGATAAATTCTGGGCATCTGCCATCAACGACAGGGTTAATACAGCTATTAATCCCAAAAACTTTATATATTTTGGTATAATTCGGTTTACTAGCGATTCCATATTATAGTTTGTTCAAGCAAAAATAAGACAAATGTGCAAATCAATTCAATAATCGAACATATTTATATTATCAACATATATTTCTCTAAGCCCCTTAATTTGTTTGCATCTTGTATCTTGACAAGTTCTCGTTTGTGTCGTAATTTTATAGCTTACAACAGGATTCACAAACAAAGCGCCTATTAAATCAAGAAACCTTATAAACATACGTAATGAATACAAAAGAGGTTATGAAATCACAGCAAAAAAAGGATGTGGCATTGGTATTAGATTCACTGCTATTGTCTCAGGAAAAAGGGGATTTCGCTCTTTTTTCAAGTTGTTTTGCAAACCAAGAAGATGTGGTTCACATTGGTACAGACCTGGATGAGTATTGGGAAAGCAGGTCCAATTTCATGAATCACATGAAGCATATGGTCGATAGGCGGAAAGGCCTAAAAATAATGTCGGACAACACCCGTATACAAATATCGGATATTGGTGATACTGCTTGGTATACGCAACTGATTGATACCAGTATCGAAACCAAAGGAGACCCATTCAGGCTGGAGGGATTCAGGCACAGCGGGGTAATGGTAAAGAATAATGGCGAATGGAAAATTGTACAATCGCATATATCGGTAGCCTTGGACCATCCTGGAGATGAACTGCCTGGGTGACCACCTTTATTCAACTATTTGATATAATTTTTTTTTGGGTCGGTAAATCATTATTACCGGCCTTTTTAAATGAAATGCACGTTTGGTTTATGGACCAGAAAGAAATAAGGGAGAAGGTACTCAATTGCAGGTCGAAACAGGACGCTCTGCTGCTTTCCTCCTTTATTGTTAAAAATCCGGTATTTATAGAGGAACTTTTCGTTTTAATGCGGAACTACAAAAACAAAAAATACTGGCTTGCGGCATGGGTACTGGATCATGTTTTTGAGGAAAGTCCTGAATTGCTCCTGCCATACATGGACCCAATGATCGAACTTTTCCAAACTACAAAATCAGGCAGCATCCAGAGAATTGTTGGCAAATTATTGTCGTTTAACGATATAACAGACAAAGTCGATGGTAGTTTTGTTAATATCTGCTTTGATATGCTTACTTCACAAACAATTCCGGTCGCAGTAAAGGTTCATGCGATGCAACTGGTATATAATATTTCAACAAAATTTCCGGAACTAAAGCCAGAACTGAAACTTGTTATCCAAGAACAAATTCCTAACAATACGGTTGCTTTTGCAGCCCGTGCAAAAAGACTGTTAAAAAAGCTTTAAAAATTCATTTTTCTTTAGTTTGTGTTTGCAAGGAAAGAAACTTTTCTTATGTCTTTTGTTAAGAAAACGTCAAATACAAAGCCAGCTCCTTGTTAGCTGAGTCTTTTGATTTTTTATGAAAATAAACAAGTGCACTAATCGAAGATGACTGATTCTAAAATGAGCGTATCATACCCAATACCTTCTGTCGCTTACAAAACGAAAATGCCGATTAAGAATAATTCGTCTTAACCGGCATTTATGTTGTCATAATTGATCGACTTAATTTACAATCGCTAATGTCCACCAAAATAAGCATGCTCAAAATCATGGAGCGTTTCCCGAAGCAATTTGATATACTTTAAATCGGTTCCTTGTTTGGCCTTCATGGCATATACCTGTATTTTGTGCATTAGCGTTAGCTGCTTGATATATTTGGCATAAGCCTCCGTTTCTGAGGGATCTTTCACCTTGATTCGTTGATGCATAAAATACTGGCTGGCAATGTCCTGAATTTTAGTGGCGTGCTCCTCTTTGTTAACCACCCAACGTACCATCTGATTGTAATCTTTCTCATCCTCTTCTGATAACTTAACAATCTGATTGATAGATTTTTCAATGGTTTCTATATGCTCATACAAAAGTGCAACACGGGTAGAATCCCCATAAATTCCGCAAGGTATTTCGCAGTGCGCCTTAACCTTGTTTGAAACACTAACAAGTGCAATTGTCAAGATAAGTACGCTAAAAATTTTAGTAGTCGATTTCATTTTTTTGTCTTTATAAATTAACAATTAGAAAACCAGAGATAACAATTTTTGTTCATAGATGAATGATGGGATTTTTATAGTCAGGGAGGCTATCCAATCAATTGAAAGACTGCTAAAGCCATGCTTCGTATGACCATATTGCTCTCATATTATGTAAGTTCCAGGATATATATCAGATTATTTCTTCAACTGATCCTTAAACAACTTTTGAAATTTTTCCACCTTGGGACCAACCACCATTCGGCAATAACCCTGATTGGGATTGTTGGCAAAGTATTCCTGATGATAATCCTCGGCCTGGTAAAACTTAGTAAAAGCGGTTACTTCTGTTACAATGGGGTCATCATACAATTTTTGTGCGTTAACCACTTTTATCTGCTCCTCGGCTATTCGCTTTTGTTCCTGGTTATGGTAAAAGATGGCAGATCGGTATTGTGTGCCCACGTCGGCTCCTTGTCGGTTTAGGGTCGTGGGGTCGTGGACGGACCAAAACACGGTCAGTAATTCGCCAAAGGATATTACATCGGCGTCATAGGTTATTTGGCAAACCTCGGCATGCCCTGTGCTACCGGTGCACACCTCCTTATAAGTAGGACTTGCCTCGTGTCCCCCGGAATATCCGGATTCCACGGAGATAACGCCTTCCAATTGGTCGTAAATAGCTTCCACACACCAAAAACAGCCCGCTCCCAGCGTGGCCTTTTCTTTATTTTTTGCTTCTGAACTCATAAATAAAAATAATACTATCGAAATTAAAAATAGTCCCTTCATTTCCCTCTTCTTTAATAAGCCTACCATGCACATAAAGGAGTACAATAATAAGCTTTCATTGTTAAAGATGAAACAATATTTATCCAGAAGGGTTCACCGTCCACTAATTACACTCAATTATTACAAAACTCATCGGATGAATATAAAACTTATAATAACATTACACAGGGTAAATCCGTTGACAAATATTAAATTTGTTGCATTAAAAACAAAAATATGAGTAACGGATATCCTCCCTTGGCAGAACGCCAACGCCCAACATCTTTGGATCAATATATAGGACAGAAGCACCTTGTTGGCAAGGATGCTGTTTTGCGCAAGATGATTGACTCGGGTGTGATATCGTCCATTATTTTGTGGGGACCTCCGGGGGTAGGAAAAACCACCTTGGCAAAAATTATCTCGCAACAACTCAACCGCCCCTTCTATAACCTCTCAGCTATTAACTCCGGTGTAAAGGATGTTAGGGAGGTGATTGAAAAAGCAAAGAAAAGCAAGTTTTTCAATAGCCCCAATCCTATTCTGTTTATCGACGAGATTCATCGTTTTAGCAAATCGCAGCAGGACTCACTTTTAGGAGCTGTGGAACAAGGAATCGTTACTTTGATTGGAGCTACTACCGAAAACCCTTCTTTTGAAGTGATATCTCCCCTCCTATCTCGAAGTCAGGTGTATGTGCTTAAATCATTGGAGGTTGAAGATTTACGGGAATTGGTAAAAAAAGCCCTGAACACGGATGAACTCCTGAAAAATAAAGAAGTCGACATTAAAGAGGAAGAGGCACTGTTCCGTTTTTCCGGGGGTGATGCGCGTAAACTGCTTAATATTATAGAGTTGGTTGTGAATGCCAATGACGGCGACAAGATTGAAGTCACCAATGAGAGCGTCACCAAGTGCCTGCAATCGAACCCGGCTGCCTACGATAAAAACGGAGAGATTCATTATGATATCATCTCGGCCTTTATCAAGTCTATCCGAGGCAGCGATCCGGATGCTGCAGTGTACTGGCTGGCTCGCATGGTGGAGGGTGGTGAAGATCCCAAATTTATTGCCCGTAGATTGGTTATTTCAGCGGCGGAAGACATCGGTATGGCCAATCCCAATGCCTTATTGTTGGCTAACCAATGCTTTGAAGCTATCAAGATGGTGGGGTGGCCGGAAGGAAGGATAATTCTGTCCCAAACCACTATTTATCTGGCAACAAGCCCTAAGAGTAATGCATCTTACCTGGCTATTAAAAAAGCACAGGAATTGGTTAGAAGAACCGGTAACTTGCCGGTACCCTTGCATTTACGCAATGCGCCAACCAAATTGATGAAGGACCTGGGCTACGGTAAGGAATACAAATATTCGCACGACTATCCGGAAAATTTTGTAGAACAGGATTTTATGCCCGATGAAATTAAGAATGCCAGGTTGTACCAACCCCAAAACAATGCGCAAGAGAATAAAATTTTGGAAAGGTTAAAAAGGTTGTGGAAAGGAAAATATAACAATTAGCCGAATATTATTAGCTAATTGCTATAAGTTATTGAATTATTTTAGCTTTTCCTTAAAAAAAGCAACGGTTCTGCTCCAGGCAAGTTGAGCAGCTTTTTTATCGTAACGTGGTGTGGTATCATTATGGAAACCGTGGTTTACATTGGGATAAATATAAGCTGTATATTCTTTGCCATGTTTTTTAAGCGCTTCTTCATAGGCCGGCCACCCTTCGTTCACCCTATTGTCGAGACTGGCAAAATGAAGCAATAAGGGCGCTTTTATTTGAGGCACCAATTTTGTATCCGGCTGACCGCCATAAAACGGCACGGCCGCAGACAAACCAGGAACTTTAACCGCCATCATATTCGAAATCCATCCACCAAAACAAAATCCGACAACCCCTACTTTTCCGTTACAGTCCTTATGCGCTCTCAAATATTCATACGCAGCGATAAAATCCTCCAACATTTCGTTGCGGTCCCGTTTGCGCTGCATCGTTCTGCCATCGTCATCATTTCCCGGATAACCTCCCAATGGAGAAAGCGCATCAGGTGCAAGCGAAATAAATCCGGCGAGGGCGGCTCTTCTTCCTACATCCTCTATGTGCGGGTTAAGCCCCCTGTTTTCGTGCACCACAATAATGCCCGGCAATTTTATTTTGGGGCTGGAAGGCTTGGACAATAACCCCTTTATCTGTCCACCGCCTAAAGTCGATTCATAGCTTATAGTTTTTGAATCTAATCTGGCATCATCAGGTTTTATTTGAATGGCCTTAACATAGTTGGGCATTATAAAACTGAGCAGCGCAGATACGGTCACACCACCTACCGCATAAACAGCCAGTTTTTCAACAAACTGCCTTCTATCTAATTTATTATGGGCATAGGCATCGTATAAGTCAAACACCTCCTGTTTAACATCTTCTTTTTTAATTTTTCGCATCATCTCAAGGTTTGTTGTTTAACCTTTAATAACACTAATTTGTTCAGGATGAATTTTATTCTAAAGCTTACTCAAACTGTCTTTTCCGGAACCAGCCTTCCAGCATCGACATACTGACACTAATTCCATAATAATTTTCGGTGATAAGCGTATTATTGGCGGTACCTCTTTGCCCATAATTGATGCTCATATTTAAATATGAATTTTTAGAACGCATCGGAATTCCGATACCTGCGGTAATCCCTCTGTCCAGAATAGTTTTCCCTTTAACTTCTATATAGGAATCTTCGTAATACCCCCCTAACCGCCAGGTGTATGGGTTTGCCCTTCTGCTTTTCCGTCTTTGGTACTCCAAACCGCCACTGAACCGATGACTATCCTTATAATTTGCCAGCGAATTGCCATAATCTATATTGGCCCAATTCTGAAACCGATAATCTACGGCAACCTGTATACCGTGATGATTCATCCATCCCAGTCCACCTCCGTAGGTAGCGGGTATTTTATAACTTTCCCGATCTAAATCTTCGTAGATACCTGCTCCACTGGTGCTGGAAGTCACTACCTCGCGGCTGGTTTTAAAGTTTGCCTCGGGACTGTATGTGGCGCCAACAAACACATTGCTTTTCGCCAAAGGAATTTTGTACTGAAAACCTGCTTCTAGGTATATCTGCTGTAAGAAATCGGCATATTCTATATCCAATTCACCTCCAATAACGCTTGAGTAATAGTTTTCCTGCTTTGTCAGTTTCCCGAAAATATAGGACAACTCCAATCCCAGCGAAAGGTTTTTTCCCAACGTCAACGAATTACTCATGGCCAGTTTGTTCAGCCCCCCGGATCCTTCGTAGCTTTTCGATATTTGCATTGTGGTACCCTCAATGTAATCAGTCGATAAAATATTGTAGCCCACCGATGAATACTGTGAAATATTAAATGAAGTCACCCATCGCTTACCTGACCTAAAAGCCAGGTTAATATTGTTTAATCCGCCCGAGAGTCCGTTGCCCGACTCTGTGTCATGCTCATAGTTGGTGTAACTCGACCGTATTCCGAAATCAATCAGCATCTGCTCAGATTTTATGCTGCTTAGCGAAGCCGGATTTAATGAATTAACCGAATATTGCGATGGCAAAGCAATGCCTGCACCACCCATGCCCTGATATTTAACCGTGGCAGCGCTTTCTATTCTACCAACCCCAAAGTTTGTGTAGGCTGAAGGGGCTCCATTTTGGGCCGCAATCGTTTCTGTGAATAACAGAACTATGATAACTATTGTAAATAAGTGTATTATGCTTTGTTTCATGCGTTGAATATTTATTAAAACCCTTTAAACCAATTAGCTTGTACAATTAATTGCTTGCTACGTTAATCCAGGTTTAATAGTAATAGGTATAGATGTTTAATTTAGGCTCATAGTCCTTGTTCTTTTCGCCTCCCAATAAAACGGTAGTAAACGTTTCCCGCTCATAATCCGTTGGCAACCCAACCAAAATACATTGATCGGAATATTCAGAATTAAACTCCCCGGTTAATAAATTTTCGATGATATAGTCGGTAATATCAGCACTGTAGTACGGATTACTTTCATAATTGTCGACAGCATCATTGATTACCAAATTAACAGTATTACCTGAATTATCGGTATAATACGAAACCAGACTGTTAATCCGGTTAGATTCGTACAGCATAAGTTCTGAAGGCAAATCATTAATATCCTCTGCTTTATCCGTTGGCATCAAAACCAGTTCCACTTTTATAATCTGGTCGAGCTCAACAAGTTGTAAAACATTATTCAAACCGGGAAACCTTATCTTGGTCATCAGGCCTGAACTTCCCTGTACCAGTGTTTCATCATTTGTTTCTGTGGATCTTATATGTTCCTTTTGCTGTACCAATGGCGCAAACCGTGTTTCACTTCTATCCGCTTTCACTTTGTTAAACATATACGATGCATTGTCGATGCTAAAAGTTGCTTCCAGCTCCTCTTTCTCAAGATCCGTTCTATGGTAATACATTTTCAAACACAGTGAGGTATCGCTATACGCAAAACCGAGGGCCGTCCCGTTTTCTGGGTTGCCTTGAAGCACCAATCCATAAAAATAATCCTGGAAATCATCAGCTGTCAGAATTTCATCGGCATCTTCAATAAATAAATCGAATATCTTCTGTCCAAAAGCGTCGTTTAACCGTTGTTCCATCTCCTTACCCTTATATGGGTGTGGTAAAAATTCTATTTGTCCCAGGCTTTCCTCTTTAACATCCACCTCAGTAATATTATAGAAAGTTGTTTGGTCCAAATCATCCCAATTGGTGGCCAATTCCATGACATTCATATTAAAAACATCAGTTGTATCACCTAAGTAATAATTGTTGTAATACATGCAAATAGTAAGCGAATCGAAAACATCATCATCATCAAAGTTACTTGTGCTAGGTATTCCTAACCTAAATACCGGTTCTGAAATTATTTCACCAAATGTTTCATCTGTATAATCTCCCACCAATACAGACGACCTCCCCGATGTTTGGATAGAATCAATGACAACAGTGCTTAGTTCTAAAGAAAATGTGTCAATAAGCATGATACCCGATTCATCGTTGATGTATTCTTGTCCCATCTTAAGTTCATCGACACTCATGTCGTCGCATGAGTAGAGCACTAATCCAACAGTTATTGTTAATAGCAATAATATTTTATACATTTCAATTAATTTTAAAATGCAAAAAAAAGGATACTCAACTTAAAACACGAACAAGTAAGGCTAACTGGACTTATTTATCGACGAAATAGGCGATTTTATCGTTTATTTATTTTTTTGCTAAAATAGTTTTATAATAGCCAATCCCGTTTGCCATAGTTAATCTGCATCTTACACTACCAGTGCCTAACTGGTTTCCAGTAAAAAATCCTGTTAAGCGCCAATTCGTAGAAGAAAAGGCAATATTCGTCGATAAAATCCCATCTAGTGTCTAAGCTATGCCACATCGTGCAACACGGTAACGTATGTTTGCAGGGTTATTAATTATCAAAAACAATAAACAATTACTAAAGAAGATGATTAAACATTCACTATTTATACTATCGGCTATTTTTATCACTAGTATTTCATTTGTGAGCTGTAGCAACGACGATGACGATTATTTGGGTAACTGGGTCGAAATGGGAGACTTTGGCGGAGTGCCAAGAACGGAAGCTGTTTGCTTTACGATTGAGAATACAGCTTATATAGGCACGGGGTACTATACGGAGGAAGAAATTCGCTTAAAGGATTTTTGGTCCTACAATACCGATAATGGCTATTGGAAACAAATTGCAGAATTACCTGGCGTTGGCCGAAATGGAGCTATCGCATTTAGTTCGAGCACAAAAGGTTACGTAGGCACCGGTTATGATGGAGATGACAAACTAAAAGATTTCTACGAATATAACCCAACCACCAATACCTGGACACAGAAAAATGATTTTGGAGGTGATGCCCGATATGGAGCAACAGCATTTTATATCAATGGTAAAGGTCATGTGGGAACTGGTTATTGTGATATAGAGGTTAACTCTGAAGAAATTAGTGCTACCAATAAAGATTTTTGGAGTTATGATATTGAGGCAGACACTTGGCAAGAGATAGCCACTTTTAACGGTTCCAAACGAAGGGATGCCATGAGCTTTGTAATAAATGGAGAGGCTTATGTTTTAGGTGGCTATGATAACGAATACCTGGACGATATGTACAAATACAATTCCCAGGAAAATAACTGGACTGAACTAGGACATATCAGTGATTATGAAGATGATAGTTACGATGACGATTACACGATTGACAGATATAGTGGTGTTACTTTTGTTATGGACGGTAAAGCGTACGTAACTACAGGAATAAGAGGAGGTAACAACGTTGAAACATGGGAATATGAACCAAGTACAGACCGTTGGGAAGAAAAAACCGATTTTGAAGGTACTTCACGAAACGGAGCGGTTGCTTTTACAATTAACAACGAAGGGTATGTAGCCACTGGAGGAAATGGAAGCTACTCTTTTGACGACGTTTGGAAATTAAGCCCGGATGATGAATATGAAAGCAAGGATTAAATATGTTGCCATACTCATTGTTTTCACAAGCCTTGTTTCTTGCCAGTCCTCCAATCAAAAGGCGTATCTGGAAACATTCCATGAAAACGGGAATTGGGGCTACGAGATAAAGGTAAACAACAAGGTATACATTCATCAGGATTGTATACCGGCCATGGCAGGAAACAAACATTTTGCCAGCAAAAAAGAAGCAGAGCTGGTGGGTAAATTGGTACTGCGAAAAATAATGAATAAAGAAACGCCAGCTGTCAATACTGGGGAGTTACGACAGCTGGGGATTAAAGGTACTTCTTAACTGAAGTGTGGGATATGGTAAGGCCGGAGCGTATAAGATACGTTGCCGGCCTTTTTTTTGTGCGCTTTTTAAACTATTTTACAGCTTGTAACCAACATGGTCGGAACAAACAATTGGGCACAAAAGAACGTCCATGAAATTGGCACTGATTCTTAAGGTATTTATAGATACTAAACAGGTAAAAAAGTAAAGCGAATGCAAGATATTGTCACATACGGGCTCACCAATCCCGAAGGCGAACGGGTCGATTTTATCATCAAAGATACAGGGGCAATCTTCGACCAAAACAATGGGATCAGCGATTCGCCGCACAGACACGATTACTATACCATCATTGTCAATGAGAATGGCGGCGGGACACACATGATTGACTTTAAAGAGTTTGCAATATCCGATCTTTCCGTACACTTTGTTTATCCGGGTCAGGTACATAATGTTTTCAATCCCGAGAGGCCAACCGGTTGGGTCATGAACTTTACCAGGGAGTTTCTGCTAAAAAATCATATTATGCAAGAACTTATTAATCAGGTATACCTATATAATACGTTTGGTGATTCTCCTCCCCTTCAATTAAACCGCCATGAGTTTGACCGTTTTAAAAACATCATCCGGCAGTTTCAATTCTACAGCAATAATGATACACCCTATAAATATGAAGCCCTTGGAGCTGTTTTAAAGCTGTTTTTCATCCAGGTAAGCTCGTTGTGCTCTGTTCCAAAGGTAGAATCGGTTCATAGCAATGGAGTGAACAATTTATTCGTTAATTTTAAAAAATTGATCGAACAACATTATAAACAATGGCATAAAGTATCGGAATATGCGAAAGAACTATCCGTTAGCGGGGACTACCTGAATAAGTACGTAAAATCGCAGACCAATAAATCGGCTAAGGAATATATACAGGAAAAGATTATTGTAGAAGCCAAAAGAATGCTATTGTTCACCGAAGAAAGCAACAAAACGTTGGCATACCATTTAGGCTTTGAGGAGCCCGCACATTTCAGCAATTTCTTTAAAAAACTAACCAGCCAAACCCCTGGCACATTTAGATTAGAGAGTAGAAAATAGCCCTGGCATTCGATATTGAGAAAAACGTTAGAGACTAAATAATTGCGAGCGAAATATTCACCCTCGGATCAGCCACTGTTCTCAATTATATTCAATCATCCCACAGTATTGTTAGATTGTGGTAACCCTTTAAATTTTTACTATTAAGATCAAATATCTTTTAGAAGTTCGATCATTATTAAAAGAGTAAAATATCCATAAATCTGATTATTGCAATACCTCAACTAATTTTCGCAACCCCTCGCCTTAAAATTTGCTGTATGTTTGTATTAAACCCGGATGATATATTAGAGGTGTGTAACAGGATTCCTAATGCAATATGGCGGGTTAAACTAAAAAATTAAGCTATGAATACAGTACTGCACAGATCAGACGAGAGGGGGCATGCAAATCATGGTTGGTTAGATGCAAAGCATTCGTTTAGCTTTGCGAATTACTACGACCCTCAAAAGGTTCACTTTGGTGCTTTACGGGTATTAAATGATGACACCGTTGCGCCAGGTGCGGGATTCCCGGAACATCCGCACGATAATATGGAAATAATTACAATCCCTTTGTCAGGATCCATTGCCCACAAAGACAGTATGGGTAATGCATCAGTTATCCATGCAGGAGAAATCCAGGTGATGAGCGCAGGTTCAGGAATATTCCACAGTGAATTTAATAACAGTGAGGAGGAAGAGCTGAGGTTATTTCAAATTTGGTTGTTTCCACATACGAAAAATGTTAAACCCAGATATGATCAAATCAACCTGAAAAAACTAAAAAAGAAAAATGATTTTATTCAAGTCTTGAGCCCTAATAAAAATGACCAGGGCGTATGGATATATCAGGATGCCTGGTTTAACATGGGTGATTTTGATAAGGGGATAAAAGTGAACTATCAGATACATCAACCAAACAATGGCATATACCTTATGGTTATAGAAGGTAGTATCCAAATTGCAGGAGAAACACTTAACAAACGGGATGCCATCGGCATTACTGAAATACAAAAAATAGAATTGGAAACCCAAAGCAACAGTAGTTTGTTGTTAATAGAAATTCCAATGAACTATTAAGTTATAATAGATTGTTTGACAATAGTAGCCAAGGGGTCAGAAGCATGTAGAAGAGAGCCCTAAGTGATACGAAGTAAGACATGAGCGCATGGGTAAAAACACAAATGCCACCACCTTATATTTAACATCTGAAAATTAAAACAATAACAAATACAAAAACTAAGAATTATGAAAGCAATGAAATTATTATTTGCAGTTACGGCTTTATTAGTAGCCTCTTCAACTTTTGCGCAGACGTATCAGGTAGATGCCAGCAGAACCAGTATCAAATGGGAAGGAAAAAAAATAGGAGGCACCCATAACGGAGATATTAAACTGAAAGAGGGTTCATTTACCGTCCAAGGAAACCAAATTACTGCCGGAACTTTTTTGATAGACATGAGCACGATTACCAATGCGGATATTGAGAGCGACGAGTACAGAAAAAAACTCATTGGCCATTTAAAGTCGGATGATTTTTTTGGTGTAGAGAAATTTCCAACAGCCCAATTAAAAATAACTGGCAGTACTACCTTTAAAAATAACGTTGCCAAGGTAACAGGTGATTTGACCATTAAAGAAAACACTCACCCTATCGAATTTGAAGTTACCAAAAGTGGAAACAAATACACAACCACACTTATCGTGGACCGTGCCAAATACGATGTGAGATACGGTTCCAAATCATTCTTTGATAATTTAGGTGACAAAGTTATTTATGACGATTTTACATTAGATGTAAATTTAACGGTTAGATAATAAAATACTGACACGCGTAATTAAGAATAACCCGCCAGCTAAATAAACAATAGCTTGCGGGTTTATTATTGTTGATAGTTCATGATTCCGATTACAAAGAAAAGGATGGAAAATACCAGACCCGTGACAAAAACAATATAGCCCCACCTTAAATAGGCATATTTTTTATTAAGTACTTTTCCTAAAAAGTAAAGGTCACGACTCATGCTGTTGTACAAGTAATCCCTATCCTTCATTAATTCGCCTATACCCCATTCAAAATCCTCCAGTTCCATCCGGTGGAAGTTGCCAAAAAAAGTCAGGTTACCCCGTTTATGACTTATATCCTCTTTAGAAATGAATCCGTGCGTGGTACGCGGTATAGTTGAAATAATAGCAATAATAATGGTTACAATACTAAAAGCAACTAAAATTAGCGCTGGCCAAATTAAATACTCGTTATTGTCCAGCTTAGGAAAAAGTGTTGAAAGAACTATGGAAATAATAATACCGTTTACACTAATTAAGGTATTGGCTTTGTCATCGGCAATCCTGCTTAAATTCACATGATTTCTTAGGTTTACCCTGAACATTGTTTCGATACCCTTGTCTGGTTTTTCGGTTTTTCCGGCGACACCTCCAACTTTTTTCTTCTTTTTCTTATCCTTTTTCTTTGCTGTTTGTTCTATTAATTCTTCCTCTGAGTTTATTTCCATTTCCGATAGAGCTTTAAGTTTTTCTTTATTTTTTTCCTTTTGCGGGTTTAGGTTTTCCTGTGCAAACTTGGTGTAAAACGGGTGCTCTTCAAAAAACACAATACAATCGTTAATCCATTCTTGAGGCGTTTTTTTCTTAAAACTGTTAATTTCCTTATATAGTTTTATAAATGGGTTCCTAAAATAATCTTTTTTACCAATGTGTGCTATATCCGCATCTTTTATGGTCTTTTCCAAAAGATCTGTTGGTTTATAGCCAAGTTTGGTTGACATGATGATACGCTCAACAGTAAGAATATCAATATGGTTCATATTTTTTGATTTCAGAATTCTTCGGGCAAATGCGGCAGAATTTTTTTCATGCCCAACCACACCTTTACAAAAACAAACATCATGAAAAAGAGCGGCAATTTGCAACAGCTCCTTTTCTTTTTCTGATATTTCGGGTATGTTCTCAGCAAAAAATGTCACAACTTCAAGCACATTTAATGTATGTTCCAGGTTATGATGATACAATTTTCCGTTTTGGTTAGCTGTTATTTCGTCAGATGCAATCACTATGCATTCGTTAACCAATGTGCTGTAAGTCGTTTCTACCATTGTTTTATACTAATATCTTACATGTATTTTTAACTAAATCGAACATGATTTGTTGTGATGGCTTATCATTGTTACCCTCCACGTATGCGTTTTCACCATCTTGCGTAACATATCGCCCTTTCAAGGAATCGGATAGTTGACAGTTTATCTCATCAACCAGGAATTGTTGCGTTCGGTCGTCAAAGACTGGAAATGCTACCTCAATCCTGCCGGAAAGATTCCTTGTCATCCAATCGGCCGAAGCCAAATACGTTACGGGTGATCCACCATGGTTAAAATGATAGATTCTGGTATGTTCAAGAAATTGGTCAATTACACTAACGATTTTAATATTGTTTTGTTGCTTTTCTGTTAAAGGATAATAGCAACAAATCCCCCTGACCACCATATTAATAGTTACCCCTTCATCGGCAGCCTCTCTCAGTTTATCAATCATCTTAGGATCTTCGAGGCTGTTTAGCTTTATCAGCATTTCAGCCTTCTTACCTGATTTCGCCCAAACTATTTCTTCATCTATTAACTGGTAAACGCCTTTGCGCAAAACAAATGGAGCGACCAGCAAATGCTCAAATTCCGGTTTGTATTTCTCATTCTTTAAATAAGAAAATACTTCGTCCAGATCCTTGGTATACCTTTTATCCGTGGTCAGCAATCCATGGTCTCCATATATTCTGGCCGTTTTTTCGTTTAAATTACCGGTACCCAGGTAGGCATATGTTATCGTTGAATCTTTTTCTTTTCGTTTAATGGTAAATATCTTGGCATGAACTTTTAAATCTTTCACGCCATATTTAACTGTTGCCCCGGCTTTTTCCAGTCTTTCTCCCCAGTATATGTTTGACTCTTCATCAAAACGTGCCAACACTTCGGTTAATACGAACACTCGTTTGCCTTGTTGCGCCGCGATTTCTGCTGCCCTACAAATTTCAGAAGTCTTGTTTACACGATAAAGCGTGATGTTTATTTCTTCCACATCGCGGTCGTACGCTGCCGTGTGTAACACCCGTGAAACATACGAAAATTCCTGATATGGATAGCTCAAAAAAACATTCCCATTCCGAATCTCTTCAAAACAGTCCCTTGCTTGTTCTAGTTTCTCACAAGGTATCGTTTGATAATCCTCATTGTAAAGGTGCGGCTTGTTGGTGAAAAATGGGAATTTAAAGAAATCGTAATAATTGTGATACCTCCCTCCTGGCAACAGACCCGTCATATCCACATCGATCTTTTTTCTTAGATAGTCAATGTGCTTAAAAGGAATGTCTTCGTTAAACAGCAGGCGACTGGGAAGACCTGTTTCCCTTTTTTTAAGGCTCCGTTTTATTTTACGTACAATGTTGTCTTCCTGTTCTTCATCAATGTATAATTCGGCATCCCTGGATATCTTAACGGCATATACTTCAGTTTCGTCACACAGATATTTCGCCACATTATACCTGAAAATATCATCGAGTTGAATAATCCGTGTCTCGTTACCATCCCTAGAAATAGTGACAAACCTACCCCACCGATCGTAGTCCAGTTCTAAAATATACTTACCTTTTGTTGAAATGAAATACAGATATACGGTTTGGTGGGTCAAGTCTACACTTTTTTCATCTGTAATATTCTTCAGGGTAAAATTACCCTTTAGATGTTCATCATAGTATTCTGAAACCAGTTCCTTGTCCCTTGCTCCTAAATATTTGTGTAGAAAGTGGATCCCCTCTGCCGCCATAGCCGGGATAATTTCGGTATAAAACAACTGCCCCAAATACTCTTGCTGTTTACTAACAATACTATTAATTTGCTGAAGCACATAAGAAGGGCGAAAGCCAAACTTGTTTTTTTTATCCCCTTTGTATTTTTGTTCAAATCTGTGTCCCGCCACCCTCACTTTATAAAACTCCTCAAGGTTTGAGGAATAAATGGCCACAAATTTTAACCTTTCCATTAAAGGCACGTTTTTGTTTTCCACTTCCTGAAGGATACGGGCATTAAAAGATAACCAACTCAGGTCACGGTCGATATATTTCATATTAAGTTTCGTTGTTCAATAGTGAATTAAGCAATTTTTTTACAGAATCCAAAGCCTCCCATTCTCCAATTTCAATAAACGCGTGTACTATTTTTCAACAGCATTGATTGACCATAGTATCATGCACAACAAGGTTATTCCACAGCTTTTTCCAGTACTTTCTGGTCAATTTTACAGCTTTGCGCTGGATTAAAATTCACTTCTACCCTTAAAGCTCTTAGGCCTGATGCTCCTTTAAGGTCTTCAAGTTCCAATTCTTCAACTACGCCTTTCAGGTAACCTTGCGCCATCATATATTCTATATATCTCTTATATTCGGCGATTTCATCGGCATGCGAATATATAATAGCTATTTTTCCCACTTGAGTCAACCTTTCGTTGCTACCCTTAACCATAGCCTTATCGATACGTTTTTTGATTATCTCATATCGGATATTGTAGGCACCGGCCACGTCAAACTTTTTCTCGTCTTGCCTAAAGGCTATACTTAACGGGTTTGAATGTACCAATACCAGTTGTGTGATATCCAATTTGATTTTCAATTCAGGCTGTATTTCGCGTATACGCCTCGCTATCTTCACCTTAACCAACAACTGCCACAAACGGATATTCTTAAGATACATGTCGTTGTATGTAAGGTTTTTAACCAACGACTGGCCCAGGTAACCGTTATACTCGACACCGTCGGTACGGTATTTTTCGAAATAATGCGGAAACACATCCTGTGCTTTTTCCTGTTCCTTATCGATAATCTCGGTTACGTTGTCGTTGATCAGTGTTAAGCTGTCTTCAAAAGCCTTTCGTTTTTTGTAGAGAACACCCAGCTCCGGGTCGAGCATATTAAAATATTTGTCGATAGGCCCTGTCAATTCCGGATCACGTTCTTTGATTAGCAACAGGAATGGATCTATTTCATGTTTCAGAAACTCTACGATACTAACTTCATCGCCTGCTTTTAGTCCTTGCCGGATGGTTTTGAGATGGGTGCGTATTTTATAACTGATGTCACTCAGCAAAGGAATTTCGCGCACCTGTTTCTCTATTTGCAACACATCATATGCCCATTCCAGCTGTTCGCTCAAATCGGCCTGTATGGCATTGTTACGTTCAAGGGAGGATCCCCGGATATCCGAAGCACCAAATATGGGTACAATATCCGAAAACAGGATAGGATCAACACTTGTATTCCCGTCGGTACTGTTTAATATTTTCGAGGCTGCTTCCCTAAAACGCCATTCGACCGTTGGATGAATGGCCGTAAACTCTTCCTGTATAAAAGCCCGTACCTTATCGTCCCATTCTTCTTGCGAACGCTGAATAGCCAGCGCAAAAACAGGAAACAGATCATACAGCATTTTTAACTGTATCATGCTTAAAGCACCTGGCAAGGCACAACCAAACTCCAGCATTCCCACCACTTTTTTTTCTATAACCAAGGGAACTACTGCGTAACTGCTAATTCCGTTATCCAATAAAGTTTTTGTGAGCCTGGTCTGCTTAACCTCTTTGAGGTCACTGGTTAGAATAATTCTGCGTTCGATATAGGCTTGTTCATACATCGATCCCTCATAATCCTTGTGCTTAAAGTCATCATGAGGGATAATAGGCTTCCACAGAAAATTTTTATGCTCCTCGTGATTATTGGTTTCCGACATAGACGCCAATCCGAACCTGACCAACGGATTGTCCATTAACGATCGGATTTTTTCCTGTATACGGTGGTATCCATCATAAGAAAGAATGGTATTTTTGTTCAGCAGATCCGATTTGAGTTCCGAAATTACATGTTCACGCGTGATATTATTGTATTTGAAGCGCATAAATCCCGTAATCTCAAAATTATCCAAAGGTATCACCTGGTTCCAATAATCCAAATCATGGTCCCTGTCAAAAAGAGCCATAATTTCCGAGTGCTTCAACTTTTTGAGTTTGCCAATCGGTTTTACATTCATGTAACTTATGTCCATGTTTTTGTTGTAGTATTTAACCGATTCGTTTTGGTGGTCTAACAGCTTAAAAATAAACGGAATGTCAATCGGCAGTTTAAAGTTGTATACCTTATCCAGTATGATAAAATAGGCCTGATAAATAAAAGAGACCAGGTCTTTGTCTTCAACTTCTTTACCGATGATTTCGATTTTTTTATTCCCCCCGCCAATGGTATCCTTATATTTTTGGGAACTGTAAAACGGCTTTTTTTCGAATGGTATAAAAGCTGCCGTTATTTCCTCGTTACAATTCAGCGGGTTAAAAACAAACATCATCAACTGCTTAACCAAACCTTCGTGTTTGTCGAGGATGGTTAAATCTGTAATCTTTTTTTTCAATTCCGGTACGTCCTCCAGCTTTTCGAGCATTCTGAAGGCAGATTCACTTAGTAAAAATTCTTTATGTCTGCTGATTTTTTCTATTTCCTGAATAAGATATTCAAAACTCAGAGATTTTTCGAAAGGCAGCGAACAGAAATTACAATTCACCACTTTGTTTATATTTGCTTCTCCATTTTTATCCATTTCCTACAATTTCAATACAATTTTAAATAATACAACCACAACTAGCCATCAATTTTATGACAAACCATAATAATTGCTTATTGAAATGCTATTGCACGTGTATTAACTAACAGTATTGAATACTGTTTGTTCTGCAAAGAATACTGATGAATCGTTAGATTATCAGACAGGATATGTTACGCAGACTGTTTCTTTTCGAGGATATTGTTCTTCATTTTTTGTTTTTCCTTAGCCATTTTGACATTTTCCATACGTTCTTTTGCGGCAGGATTGGATGTTTTGAAGAAGTGAAGCGAATCTTTCAGGCTATCAGACAAATCTTTTAACTGCTCCGAGGTAAATGCAATTTCTTCCGAAGCTTCCACGTTATTTTGCGCTATTTCATGGAGTTCTTTTATAGAAGAATTAACCTGTTCCACGCTCACTTGCTGTTTTACACTTGCGTTTGATATTTCCGCGACCATCTCCGATGTTTTTTCGATCTGGGGCAACATATGATCAAACAAACCCGACGATCTCTCTACCAGCTTTTTGCTATCTTTAGAAAGCTTTGTGATTTGCGAAACCGTATCTTTACTTCGCTCGGCCAGTTTCCTGATTTCATGGGCAACCACGGTAAACCCTTTACCTGCAGCACCTGACTTAGCCGCCTCTATAGCCGCATTTAAGGCCAATATATTGGTTCCCTTGGCAATGTCATCTATTTCTTTTGTCCCACTTGATATGGCTTCTACCATACCCGTAATTTTAGCGGATATTTCAAAAAGCTCTCTCAAGCTAGCCATATTTTCCTGGGACAGTTCATTGCTCTCCCGTGCATAACTTGTATTCTCCCCCACACTTTTAGCTATAGATTCCATTGTATTGGCTATATATTCGCTTGAGTTGGCTTGCTGAGCGGAATCCCTGGCCAAATTATGGATATTATTGGCCAGTAAAGAACTTGATTTCGATAATTTTCGGGAACCCTTGTTCATCTCTTTTACCAAGTGTCTCAGCACAAATACCAACTTTTGAATGTTATTCGTAATCATACCTAATTCATTGTCCTGATGTTCAATCCCTTTTACATTTTCGATTTGCAAATCGCCTTCGGCAATCTTATTCAGATGACTTATGGTATCCAATAAAGGTTTTTGGACTTTTGCTTTTATTCGCAAATAAAACCCACCTGTTATCATACAGGCAACAGGAATAGCCCAAACCAAATGAATCAATCCCAATCTTCCAACCGTAAAATAAATGAGTGATGAAAAATAAACAATGATCAGATTTAACCAGGAAAGCGAAAAAATAATTGATTTTTTAAAAACAATCTTTAGTCCCAAATATCCAATGGGCAACATTGAAGATACAATCACAGTAAAAAGAATCAACTCATTCATATTAGCTGGAATTAATTTAATTAAAATTAGATATTGATTGTACGTGCGTTTTCATATTTAGTGATAGATTTAGTCTAATTTTCCAAGGCATTAATCAAGAATTGTAGCCTGTTCAACCAGATAAAGCAATAGCAACAAATAAGATGGCTAAACATTTTGACAATTTATCATTGATAAATCCCTATTTTAATATAGAAGTATTACTTTTGGCGTTCATTAGAAACAAAAACAAGCATGAACAAACTAATATTGATTACTACAATAACTTTCACCGTATTTTTGGCATTCAGTTGTAACTCAACAACAAGCAAAAAGGGAGAAACCAAAAAACCAACCACGGAAAAAACGGCAACCCCTGCTTCGGAAAAAATATTCGATCGTGACTTAATAATTCAAAGTGCATTAGATGGCAAGATAGGGACAATAAAAGGAGCTTTGGAAAATGGTTTTGATGCCAACTCCACCGATGTCAACAAACGTACGCCATTAATGATGGCTGCTTTTAACGGACATACCGAAATAGTTTTGTTATTGATAAATCATGGCGCCGATGTCAACTTAATGGACAATATTAACAGGACCGCATTAATGTATGCATCCACTGGCCCATTTGCACCCACCGTACTGGCCTTATTGCAAAATGGTGCCCAACCCAACTTGATGGATAATGAGGAGAATTGGACAGCCGTAATGATGGCCGCAGCAGAAGGTCAGCTTGAGGTGGTTAAAACTTTGGTTGCCCATGGTGCTGATTTAAAAATGGTAGACGTCGACGGTGAGTCTTCCTTGGATTTTGCGAACTCGAAGGGACATACCCAGGTAGCAGAATATATTAAAACGCAAATGAAATAATGTTTCAGTTTACAGTCAGCAGTACAACCGTTTGTCATTCATGTTGGATAATCCGACTATTGACTGTTCACTGACGACTGCTGACTAACCTTCATCTTCAAATCCAAGGTTGCCTGATATATTCCTGAATCGTTCCGCTTCATCCTTCTCACCCAATTTATCGCATACCTGGGCCAAATAATAATAAGAATCCGCATGATCTTCCTTCAGCTTAACAGCTTGTTTTAAATCATTGTATGCACCATTTAGGTTGCGTAGCAAAATACGTGTCCGACCTCTATTATAATAGACTTTAAAGGTACGTGGTTTTATTTTTCGAGCTAAGGAATAATCGGCCTCTGCCCCATCCAAATCGTTGATCTCTACTTTCAGTCCCGCTCTTTTGAATATGGCCTCAAAGAAATCCGGGTTTAACACTATGGCTTTGTTTAAATTGGCTATTGCAGCACTTTTGTCGTTGGCTTTCACCAAACACTCGTTGGCCATCAAAAAATATTCCCGGGCAAACTCTGCAAGCTGTTTGTTTCGTCTTTTTTCTCTGCTTTCCAGTTGTTTTACCTTCTTGCTTAATTTTTGAATCACATTCAACTGACGGGAAATAAAACGAAGTACGACAGGCTTGGTCAGATCGTTTCTTTTAGCTACCGCCTGCCCTAATTCCTCCATGGAAGTCCTGAAATCTTTTTTCCGAAAGGCTGTTAAGGCTTTTTTGTAACCGTCGTCGGCCCGGGCAGAATCGAGACTTTCTTTTATTTGAAGTTTGTTGTTGCTCTTTCTCGAAAAATCGACACACTCCCTTTTTACGATGACATCACGGGGGGTGATCTGCGATTTCATGATGATTCCCTGCAAAGAGCGGCAACGACTCAGTGCGACATACAGTTGACCTCCTGCAAAAGCGCCACCGGTGAAATCGATCATCACTTTATCAAATGTTAAACCCTGGCTCTTGTGAACCGTAATAGCCCACGCCAGTTTTACCGGATATTGTTGATACGATCCTATTTCTTCTTCAATGATTCGGTTGTTTTTTTCGTCGTATTTATATCGAACATTCCGCCATACTTCTTTCTCAACGAGGTGGATCTCCTCATTCTCCAGCCGGACATATATACCTTCCTCATTGATTTCATCTATCCGCCCAAGGCTACCGTTAAACCATCTGCGATCAGGGGAATCATTTTTAATAAACATAACCTGGGCGTTTTCCTTTAATATTAGCTGCCGTGGGGTGGGCAAAGCCGATTCGGGAAATTCACCTGAAATATAACCTTCAAAAGTGATTTCTTCCTCTTCCAATTCCTCCAGTTTATGGTCGTTAATATAATCCACGGTATCCCTGCGCGTAGCCAGGGTAATAAAAAGCTCATCCAACGGAGCGTTGTAGGTAGGCTGAAAGCGCTGGTTGATGGTTTTGATATCATCTTGCTTAACGGCATTGACCCGGACTCTATCCAGTAAATTCACAAACTCCGGGTTACTCTGACGATATACCTTTTTAAGCTCTATTTGTACCAAGGGCAGGTTACGAAACGCCCTGGCCGAAAAAAAGAATGGCGTTTGGTAGAACCTCTTTAAAATGGCCCATTCTTCTCTTTTTACTACCGGTTCCAGCTGAAACACATCGCCCACCATTAAAAGCTGTTTCCCTCCGAAAGGCACTTGCATATTGCCTGAAAAAACTCTCAGTACACGATCGATAAAGTCAAGAATATCCACGCGAAGCATGGAAACCTCGTCGATAATCAACAGCTCCATTTCTTTAATAAGCTTTTGGTGATTTTTCCGATATTTTAAGAAATCGTAAATACGGCCGTCTTTTGTACTTAAATCAGGATCGTCGGGTAAAATTGGTCGGAACGGAATTTTAAAGAAGGAGTGCATGGTTTGACCCCCTGCATTTATGGCTGCGATACCGGTTGGAGCCACGACCACATGTTTTTTGTGTGTTTGGGTACAAATATATTTTAAAAACGTACTTTTTCCTGTACCGGCTTTCCCCGTTAAAAAAACGGACCGGTTTGTATATTGAACAAGTTTTAGGGCATCCTGAAATTCGTTATTGTCTGTATCGATATGTTCGAGCCACTCCTCCATTTACTAATGTTTCTCCTCTTTATTTACTTCCGTGTCCTTTAATACGCGTTGCATACCGTACCGTTTAATTACGTTATAGGCTTTGTATAAACCAAGTTCTCCTGCTTTACTTAGGTCCAGGGTTCCTTGTTCATCGTTTTTCAGATAAATTTGGGTAAGACCTCGATTAAAATAAGCTTCGGCGAAAAATGGATTGAGCTCAATTGCCTTATTAAAATTAATAATGGCACCTTCATAGTCTTTTCGTATACATTGCAAAATACCCAGGTTATAATAAGCAAATTCAAATTTAGGATCTATTTCAAGAACTTTTCTCAAGTCGCTTTCAATCAACTGATAGTCGAGCATTTGCTTCACTACACCATCGTCTTTTACTACGTCATCCTTTTTAAATCCGGCAGCCGTATTTTTTGATAACAAATTCACGGGAAGTTCTTCCTCCTTAAAAGTCTTCATCATTTCAACCATCTTATAGCGTATGTAAGCTCTGTTAAAATATGGTAATAAGTTTAAGTTGTTCCCGCCGGTGTTTTCTATAATATAATCGTATTCCGCTATGGCACTTGTGTAATTCAGCACAACGCCGTACAAAATTCCCCTGATAAAACGCAGGTCGTTATTTTCAGGTGTTTTTTCAAGCTCATTTCCTATTTGCTTAATGTTAGTAAAGTACTCCAATGCTTTGTTGTCATCGGTTTCCGCCTCTCTATTGGAGAATATAAGTGGTCTGCCAAACTTCTTTCGCTGGTTGAATTGTGTCACCTCAGGTTTAAAATATCTCGTTCTATTGATTAAAGAGTCTACCGAAAAGAAAGTCAATCCGTAAACCGTTTCAAGATCGATGATGATATTGCGGTTTTGAATCTTACCCCTTAGATTCTCAATTTCCTCCACTTCGCTTTCCTCAATGCCGAAATCGTCTAATACTGCTATCTTGTCGTGATTACTGATATCGTCATCTTTCTCGCTTCGTGTTTCTTTGGGTTTTGCATTATTGGCAGCTGTATTTCTTTCCGCTTTTTTACGGCTATCCTGCTCCAGCTTGTAAGCCATATTGTAATCTTTACCTGCCGCAGAACTGTTGTTTATGCCGCTATATGCCTGTGCTCTTGCCATGTATGCATCGGGATATTCCGGATAACGATCTATAATAAGGTTTAAATCAGATATGGCATCACGGAATTGTCCAACCCGGATATAAAGTAAAGACCTGTTGAAGAGCGTTAGCATATCGTCAGGGTTTAAAGCCAATACTCTGGAAAAATCATCGATAGCATTGTTCACATCCCCTATTTCAACCTTTAATATTCCCCGGTTGGCATAAGCCATGGCATTTTTAGGCTCCAACTCGATCACCTTATCAAAGTCCTGCATGGTGCCTTCCAGATTATCCATCTGATAACGGATTACACCCCGCATCATGTAATAAGATGGCTCGTGCCTATCCAATTTAATCGCTTCGTCGATACGGGCAATCGCTTTCTCAAAATCATTGATATCGTAGTAAATAAATGCACTAAAGCGATATGCATCTGCCACTAAGGGATTTACTTGAATTGCTTCGTCCATATCCCGAACAGCACCGATGGTATCCTTTAAATTAAGCTTGGATATGGCCCTGTTTATATAGGCACCGTACTGTGCAATATCGATTTTTAACACTGAAGTAAAATCGTCGATACTTTTTTGGTAATCTTTGGTATTCATATATACCAAACCTCTGTTAAAATAAATTCCTTCGTCCTGCGGACTGAGTTCCAGTCCCTTGCCATAATCTTCCAGTGCTTTTTGATAGGATCCGAATTTGCTTCGTATATCGCCCCTGAACCTATAATAACTAGCATGAAACGGATTGATCCCGATCGCCTTGTCCATATCTTTTTCGGCTCCTTTTAGATCGTCCAGACTAAACTTGGCATACGCTCTAAAATAGTATGGATCGGCCAAGTAGGGTTTTACGCGTATTACCTTGTTGAAGTAGGAAATAGCCAACACATAGTCTTCGTAATACAACGAATTCCTGCCAATAATCAGCACCCTGTCTGTATCTATTTGTGCATGGCTATTGGCCGAGACGACAAGCAAAAAGAGTATATGAAGGGAATAAAAGATCTTTCTCATAAAAAATAACTGTACGGTAATAAGTATCATATACTAACCTGGGCAAGCCAAAAACAAACAAGTTATTGGCTTGCCCAGGTTAATCGGACAAATATAATAAGTTTAAGGGATTCAACTAAAACCGTACCACACTTTCGGTAAAATAACATGACGGTTCATTTTTGCTGCCCGGTATTATCTTTTCCAGTATTACCTTTTATTTGCAAAGAGTCCTTGCAATAAGCCAAGTTCTTTTTCCACGAAAACCATATTCTCCATGTTCACCTCGGTTTCTCCTTTCCACCTGTAGGCCGCCAGAACTCCTCCGCTAGCAATGCAGGAATCAACGCAACAAACATTTTTCTTGGGTGACATGTTTTCTTTGTCCATACAGTAATGACCAAAAAACACAATTGATTCATCCTCGGAATAATGTTTATACGGAAAGAGCAATTGTTTTGGAATCGTATAATCGGGCAATCGGAACTTATTACCGTAGCTCAGCTCATAAAAGGTTTTGTTGTCCGCTTCCTCCCACCACTTAATTCTGAAATTGTTTCTTCTGTTGTTGTTTGAATCCTTGATAATTAAATCATTCGGCAAGTTAAACTCAATTCCTTTGGTGGATTTTGCAACTGCATTTCCTAACACATGACCGGTATCCACCATATATTCTAAAGTTGTTTTTCGAAAGCGGCCATCTTCCCTGTAATCTTCGATTATGTTGGCATATTCATCGTTCCAATAAGCATGCACCACTTTAATATCCCCGAAATCGAGATGAATGGGCAAGGTCCTTAACCATTTCACATAACCTTTCAGGAGTTTCTCTTCGCCGTAAAACTCTTGCCTTACTTGTTCGACCAGTTTTTTATTTGAGTAGGAAAGTTTTTTGAAGGGTTTCCCCTCTTTGTTTTTAGTAAGATGATAGATCGCATAAAGCTCATGATTCCCTAATATAGCATGTGCAAATCCATAGCTAACCATTCCCCGCACAGTTTCCAGAACTCTGCGTGAATCTGGTCCCCTGTTTATAAAATCGCCCACAAATATAGCCTTGCGGTGGGCATGACGCCAAACGCCATACATTTTGGTATATCCCAGCTTTAAGAGCAGCTCTTCCAGTTCGTTGGCATTACCATGAACATCTCCTATTATATCGTAGAAACATTTTTCCTGAATTATATTTCTTTTTTCGCCTTTAACCTGCTCCAAAATTCGATATATTTGATTATTGTTATCGTCCAAAAGTATAACATTTGCTTTTATTTTAAAAACAAATTTTCCATGACAAAAATAATTAATTGGGGTATCATAGGTTGCGGGGATGTTACAGAGAAAAAAAGTGGTCCTGCTTTCAACAAGATCGATAATTCTAAGCTAATGGCAGTTATGAGGCGCAACTTATTAAAAGCCAAGGACTATGCACAAAGGCACGATGTTCCATATTATTATAACGATGCCGCTCAGCTGATATCGTCTCCTAACGTTGATGCCATATATGTTGCCACACCACCATCTACACATGCCTATTATGCCATCTGTGCCATGAAAGCAGGAAAACCGGTGTATGTTGAAAAACCTATGGCCACATCATACCAGGAATGCCAGGAAATGAATCGTGTATCAAAAGAAACAGGAGTTCCGCTATTTGTGGCCTACTACAGGCGAACACTGCCAGGCTTTTTGAAAGTAAAAGAACTGGTTGACAATAATACCATTGGCAAACCTCTTGCGGTGAACATTCGTTTGACGCGTCCAGCCAACGAAGATGAAAAGAACAAAGCCTGGAGGGTAGAAAAGTCTGTTGCAGGTGGAGGTATTTTTTACGACCTGGCATCTCATCAACTCGATTTTTTGGACTTTTTATTTGGCCCCATAGTTGAAGCTAAAGGATTTTCGTCCAATAATAACTCCTGGTATCAGGTTGAAGATACGGTAACTGCCTGCTTTAAATTCACGGACGGGCTAGTCGGTAACGGCCTCTGGAGTTTTGTGACCACAGATGAAGCCCAAAGGGATACTATAGAAATAATTGGGACAGAAGGTACGGTCATTTTTAGCTGTTTTGGACACCGAGCTATTCAATTACATACGCATAGTGGAACCTTGGAGTTTCCCTATCTGAATCCGGAAAACATTCAATACAACCTGATTAAGCAAGTTACGGAACACCTGAATGCAGGAAAACCTTGTGTCAGTACCGGTATTACTGCTGCAAGAACCAACAAGATATTGGAAGATATAATTAATTGTGGATAATGCCAGATTAAATAATGATGGTCATTACTTCAATAATTTATTATCTTTCGCAAAAATGAACAAGTACACCAACTTTCAGTTTATCAAATCGCTCCAAGTTGGTCCTCAAATACCCGGAATGAGCGTTAAATTAAAACTATTATTGTTATTGGTTTTGTCGTTGACCCCTATATCAATACAATCACAAGCCATAGATTATCACGGATCACCTTATTTGCAGAACTATAATCCTAGCGTCAATAATTCATATTCCCAACTGTGGGATATAGACCAGGATCAAAGAGGAATCATGTACTTTGGCGGTACAGAGGGTTTGTTTGAATTTGACGGAACAAACTGGAGGCATTATCCAATGCCCAAACATTCTATTGTCAGATCGTTGGCTGTTGATTCGTTGGGTACTGTTTTTATTGGAGGCAATAATGATTTTGGTTTTTTTAAACCGAATCAAATCGGTACATTAAAATATCATTCTCTGACCCACCTGGTTCCTAACGATGCACCTTATTTCCAGAGCATTTGGAGGATATACACCTCGGAACAGGGCGTTTATTTCTTCTCTCGAAAAAGGATATTCAGATATATAAATAATACTATTGAGGTAATACCTGTTAATCTTCAACTACCCTGTGCTTATTTAATTAACGGCGATATTTTTATTAAGGACAGGACAAACGGCTTAGCAAGAATTGATGGCAACCAAATAGTGTTATTAAAAAATTGTGAAGAACTCAGTACTATCGAACAAGGATATTTTTTTATAAACTCATTTTCTGATACTGAATTATTGATTTCATTTAGTAAAACAAACCACTTTTATAAATATAACCTAAATACACAAACCCTAACGAACCATCATATCCCCGAAGCTACCAGAAAATATTTGGCCGAAAACTATCAGTTTAGCACTGCAGACCTGGAAAACGGTACGATTGCCATAGGTACGTCCAGGGGGGGCGTTATTATTATTAATAAACAGGGAGAAATTGTTGAGCTGATAAATTCAAATCGTGGACTCAGCACCGACCTGGTCTCTAGTGTTTTTCTTGATTCAGAAAAAAACCTGTGGTCCACTTCCAGGAAAGGCATTTCCCGTATAGACATTAGTTATCCGGCTAATTTTTATTACAAAAAGCAAGGTCTCGAAGCTAACGTTGTTTGTTCTAAGTTTCATAACGGAACCCAATACATTGGAACAGATATTAAATTTTATTATTTACCGCCGTATCAGTTGAAATTATCAAACGACAATCATGTTGTTAAGAGTATTGCAAAACCGTTCGCACCCAATCAAATTATTGATGTAAACGGACATTTACTGTTATGCAATTGGTATGGTGTTGAAGAAATTGTCAACGATAAATCAAAAACTTTCTATCAGGGGCTAACTAGGGTGTTTTGTGCTGCCCATGATAAACAATACCCTAACAAAATAGCTCTTGGACAGAACAACGCTGTGGTGATTTGTACATTTAAAGAGACAGGGGTAAACAAAGACTTAGTTTTGACCGATACCCTTAGTATTGAAGACAACAATATCAGTCAGATAAGATCCATGGCTTTCGATAACGATGGAAACTTATGGTTAGCCTCCTTAAACGAAGGAATATTTTTGATAAGATTCATGAGCAAGGACTTAAAATCATATCATATCTCGCATTTCTCTGAAAAAAATGGCTTGCCCAACATACTTCTGGAATCTTTGGTAACTAAATTTAATCACAAAATTAACATTAGTACTCCGAAAGGAATATATAAAGCCGTATTACCGCCGGCTGGTAGCCCTGATTCGCTAACCCGGTTTACGCATGACAAATATTGGGGCAAAACATTTACCGAAGATTCGTGTGCCGTTCGTATGATAGAACAGATTGACAGTATTTCTTATTTTATATCGGGAGACAAAACAGGAATACTAACGGTACAAGACAGCAATGCTCAGTTTAATTTTAAGCCATTTTTAAAGTTAGGCCAAATAAGCTCTGTTTCCGTAGAAAATAACAGGTATATTAACTTAGGTCAGTTCGAGTCCTTTTGTACTTTTGACAGCCAAAATAAAAAAGACTATGCACGTCCTTTTAATGTACTTATTCGAAAGGTAATTATCTCCACCAACGACTCCATCCTGTTTGACGGAGCCTTTCTTAACCCAACAGGAAAAAAAGTGATAAATAACCAAACCGAAGAATTCATACCTACTCTGGAAAATAGGTTTAACAGCTTGAGAATTAATTTCAGCGCCAATTTCCTCGAATCTTCCGAGAAAAACCAATATAGCTACATGATTGAGGGGTTCGATAAAGATTGGAGTCCTTGGTCCCCGACAGCTTCGGCCGTATACACGAATATTCCGCATGGCAAGTTAAAATTTAAAGTGAAGGCTAAAAATGTTTACGGAACGGTTAGTGAAATTAGCACCTATTCGTTTTTGGTTAAACCGGCCTGGTATCAAACCAAATGGGCCTATATTCTGTACTGCTTGCTAAGTATTTTTTTAATAGCACTTATCGCAAAATTGTACAATCGTAACCTGACCCTGAAAAATACCAAATTGGAAACGATGGTTAAAAAACGAACGCACGAACTAGAAGAAACCATCGATAAATTAAAAGATACCCAGTCGACCCTGGTTCAGCAGGAAAAAATGGCTTCGTTGGGAATTCTAACTGCTGGCGTAGCGCATGAAATAAACAATCCGTTGAACTATATTCTGGGTGGCTATACAGGACTTGATTTTTATTTTCGGGAACACGAAATTGAGGATGAAGAGGTTCAGTTACTTATGGATAGCATTAAAATAGGCGTTGACAGGGCGGCGGATATTGTGGCTGGACTGAACCAGTTTAGCCGAACCAAAAACACTTTTGACGAAAAATGCGACCTGCACTCTATAATAGATAACAGTATTTTAATGATCAAGCACCTATTAAAAACCCGTATTAAATTGGTTAAAAACTACGATGCTGAATCATCAACAGTTTTGGGTAATGTAGGAAAACTGCATCAAGTATTTATCAATATACTTACCAATTCGTGCCAGGCAATTAAAGGCAAGGGCATTATAACCATTACCACAAATATCCTGGAGCAGTCTTTAATCATTAAAATATTTGACACGGGGGAAGGAATAAACAACGATAATCTCGATAAAATTACCGACCCATTCTTCACAACCAAGGATCCCGGGGAGGGATCCGGTCTGGGATTATCCATCACCTACAAGATAATTCAGGAACACAATGGGAAATTAGAATTTACATCGGAACTAGGAAGAAGTACTACGGCGTTAATAACATTGCCCTTGATATAAACCAAGCTGTCGAAAATTAAAATCTTGTAGGTTGACGAATCGGCATGAACACATTCTATTGCAAAAGGCCAATTTGTGTTGGAACAAATTGGCCTTCAAATTACATCTGTGAAATATATATTCTGTTATAATATGTTTTCCACGGGTACGTATGGCAAATCAAAAGCAGTAGAAACACCTTCGTAAACCACATCACCTTTCACAATATTTAGCCCTAACTTTAAAGCTGAATTGTCCTGACATGCTTTTTTCCACCCCTTTTTTGCCAGCTCCAATGCATACGGCAAAGTAGCGTTAGTTAATGCCATTGTTGATGTAAAAGGTACTGCACCAGGCATATTTGCAACTGTATAATGGATAACATCATCAATAATATATGTAGGATCTTCATGTGTGGTTGGTTTGGAAGTCTCGAAACAACCACCTTGGTCAATAGCAACATCAACCAATACGCATCCTTGTTTCATGGTAGGCAGCATATCGCGCGTTATCAATTTGGGTGCTTTGGCTCCGGGAATCAATACAGCACCAATGATTAAGTCCATTTTACGAACTTCTTCCCGGATGCGCATCTCATTGGCTGCCAAAGTACTTACGTTGGCAGGCATAATATCATCCAAATAACGTAAGCGCTCTAAACTTTTGTCCATGATAGTTACATTGGCACCCATTCCTGCCGCCATTTTTGCGGCCTGGGTACCTACAACACCACCACCGATCACTAATACTTTAGCAGGACGAACCCCAGGAACGCCTCCTAACAACACTCCGCGTCCTTTGTACGTTCTTTCTAAATACTTTGCGCCTTCCTGCGTAGCCATTCTACCGGCTACCTCCGACATTGGAACCAATAACGGAAGCTTTTTGTCGGGGGTTTCCACGGTTTCGTAACTTAAACAAATTGCTTTTTGCTCAATCATGGCCTTGGTTAATGGCTCACAAGATGCAAAATGAAAATAAGTGAACAATAACTGATTTTCTTTAATCAATTTATATTCCGGCTCAATAGGTTCTTTTACCTTCACAATCATTTCAGCAATAGCATATACCTCTTCAATGGTGGGTAAAATTTTGGCGCCAACCTTTACGTAATTCTCGTCGAAAAAATCGGTACCTTCGCCTGCGGTAGATTGTACATATACAGTGTGACCAGCCTTAACACACTCTAATACTCCGGCCGGAGTCATACCAACCCTATTTTCGGAAGGTTTAATTTCCTTAGGAACACCTATAATCATTGCTCTAAACTTTAAAATATTTATTGAATAGTTTTGTCATTTCAAATTAAGAAATTACTTTGTTTATGCACTATGAATATTGTCAGGCAAAAAAGCTGTTTAAAATCATGGTAATTATTTATAAAAATCGTCAAATTAATCAGAAACCCTATAGTTGGGATGGCTATTGCACTTATAAGTGCA
This sequence comes from Saccharicrinis sp. 156, assembly GCF_050589685.1. Lineage (NCBI taxonomy): Bacteria > Pseudomonadati > Bacteroidota > Bacteroidia > Marinilabiliales > Marinilabiliaceae > Saccharicrinis > Saccharicrinis sp. 156. Next base: position 131,661 of record NZ_JBNGOS010000010.1, read on the forward strand.
TTTTTCACAAAGCACACCCGATATTTTTTTCAGTTAATACATAAATGACAGATATTTTCATCTATAACCCCACGGGCGAAATGGCAATCGCCAATGGCATGGTCAGTTATATGCCTCCTAAAAACCTAAGGCATTTTGAAAGTGATTTAGCTTTTCTGCCCTCCTTTTTTGCATCGAAAGGCGATATAATCCTCACCCCCAATCTTCCGAACCCCGCTTTTTTAGAACAATGGTATGCCTTAGGACTTGTAAAGATTCGTTATTTAAGCTCGTTGAAACAAACAAACAGCAACTTAAATTATATCAGACCCTGGAGTTGGAATCCCGCCATACATCATAAAACCAAACATTTGAAAGCGAATACTTCAGATGATTTTAAAACGTCGCCTAATTTTAGCTGGAAAGATAGCAGTATGGCATTTTTTAGCAGGGATACCACGAACAAAGTCCAAAAGTATATTCACGAATCAGATGTGATAAATCCAATCATTAATATACCATCTCCAGCTATTTCACTTACTTCATTGGAAGATTTCAATTCGTGGATGAGCAAGCAAAAAACGGCTATTTTAAAAATGCCATGGAGTTCCTCGGGAAGAGGAATTCACGTTATTGCACCGCATAAAAATCTTCATGCGAATTACCCTTGGATAAAGGGAGCCATAAAACAACAAGGGTTCTTAACAGCAGAACCTTTGTTGGATAAAGTTTTTGATTTCTCCTTTCAATTGGAGATCAAGCAAGATGGAGAAATTGACTTTTTAGGTATCTCATATTTTATAAATGACGAAAAGGGACACTTTGTTGGTGGAAATATAAATTGGCCTCACCAAATAAATGAAATTAGTAATTTTCTGCAAGTTGATTTACTTAAAAATGTATCCTTGATTCTAATTGAAGCTTTAAAAACAGTTTCCCCGCATGATTATTACGAAGGCCCTATTGGTGTGGATGCCATCCTATATAAGGATATTAAAGGAAATTTAAAAATTCATCCTTGTGTTGATATAAACTGGCGATACAACATGGGTATTGTCAATATCTCCCTGCCTAAATTTGTGGATGAAAACGCTATTGGATTTTGGAAAGTGTCGTCATTCCGGAAAGGTGAATGGAACAAATTTATAGAATCAAATAAAAAAACTAAGCCACTTATAACTAGCGCTTTTAATAAGATATCCAGCGGTTTTATTAATATGACTCCCGCAAACGAACAAGCAGCATTTGGTGTATGGATGGAGGTATGGCCTAAATAAAACGTCCTTAAACCCGCAATATGCATTAGAAAATCTATTACACATTGAAATTGTTTCAAAACAAGACACTCCGCTGCTTCACTTCAACTCACCATAACGATGAAAACCTAGTAAGATTGCACTTTCAATGTTCACGACGAAGTTCTAATGCATAATCCGGGTTAAACTATTTTGATATAGATTACGAGAAGGTTTTGAGCCTCGCTTTGGGATTGATTATAATAACTTTGAAACCCGGGAACCTACCATATAATGCCCGGGAAAATAGTTTGGTGAGCTTTGGGGAGATCAACAAAGCAAGTTTCAAGTCATTCTTTTCATACAAAAATGGTTTCCATCATGAATCCCCATTGGGTTTAGTTTGATTTACATTGTTTGGTATTAAATACGACAGGATTACTGCCAAACTAAAAGCTACCAGATAACTCACCAATCTTTCTGATATGCCCGTGATATCGGCCAACCATGTTTTCCAGATAATGGTTGAAATTGATCCCCCAAGCAAAGAGCCATACAAGCCAGCCACAGAAAACCTTCTCCAGAAAAGCAACAGTAAGATAGCCGGTCCAAATGAAGCACCTATACCCGACCATGCATAAGATACCAAACCATATACTGTTTCTTTCATTAAAATTGCCAATGCAAACGCAAACAAGCCCACAACAACTATCAAGATCTTGTTGATCTGCAACTTTCTTTTCTCTGAAAAATGATGTTTCCGGCTGCTTTCAATTAAATCTTCACTTACTGCCGTCGAAGCCACCATCAATTGCGACGAAGCTGTAGACATCATAGCACTAACAGCCCCTGACAATAAAACTCCTGCCAATAACGGGTTCAATAGAAGCATCACAAGTGTTGGCATAATCTTTTCGGCATCTAGGGCTAATGTCAGGGCCACATCACCTAAAACTCCGGATTGTACCAACTTATATCCGATTAAACCAATGGCAAAGGCACCCACATAAGCTAACATGGTCCAAATAACCGCCACTACCCTTGCTTGTTTTGTTTCCCTATCGTTTCTTAATGCCATCAGGCGAGTTAATAACTGTGGCTGTCCGGTATAACCTACGGACCAGCTGAGACCGTTTAGGATGAGCAGAAAAGAAAAAACACTTTTGTGATCGGCATTACCTATCTCATCCGGCACAGTTGATACAATGGATGAGAGATCTATACCATTATTAACCGCAACAAAATAAGCTATGATCGGCAATACCACACAGGTAACCACCATTAAAATAGCCTGAAAAGCATCGGTGGCAACAACGGTAATAAATCCTCCCAACATGGTATAAAATGTTACCAATAACGACCCGAGAATCATTCCCCATAAAGGATCGATACCGAAAGTATTGTTGAATATTTTTCCGGCACCAGAAAATTGCGAGGCAATATAAAGCATAAAAAAGAAAATAATTACGGTAGAAGTAACTATGGTGATAGGTCTTGTGTGTTTGGGAAATTTGTTTACAAACAGGGCACTCACGGTTACGGCTCCATATTTTTGCTGAACTCGCTGAAGTGGATTGGCCATAAAGATCCATAAAAAGAAGATCCCTAGCATACAACCAATAGCCACCCATACGGATGTTATTCCTTCGGCATAGGCGTGGCCGGTAAGACCAAGCAACAGCCATGCCGACTCTCCTGTGGCCCTTTCGGAAAGTGCGAGCGAATAACCGGATAGTTTGTTTCCGCCGATAACAAAATCGGTATTGGTTTTAGATTTGTTGGAAGACCAGGCAACTATTCCAATCAACAAGATTAGGTATAAGATAAATACAAGCGTCATATATAGTAAAGGTTATTTACCAGAGTTCCACATTGCTTTTTTTTAATTCGAACTCACGTTATTACAAATAAACATATTTATAACAAAATAAAAACTGTTCCGTAATTATTTATACACAACTTTTACAAATGATTTGTAAATATTAATTAAAGCCCTCATTTTTGCGCTCGATATTTAAACCTTTATAATGACCGTTTCTATAATAACTGCTACCTATAATGCAGGGAAAACCCTTGAAAGTGCGATAACATCGGTAATCAATCAAACCTATCCACACATTGAATATATTGTTGTTGATGGAGGATCAAAAGATGAAACCATAGGCCTGGTTGACAAGTATCGTCCTTTTATCCACCGGTATGTTTCCGAGCCGGACAATGGGATTTATGATGCGTTGAACAAAGGAATCAGCATGGCCACGGGCGACATCATCGGATTTTTACATGCCGATGATCTTTTGGATGACGATTCAACCATTGAAACAATGCTAAACGTATTAAAAAACAAGAACACGGATGCCATTTATGGCGATCTGGAATATGTTCAGGTTAACGATCCAACCAAGGTGGTAAGGTATTGGAAAAGTAAACCATTTAAACCATCACTGTTAAAAGCAGGCTGGATGCCCCCGCACCCCACGTTGTTTTTGAAAAAACAGGTTTACGACGAAATCGGATTGTTTAACCTGAATTATAAAATTGCGGCCGATTACGATTTTATTCTTCGATTATTCTCAAATCCTAACTACAGTGCTACATATGTTCCCATGGTAATTACCCGCATGAGAGTGGGCGGTGCCAGCAACAAAAACATAAAGAACATACTTTTGAAAACCAGGGAAGACATACGTGCTCTAAAAGAAAACAAAGTAGGTAATCTATTTTCTTTGATATGGAAAAATGTATCTAAATTGCCTCAATTCGCAAAAAGTCGACACGGCCGAAGCGAATAATTGGCACGGCTGAGACGAATAATGGTTTTAACGGGATCTTGCCTTGATAGGCACTCAATATGTAGTGATAAAAGCAGTTAGTTCGCAAAAAATGAAAAGAACATACAAATTCAATCATTTAATTTATACGCAAAGGAATGATTGAATTTGCATGGGAGTTCCATATGACCATGGAAAGAAAATAAAAGCATATGAAAATTAGTCAAAAATTAATATTTGCCACAGTAGTATTAATAGCAACTAACCTGTCGGCACAGGAAATAAGTCATTATAACAACGATAAATTCAATCCATTTGAACGCATAATTTATCGTCCCGGATTAAACATTCATACTTCTGTTCGTACCTACCAATTGGATAAGATCAATGCGATAACAAATATAGATTCTTTGTTATATGATGGATTAAAAGTACCATCAGGAAAATTGAATTTTTGGCAACGTATTTTCCATGATGATTTATTGAAATGGGAAAATGAGGAAGTCACCATTAAAATTAATCCTCTGTTCGATTTTGGTGTGGGAAACGAAACGGATGAAGGAAAAGGCACCTGGAATAATACACGAGGGCTTTTTATTGAAGGGACCTTTGGCAAGAATTTTTATTTCTATACCGATTTCGTGGAGAACCAAAGCGTATTCCCGAATTATATGGACGAATTTGTTGACCTAAGAAAAGTAGTACCGGGACAGGGAAAAAGCAAAAGCTATGGCGATAATGCGCACGACTACGCTCAATCTACAGGCTTTATTTCGTTTAATCCTGCAAAGTGGTTTAATGTGCAATTGGGTCAGGGCAAACATTTTATTGGCGATGGATATCGCTCGTTGTTACTTTCCGACAATTCGTTTAGTTATCCTTACCTAAAGTTTTCGGCTGAATTTAATAAGGTTCATTATCATGTGTTGTGGGCACAACATCGAGACTTAAACAACATAACTGAAGAACAGGAAAGCAATGATTCCAGATATCTGGATAAATATTCAGCGTCGCACTATTTGACCATCAATGTCGGCAACCGCTTATCGATGGGACTATTCGAAAGCGTTGTTTGGGCTGGGCAAGATAACAGGGGACAACGCAACTTCGACCTTTCCTACCTTAACCCTATAATCTTCTTTCGCCCATTAGAATACTCTTTGGGATCGCCCGATAATATGACCATGGGATTAACCACCAAATATATCGTCGGCAACAACAGTGCCTTATATGGACAGTTTGTGTTAGGTGAATTTAAATTCGACGAAGTGTTTTCCGGCAACAAATGGTGGGCCAACAAACAAGGTTTTCAACTGGGTTTTAAAAGCTATAACCTTTTCGGCATCAACAAGCTTGATTTCCTTACCGAATATAACCAGGTAAGGCCATATACTTACTCGCACCGCGAAACCATAACAAATTACGCCCATTACAATCAGGAGCTGGCCCATCCCCTCGGTGCCAACTTCAGGGAAAGCGTTACCAAAGTAAAGTATCAATACAGACGATTTGTTTTTAATGCTGAATTGATGTTTGCCATGTATGGCAAAGACCTTTCTGACGATGAAGATGCTCCCAGCTTTGGCCAAAATATCTTTAGAGACAATGATTACCGACCTGAAGATTATGGAAATTCTATCGGTCAGGGTTTAAGAACCAATCTGACTTATCTGGATGGTAATATGAGTTATTTGATTAATCCACGAAACAATTTTAATATTGCTGCGGGACTTAGAATCAGAAAAGAATCAAATGACCAGGAAACGAAAAACACCCAAATGGTTTGGTTTGCCGTTAGAACATCCATCAGAAGCATTTATACCGATTTTTAAGTATAGTGAATCGAGCGTATAATGCTCCGTAATTATATCTAAACGAAGATTATCGACTAGTATATTTATTTAATCAATACCCGTTCCACATAAGCAACATCGGTTCTTCCCTTAAAATAAGAGTACTGCGGTGCAGTCGTAGGGAGGGGGATTGGGATATTAATGTAAGCTTATATTCCTATGCATATAAGCTTACAAACAACCATTAGAGTATTAACTAGCATTATTATTCTCCAATACATTTCATTTATTCCCCTATTAAATGGTATGGATTTTTACTAAAACATATCGTAACTTGAGTATAAATGTTTTACACAGGCCTTTCCGTTGGAATTGACCATGGCGGAGCAGTGCCTTTTGCTCCCTATAGATGCATCATTTCAAGCACTTTGTGAGTGATGCAAAAACAAAGTATCCTTCAGACACCATAACCTGACTCAAGAATTAGCTTAAAACATTACCTTCCAAAAACATACGATCATGAATTCACCAGAAAACAAGGTTAATAACGAATGGTTTGATTACTACCAAAAATTCGATTATTTCTCTCATGACAAAATCAGAGAAGGATGCTACCCCACGATGATGGAACACGAAGGTGCAGATAAAGCCATTGTGTTGGTTCACGGACTTACCGACTCCCCCTACTTTATGGGTGCGATTGCCTATCATTTTCATCATAACCTTGGATATAATGTTTACCTGCCCCTACTCCATTTTCATGGTCTTAAAGAACCGAAGGGAATGGAAGGTGTAGATTTAAGAGAGTGGAAAGCGAACGTGCGATTCGCCATTAAATCCGCTGCATCAAAAGTTAACCAAGTTTCAATTGGAGGTTTGTCTACAGGAGGAACTTTAAGCTTTTATATGGCTTGTATCAGTCCTAAAATCAATGGCGATCTTTACTTGTTCTCTGCTGCGCTTGATTTGGCAGGGGGGCCTTTGGGCGTTTTTGGGGAAATCATTGAAAGACTTCTTCGTACAGGCGTTACGGAATGGCTTGATAGGATTGATGGAAAGAAACCTCTTATTGGAGAAAATCCTTATCGCTATGCCAGAATTGATAAAGATGGTGCCCGTGAACTGGTTCGGCTGATTAAGGAAACAGATGATTTACTCGATGAATATGATGACAAAGATCCATTTCCCAAACGTGTTTTTGCTGCGCACTCAGAATTTGATCATACGGCAGATATTCAAGGAATTCTCAACCTGAAAAAAGTTACACCTCCAGACCGGTTTACATTCTTTAAAATCCCTAAGAAATTAAAAGTTCCACATGCGAGCCTGGTGCTTAAAGAAAACATTGAGACAGACATAAGTACCAAAAACAAAAAGGTGTTCGAAGAAGCAAACCCTTCTTTTAATGATATGATGGAAGCAATCACCTTCTTTCAGAAATAGTATGGAACTGTTTTTCAGAATTTTCCTCCCCTCGTACATTATTGTTTACATATTGGTGTTGTACATAGAAAATATTTCTTCTTTCAAAAAGAAATATGGTATTGATCCCGAAGTGGTCACCCCAAAAGATAAATTGATGTATATTTTTCAGGTCTACCGCCAAATCATCTTTGTCTTTATATTAATGGCCATTTTGATGTACTCGGCATTCCCAAATAGTTACCATATCCTTGTTCCAATACCTTATCTGGAAATCGGAATTGTCCGTATCTCAGGTGCCACGATTATGGTCGGATCCCTTGTTTTGGTGAGAGTTTCGCAACTTCAATTAAAAAGTTCCTGGAGAATAGGTATTGACCGGTCCGGAAAAAGAACCGACCTAATAACTACGGGAATTTATCGAAGATCAAGAAACCCTATTGCTTTGGGAATGGTTTTAAATGCGTTAGGCCTGTTTATGACATTACCCAACGTAATAACATTTTGTATACTTAATCTGGTGTTCATGATCTTTACGGTTAGAATTAGAATTGAGGAAGAACATTTAGCATGGATGCATGGTGATGAATACGAAGATTATAAAAATAAAACTCGAAGGTGGCTTTAGGATTCTTGAGCTGAAAAATATATGGATAATATTACATTAGAAAAAATGATCTTATCCAGGGTTGGAAACTGGACCTTTGATAAGCATGTGTCAAAAATATTCGACGATCATGTCAGGAAATCGATTCCCTGTTATGATGACGTACAACGACTTATTGCCTTGATTTCACGACAAATCCTACCGGATCATGCCTTTGTTTATGACCTGGGTACCGCAACCGGAGAAGTTATCTTTAACATTGAGGCCATTAACCACTCTAAGGAATTGTCTTTTGTTGGAATTGATCAATCCGACCATATGCTCAATATGGCCAAAAAAAAATGCCAGGTTATTAACAATGTAACATTCCGAAATGAGAAAATTGAAACGTTTGATTATCTGCCATCCAATTTAATAGTATCCGCTTTTACCTTGCAATTTGTCGAAATACCCAAGAGAAGGGACGTATTGAATAAAATTAAAGATTCAATCATGCCTAATGGTTATTTTATTTTATGCGAGAAAATGTCCTTTCCGAATGACGAATCAAATAGTTTTTTCCGACAGGTACACGAAAACTGGAAATTAAGACATTTCTCACCCGACGAAATAAATTCAAAGAAGAACAGCCTAAAAAATGTAATGCAATTATTATCTATGTCTGAATATTCCGACATGCTGAGAGAAGTTGGTTTTAGACAAATAGATGTATTTTTTCAATGGTGCAATTTTGTTTGTATCCTGGCACAGTAATAATTATTCCTCTTTTAATAATTAAACCTTTAAGTGCTTAATGTAACACCTTCTTCTTTTATGCTGTCTCTTATCGAAATATTTCCATTGGCCCTGAACAAGCTTATTTGATTCAAGCTCAGGATTGGATTCAACTTTTAATATTCCTTTTGAATTAAATACTTGAACCATGTTATGAATCAATATCGCATTGACCCCTTTTCTCTGGTACTCCGGTTTTACGGCAATTAAACACAACTCTGCCCGATCATTCTTCTTGAGGGCCTTAAAAAGATACATAAAACCCAAAGGATACAACTTGCCTTTTGCCTTTTGTAATGCCTTACCTATAAACGGGATCGCAAATCCAAAAGCAATAACACGGTTGTTCCTATCCATGACAACGGGAAGAAATTCAGGAATTATAATGTCATAATATTGCTCAATATATTTTTGTATCTGCTTTTTGGTTAATGGCACTACACCGTATAAATGTTGGTGCGAATCTTCAATTAATTGAAATAAATCGCTGGCATAAGGCAATAGTTCTTTTTTGTTGTTTACTGCCAACAGCTTAAGTCCATAACGTTGCATGGCCATATTTGCGATCCGTTCTATTTTTTCGTTTGTAACATCAGGAATTTCGATTTCATATTCAACCCAATCGGTATCTTTTGTGTATCCGGCTTTTTCGAAATGATTTGTGTAATAAGGATAATTATAAGTGGCAGCTTGTGTACTAATCTCGTCAAATCCTTCAACGAGCATTCCTACCGGATCATGGTCGGTAAAGCCCAATGGACCATGCACAGCTTCCAGCCCTTCTTGTAATGCCCATTGTTCTACCTTTTCCATTAAAGCTAAAAACACAGCTTTATCATCAATAAAATCAATCCAACCAAACCGTAAGTACCGCTGGTTCCATTTTTTGATATGAGCATGATTTATAATGGCTGCTACGCGTCCCACAACTTGATCCCTATCATAGGCTAACCAATATTTAGCCTCGCAATGCTCAAATGCGGGATTCTTGTCACGGTTAAGAATACTATATTCATTCACAAATAAAGGAGGCACCCGATAAGGATTATTCCTATAAAGCCATTCTGGAAACTGAACAAAACTCTTTAGATCCTTTAGGTTGATCACCTCTTTTATTTTTATATGCATAGTTTGTATTAATTACGCTAAGCTGTTAAAATACAACACTTACCTTCTATAAATATATGAAACCGGTGCTATTGGTGCAAATAATAATTTAGCAATGGATAATAATCTGGACGCTTTTCAAACTTTGATCATTCTCATTATTGAAAAACATGTCCAACAAGGCATTATAAAATAACCTGTACCATTAAAACTATTGCCAAAACCCGATATGCTCATTAAATAATAAAGAATCAGCAATTAATTTTCCAACAAGAATAATAGTAGGAATCAGTTAACTTAATCGCTTTATGGAACGAAGTATAAGAAGGGTAACTTCAGTAAATAAGCTCAATAAATATTGGGATGATTTAACATTTTGCTATTTTCAAAAAAAAGATTTTCTTCTTCATTTACAAAAATACAATCCCTGTAACCAGCGTTATTATGAGCTTTACATCGACGAATGTCTTAAAGCCGGGGCCGTGGTATATTCCATCAAGATGGACTTGCTCACTTTTTCCAAATTCACCAACCAAACTACAGTTCACATTATTGGCCTGCCTGTATCCGTTTCGGCAAGTGGGTTGATAGGAGAAACATGCGAGTTTACATATCTTTCGGAATATATCCTGAAAAAGGAAAAAGGATTCATACTTGCTCTCAATCTCATTAACGGATTCACCCAGGATAGTGCAATAAATATGAGGACATTACCTTCTGTTGTTTTCAAGAAAAATATCAATAACTGGGAAGAATATCAGGGACTAATCAGATCGAAATACAGAAGACGCCTAAACAATATCCTTCAAAAATTCTCAGGGGTAGAGTGCTTTGTTAATTTATGCTCCGATTATACCGAAGAGCATCATGAATTGTACCTGCAAATCCTGGAACGTACAAAAACAAAGCTGGAAACATTGACTTTTGATTTTTTCAGGAATTTACCGGATAATTTTCAGCTTACCAGTCATTATGCTGCAGGATGTTTACTCTGCTGGAACATAATCTGCTTCGATAACAACAGAGGATTTTTCTTTTTTGGAGGATTGAATTATGAACTAAGAAATAAATACCAGGCATACCATAACAATCTCATAAGCATATTAAAGTCATGTTTCACCAATAAATGTGAGCTTATCGATTTGGGTCAGACCGCAGAGATCCCCAAAATGAGATTAGGTGGAGAAATAGATGAGAGACATATGTTTTTGTACCATAACAAAAAAGTAATTATGGGTTTGCTAAGGATATTCCAAAAACAGATATCCTACAATCACATTTCTAAAAAAACAAAAGTATTTAGTAACAATAACTAAACTTGAATATTATGGAAAGGTCTTTAAATGTATTATTTGTACGACCAAAGCCATCGCCCGAAACAATCGGCCTGCAACACATTATGGTTGTTGAACCGTTGGAACTTGAAATTCTGGCTACTTTAATCAAGGCTGACAATCAAGTGACCGTTATAGATATGATTCATGAGAAAAAACCGATTTCTTATTTTATCCACAAATATGATCCGGATGTATTTTGTATTACCGGCTATATTACACATACAGCCATTATGGCAGCGTATTGCCGTATTGCTAAAGAGATAAATCCCAAAACCGTTACGGTAACCGGAGGTATTCACATTGAGAAATTTCCGGAAGATATTGATCATGAATATGTTGATTTTAGAGTGGTCCGTAATGCCACCATTACATTTCCCAAATTAATCGATCATATCAAAGGAAATGCCGACTTGCCGAATGGTGTTTTATCGCAAGGGGAAATTCTGGACGAGGCTTTACTGCCAGAATATGATTTCTATACGATAATACCCGACAGAACACTTACCTCAAAATATCGCAAAAAGTATTTTTATGTGTTCCACAATAAGGTAGCTCTGCTTAAAACATCTTTTGGTTGCCCCTATAAATGCAATTTCTGTTATTGCCGTATAATTACGGGAGGAAAATACTTTGCACGGCCAATCGATATTGTAATAAAAGAGTTAAAAACAATAAAAGAAAAAGAAATATATATCATTGATGATGATTTTTTATTGGAAAAAGGCAGGCTTAAAGAGTTTATTCGATTGGTTAAATTAAACGGGATAAACAAAAACTATCTTGTTTTTGGAAGAGCGGATTTTATTGCAGATAATCCAAACATTATCCATGAGTTTAAGTCAATTGGGCTTAGAACAGTTCTTGTTGGTCTCGAATCCTTTAATAATGATGAATTATCCGGTTATAAAAAACAAACCAGCGAAAGCACCAACAAACTGGCTCTTAAGGTACTAAGTGAAAGCAATGTAGATTGTTACGCAGCGGTTATTTTATCTCCCACATGGAGTCAGGAAGATTTCAACCGTGCTGCTGATATTATGGTTGAACTTGGATTGAAATTTATCAACCTACAACCTCTCACCCCATTAAAGGGGACCGGACTTTACATAGACGAAGATACATTGATTATTGACCGAAGTGATTTCTCCAAATGGGATTTGGCACATATCATGGTAAAACCACATCACATGACCGTGAGCGAATATTATAATAACATCATCAAATTATATCAACGTGTTATCTTCAAACCCAAACATTTATGGGGATACATTAAGTATTCACCTCTTATGCAATATAAAATCATCAAGGGGCTAATAAAAATTCGCAAGCAATATAGGAAAAAGATTATGGAGGGTTCACATTATGCCAAAAATACTATTTATTCAACCGACTCAGTACAGCGCCAAGAACAAAAAACCTTGTAAACAAAAAAGGGTTTACCTGCCAGGCCTTGCTTTTCCTTTGTTAGCCTCTATTACTCCTAAACATTGGGATGTAGAGGTTATTATTGATATTGTTGAAGATGTTAACCTGGATACGGATGCAGATATTGTGGGAATCGGCGCCATGGGCCACGCTATCTTCAGGGCTATAGATTTGGCCAAGGCATTTAAAGCCAAAGGTAAAACAGTGGTTATGGGCGGTTATATGCCATCCATGGTGCCCTGGTTTGTCAAAGATTATTGCGACAGCGTTGTCATTGGTGATGCAGAAATTGCGTACCCGAAGCTACTGAAGGATTATGAATTAAATGGTACAATAGATGAAGTTTACGATTACCCCATCAAAGAATTAAAGAACCTTCCTCTTCCCGACTATGATATATTAATAAACAAAAAAATTGGCTATATGCTACCTGTACAGGCAGGAAGAGGTTGCCCTAACTTATGTAGCTATTGTTCAATCGCTTGCCTGTACAAAGGTAAATATATTACCAGACCTATCGACGAGGTGATGAATGATATTTATCGAGTAAAGGAATTGGGTTTTAAAAGGTTTTATTTGATAGATGACAATATAGCCGGGAACCCAACTTATTTGGAAAAACTGTGCCAAAAGATTAAACCGCTTCGCATGACATGGGCCAGTCAATGCTCCATACAATTGGCAAAAAAACCGGAATTATTAAAGCTCGTTGCAGAATCTGGGTGTAGGATACTTAGCCTGGGCATAGAAAGTCTTAGCCAGGAAGGATTGGATAAACTCAACAAAAAATGGGTGATAACCCATGAGCACGAAGAATTATTGGGAAGAATAGCTGATGCCGGCATACTCCCTGCAACAGAAATGATCATAGGAACGGACGGCGATACAGTCCAATCAATAAAAGCCACTTTTGAATTTATCATGAAAACTAAAATCCCGGTCCCGAAATTTTATATCATGACACCCATGCCCGGTTCCGATTTGTATGCTGAATATAAGGAACAGGGAAGGTTAATTCACGAAAATTATTCGAGATATACAGCAACAAATTGTGTTCATGTTCCCGAAAAAATCACTCCCGAAAAATTGGAGAACCGCTATTGGTGGCTTTACAACAAAGTATATACCATCCCTAACATTTTAAAAAGGACAATTTTTCATAAGCGATTTTTTAACCGACCATTCATGTACTTGTTTGCTTTCGTTGTCAATTTACACTATCGCAGATATATTAAAAATGGCGATGCTCCAAATATCTTTTAACCGGCGTGTGCGGATCAAATTATATTACCCAAAGGTTACCCGTATAGGTTAGAAAGACGAATTGAAAATAGAGCTGGTTATCAATGCCTGGCTGTTTAATCAATATAATTAATAAACATTCTCATTTATAGTTTTATGAAAGAATATATCCATTCCTTATATAAAGCATATGCAAGACCACTGCCTGTCAGACTAATGGAAGCGCTAAAGTTGGATAAAGAATATATTAAAGCGGAGCAGAACTATCTTTATTATACAGAAGGGGAAGCTGAAATTAAAGTACTGGATTTTATCAACGGCTATGGTTGTGCCTTACTAGGGCACAACCATCCCGATTTACTCAAATACCTTCACCAGTTGCAGGAAAGGAAAATCCCTGTTCACACTCAACTGTCCATAAAAAAAGGAACCGCTTTACTGGCTAAGAAAATAAATGACCTGATTGCACACAAAAGCAACAAAGAATATATAACAACACTGGCCAACTCCGGTTCAGAGGCTGTTGAAGCTGCGATTAAACATGCTTATTTAAACTACAACAACAAATTATCCGGCATAATTAAAAAGGTTGAATCAACTCTGTTGAATATTAAAGTGCACGGCCAGAATCGCCCTTTCAAGATTACCTTTAATCATCTATCCTACTCAACATTTGAGGATTTCAAAAACGCAATAATCAAACATAACGAAAAATGTATCAAGAATAGCCCACCTTTGATCCTGGCTTCTAGGAATTCCTATCATGGCAAAACACTGGCTGCACTTTCCGTTACCTATCGCGAGCAATACAGACGCCCTTTTTTATCCGACAATCAAACCAATAACCTTTTCTTTGATTGGGACGAAAAAGACGTTAAAAAACTTGTTGATGAAAACCAATTTAAACTGGTTGTTCCGGTATTGAAAAAAGATGGATATATAACGATTAAAGAATTTGAAATAAACAGAATTGCAGGATTAATAATTGAACCTATCTTAGGCGAAGGCGGTGTTTTACCTGTACCCCATCCATTTCTTAAGTTTTTGCGAGAAATAACAGCAGTCAATCATATCCCTCTAATATTCGACGAAGTACAATCTGGATGCTTTAGAACCGGAACTTTTCTATCATCCTTTAAGGCGGACGTATATGCCGACTACTATATTTTAGGTAAAGCCTTGGGAGGCGCAATGGTTAAAATAAGTGCTTTGGTAGTGGAACGTGAGCAATATATCTCAGAATTTGGCCTGAACCATACTTCAACTTTTGCAGAGGACGAATTGTCATCGCTTTTAGCCATTAAAAGCCTAGAAATAGCAGGTCACAAAAAGGAAGACATCATTACCAAAGGGAATATCATTAAAGAAAAACTGTTTGACCTAAAAAAGGAGTATCCTGAAATTATAACCGACATTAGAGGTGAAGGGTTAATGATAGGTATTGAATTCAAAGACTTTAGTTTCAGTCAGAGTTATGGTTTCCAACTGCTGTCTCGAAGTGGTTATTTGGGCTATGTGATTTCGGCCTGGCTGTTGAATCGAAAAAACATACGTGTTTCTGTCCCACTCTCTAACACTACCACAATACGGATCCATCCAAGTTTTTCGGTTACCGGTGCGGAAATTGAACACTTCATTAATTCCTTACAAGAGTTATGTGGTTTCCTTTATTATGAAGACTTGTATAAATTGATAGATTTTATGCTTGCTCCCAAATGGCAAAGTTTAAGGGGGATACAGGATTACAGACATGGAAAGATTGTTTTTGAAGATAGTGATATGGCAATGAACAAGGTTGGCTTTTTAGTCCATTATATTGATTTAAACACCGTGAAAGCTGCTGATCCATCATTAAAATTATTGGATGATGATACCCTAATGAAGTTGTTACATAATCTTTTGCCCATGGCCTGTCCGCTAATATTGGGCCGAAAAAATATAAGAAATGATCATGGAGATGTTGTTTCCATAACATTTTCCGGCTTATCATTTACCTCGCAAATGGTCAAAGATGCCTTTGCTGAACCAGGCGAGTCGCTAAGTTGTTACAGGAGGCTTTGCAATAACGCCATTCAAATTTTGAATGGCGAATTTGACATTTCAATAATTGGCTTAGGGCAGTTTACCTCAATATTATTAAAAAATGGAAAACTTGTACTGAATTCGAATGTAAATATAACTACAGGCAATAGCTACACGGTTTACACCGCTGTTCAAAATATTATAAAACACATCGAAAATTTGAACCTGACCAATATAAAGATGGCAGTTATTGGTGCTGGTGGTAACATAGCTTCTTCCATTTCCGGATTTCTGACGAATCGTTGTAGTGAGATACTTTTGATGGGTAATCATGGTAAATTAGGCAATAAGGCAAAAGAACATGGAAATAATTTGTTGTGGCACATAATGAAACACCTTTTCAGCGGACACCAGTACAACTCCAAATTGGAAGAAAAAATTTTCAACAGCCAACTTTATCAAAAAATTATCGCAAATTCTAATATGCCAGAAAGCAATAAATTATGGAACCTATTGCAAGATGAACTGGAAGACGAGAATCCCGTAAAAATTATAGACAATCTGGATCATTGTAACCAATGCGACTTAATAATTGTTGCCACCAACGAGGCCAAACCATTCCTTGAGTCGAAACATTTCAAAAAAGGCGCTGTAATTTGCGATATTTCTGTGCCACTAAATTGCACTCAGGAACTGCTGAACGATGACGATATAACTGTAATCAAAGGTGGTATTGTCACTTTGCCATCTATGGATAAAATGCCATTGAAAGGATTTCCTTTAAGGCAGGGAGAGGCATACGCTTGTATCAGCGAAACATTAATAATGGGGTTTAATAACAGCAATGAAACCTATTCTTTTGGACCGATACAACCTCAAAACGTTCTTCAGATTGGAAAAATAGGGAATAAGTATGGCTTCGGGAATGTGATGGGTAAAATGACTATACCTTAAAATATATTCAATTACTAAAACAAGCGCTATGTATGCTCCATCTATTACAGAACTTTACCGCCTTCCATATTCTAAAAACGATAATCCAAACGGTTGGATAGAAATTACCACCATGTGCAACTTAAAGTGTCCCGGTTGCTATCGTGGTTGCAACCGACCGGAAAATATTGGCAAACACGAACCTTTGGATAAAATCAAAGAGGAGATCTTACAATTGGAAAAAATCAGGAATTGCAAGATTATTTCTATTAGCGGTGGCGAACCACTAATGCACCCTAAATTATCCGAAATAATTGATTTTATCACCCAACAAGGAATGCAAGCTTTCGTGCATACCAATGGATTACTCCTTACGGTAGATCTTATTAAAAAACTGAAACTATCTGGTATGGTGGGTTTAATCATTCGGTTAGATTCTTTGATGGAGGAGAAAAAAAACCATACAGAAATCGAGCTCAACACCAAACGACAAAAATGGGCAGAAATGGTATCCTCTGTAAAAAATATCAACCTCGGCTTTATCTCTGTTGTTAACCATAAAAATTTGAATGAAATAACAGAGGTCATTCGTTGGGCTCAACAAAATGCCGAAGTAGTAGATTTTCTTACTCTTATTCCCATCCGGCAGGTTGTTTTTGATAAATCTGAAGTGCTTGAAACAAGTAATTGGGTCACTTTAGAAGAGATGTGCCAGGTCATCCATCAAGAATTCCCAAATCTGAAATATGCCTCTTACCTGGGCAGCCAACTTGAAAATTCAAGTATAAAATGGCTACAGGCTGGTTGGATGATTAAAGGAGGTGTTTTTGTGGATTATATCGACAAAAAATTCATTGAAGCCATACTCATGATATATCATTATAAATATGGTAAGTATTCGTATGTATTTAAAAATGGGAGAAACCAGATCACTTTTACGGAGTTGTTATTCCTAAGCTTATTAGTAAAAACCTTACGAACCAGCATCTTAAAACTCATTCTAAAGGTACTCTGCAAACCCTCATTGTTGTTTAAAAAAAACATAATACAAATATTAAGTTTTACTATACCTCCCGGATTTGTTGACGGTGAACGTGATTTGTGTGATGCCTGCCCCGATGCCATGTTGTACAACGGGAAACTAGTGCCATCTTGTGGCCTCGAGGAAATTAAAACATATGGAAAACCACTTTCATCTAATCTTTTTGATAAGTCGCCTCTATAAATTTTAACTACTGCAAAACAATTTCATTATTCCTCTTATTTAATTCACACTTCAAAAATGGCAATTCGTCATCTTAATGTAATCTTACCAATAATTAGAGTTTAATTTTACATTCAATATGATGATCATCTTACATACTCTGTCATCATATATCACAACCTAAAATTATTTGTATGGAAGAAATTTACATTACTATTGGCAGATTTATACTGGATATATTAATTATTGGCGTTGTGACTTATTACGGCGTTAAAGAAATAAGAAAAACGAGTAGTTAAACTTTGGAGGGTATAAAAAGAATGGGCAATTATGATAGGTGCGAGTAGTTTAGATCGCACTTCGTGGCAAAAAGAGTTTCGGGACGCAGGAGAAGAGACTGCACAGATTAAGAAAAATGATAATATTAATATCCCTGAAAATATTTTCACCATACCCAGAGCCGACTTTTTGCGCATTGAAAAAATGATCCATATTGGCTGCGATTTCAGTGACATCCTTCAATTCAATGTAACAGCGTACTTTCAGGCCATCAACAAAAAAAAGGTAAACATCAAATGTATGCCATTACCTTCAACGGAGTTCGGACTATGCAGATAAATCGCATTCAGGAATGCTAACAGGTATAAAAATAGAACTGGCGGAAAAAAACAAAAGTTACCTTAAGGAACGTACGTAGTTACTCTTTACATGAAAACGTCAACTACTGCGTTACCTTTGTCAGAAAATACTCATCCGGCAGCTGCCTGATTCTGTTTTATATGGCTTAACAAGCCTCCGCTTTGGCAGAGCAGGCTTTGTCTTTGACGCCTTCTTATCAAAGACTTCGAAATAAAGGAGCTTTCTTACAGGCATTTTTTAGTACGATCTAACAATTTCTGCTATTCCATTTACCCACACTTCGGAATCGTTAAGGCTTTCGACCAGTTGAAGCTTTTCGCCCCCATTCTCGAGGAATTCTTCGTTGTATTCAAATCCTATTTCCACTTCTGTTTCCAGACAATCAGTCACAAACGCTGGCGATACAACCAAAACTCTCTTCTTTCCCCTGTTTAAAAGATCCCTTAATACATCATCGGTAAAGGGCATTAACCAATTTTTGCTTAATCGGCTTTGGAAAGAAACGGTGTATTTTTCTTTTTCCAGCCCTAGTTCCTTTGCCATAAGCCTTGTCGTTTGATAACAAGTAGCCTTATAACAATTCCTTCCATGATCTGGCATAGCAACATGGCAAGAACATTCAGGACTTTTAATTGGGGGATGTAATTTATTCACTTGTCTATCGGGTAAGCCATGGTACGAAAACACTACATGGTCATAACTGTCAATATCGTGCTTTTTGATGTTATGAACAAATGCACCGATAAATGCCGGATGATCATAAAACTGGTCTACATATTTGATGGTGGGCAGTTTTTTCCAGTTTTTAACTTCCCTATTAACTTTGTTGATGGTAGACAAGGTTGTGGATGTTGCATATTGCGGATAGTGTGGCAAAACAATCAGTTCTTCATAATTGTTTTTCTGAATTTCTTTCAACACATACTTAAGAGATGGGTTTCCGTAGCGCATGGCCGAATAAACATCATATTCGCCCTTCAGCTTGTCGTTGAGTTTTTTAACCAATCGGGATTGATAAAACATTAATGGGGAACCGTCCTTAGTCCATAACCGCTGATATAACTTGGTAGAATTATTTAACCGAAAAGGAATGATAATCAGATTAACCAGTATTTTTTGCAAAAGCCACGGAATGTCTATCACCAACCTATCGTTTAAAAACTCAAACAAGAATCTGCGCACAGCCTTCTTTTCTGGCTTATCCGGTGTACCGATATTGATGATTAATAATGCTTTCTTCATGTATACAATTGACTTTTAGGCAAAAAAAAACAGATAAATAATTGATTACTAAAGTATCCTCGATAATTCCAAGGCTTGCTGCACCCTATCGGCCATTCCTATGCCATCCCTTATATTTCCCGCTAAATGCAATCCCTCAACTTCCATTTCTATCCGGTCAATGGCTTCATACCGTTCTTTGGTTGAAATATCGTATTGGGGAATGGCATTCTGATAGCGGAACACTTTGAATAGATCAGGTTGTTCCGCACAATATAAAGTGGACTCAATTTCTGCCAAAACCATATCCCGAATCTCTTCGTCCGACTTCAATATCATTTCAGGTTTTTTGATGCCACCAACAAAAACAGATAAAACGGCACCTTCTTTGGGGCTTCTTCCTGCAAACAAAGCGCTTGGAAACAGGATACCCAGGATATCCCTTTTTTCAATGCCAGGCACTAACCCTCCAAAGGCATTCAGTTTTTTCCCCGTCCATTGTTTATAACCGACCACCACCTGAACCACTTTGGCATAGGTAATATTAGCGATTGGTTTCAATAGTTCCTTCTGAACAAATGGTAAAATATCCAGCAATCCCTTCCCTCCGAATGTTGTTACTATCTGAGAAGAATTTATAGATACCGCTTCCCCGTTATCCGCTTTAAATTCTGAGGTAAATCCGGCTTCAGTTTTTTTAATCTTAAGCGCTTGGCATCCACAAAAAATTGCTTCGTCCGAAATATTATGCTCCAATGCCGAGATCAGCTTATTCAATCCACCTTTGGCCGAGAACACCTCGCGGCTCACTCGCTTTTGCAACTCAGTTTTGGGTTCTTTTTTCTTTTTGATGGCACCGCGTATAAAACTTCCATAATTCTGTTCCAAATTATAGAGTTTGGGCAGGGCATAACGGGTGATCAGTTTTACAGGATCACCGGCATAGATACCCGAGACAAATGGATCAACCGCATAATCCAGAAAACTTTGCCCTAATCGTCGTTTAACCAATTCTGCCAGCGTTTCATCCGGGTTAGCACCTTTCTTTCGCCAAGGTTCTCCCAATATTCTAAATTTATCTTTTAACTTAAATAGGGGCGTTGAAATAGCCTTTAACAAACCAGAAGGAAGAGGCTCCCATTTGCCACTTTTCAAAATCCATCTTTCATCAGCTTCAGGATTGGGTGTGACCAGCTCGCAACTCCCTTTTAAATCATCAAATAACTGCACAATACCTTCGGTTCCTATCACACCTGTATTGGGGCCTTTTTCGTAGACAAATCCTTCTTCTTCCGCCGTGCTGATCACGCCGCCAACCCTATCATTTTTTTCAAGAAGCATTACTTTCTTACCCGCTTTTTCTAAGTAAAAAGCCAGTGTTAATCCGGTAAGCCCCGCACCAACTATTACAATGTCAACTTTATTATCCGCCATCTTTATAGTGAGTTTGAATATCTCTTATTACTACCTTGCAAAGCTGGATCAAAAGCTGCTACAATATTCCGGATAAACATGGTACCTAACTCCGTGATCTCGATTTGCTCATCTGTAAAGTCGATTAATTCATCCTCCTTAAATTGTTTCAAAACAAGTTCGTCATAACCAATCAGCTTTTTGATGGTTAAGGCATCGCTTGAAAAATCTTTGGCAACGATATGCCAGTCGATAAATTTATTACACATTAACTCATTTATCACGGTTCTGATCATTTTTTGCTCCTTGGTAACCATAACCCCTTTTTCAACCGGTAGTATTTCTTTCTCTATCGATTCGATATATTTTTTTACCTCTTTCGTATTCTGGATATAACCGCCAGAGAGCTGACTAATGGACGAAACACCTACCGCATAAACCTGTCCCGTTGTTCGCCTGGTACAATAACCCTGAAAGTTACGGTGTAATTGGTGTTTTTCAAGTGCCTGGCAAAGTTCATCCTCTGGCAAGGCGTAATGGTCGAGACCGATAGATATATAACCTGCCTTTAAAAGCATGGCATATGCAGCCAAAAACATGTCCAATTTATCATCGGCACTGGGTAATCCTTTTTCGTCCAAAATCTTTTGGTGTTCTTTGAACCACGGTACATGGGCGTATGAGAATGTCACCAACCTGTCCGGCTTGATTTCAATAGCTTGTTGAATAGATTCACAAAAACTTTTTGTTGTTTGACCGGGCAAGCCGTAAATAAAGTCCAGGTTCACGGCAAATTTCTCATTTTCCGACTTCACATATTTAACCAAATCACCCACCGGCAAGGCTGATGGCTTACGGTTGACATCTTGTAAAACACATTCGTCAAAATCCTGTATACCAAAACTAAAACGATTAAAACCAGCTTTGAACAACTCATCTAAATAAGGGTAAGACAGGTGAGCTGGATTACATTCAATCGCAATTTCCGGATTTTCGATTAAATCAAACGCATCAAAAAGGATATCATTAATCTCTTTTAGATAGGATGCTTTAATGGCGTTGGGCGTTCCTCCTCCATAATGAATTTGGGAAATCTTACGTCCTCTATCAATCTTGTTTATAATTAGCGAGATCTCCTTTTTCAGTGCATCCATATAATTTCTGATCTCATCTGCCCTACCCATTTTTATGGCATTGCATCCACAGTAATGGCAAATCTGTGCACAGAAGGGAATGTGGATATAAAAGGCAACATTCTGTGGTTCTTCCTCATTTGATTTTACCAGAAGATGATTAAAATCATCTACCTTAAAATCATCCGTAAAATGATTTGCGGGAGGATAACTGGTATATCTAGGAACAGGAACATTATATTTATCGAGTAATTGCTTATTTACTTTCATTTTGTGTTAAGGACTTATGAACACGGAGTCGCAGGGACACAAAGTTCAATTTAATTTTATTGTACTATTATAATTATGTAGCGTTTGTTTTGTTCACCGAGGCAATAAAATAAGATGAACAGTAAGATTGCAAAAATAGCAAATTATATTCAACAAATTCTTTGGTTTGTTGAATAAGCCAATGCGTGAATCACAATCCAAATGACAACTGGCTAGTGCACCAATGACTATTGACGGAGAACGTTACTTCCTTACCAAGTCATCGAGCATAGCATCCACTGTCGGGAATTGAAATGGGAAATTTAAATCCAACAAACGTTGAGGTTTTACTTTCTGTCCCTTAAGAAGCACACTGGCACCATCCCCAAACACCATCTTCATCATGAACTTGCTGGCTTTAAAAAGGACCGGTCTATTAAGCTTTTGGCCTAGTTTTTTCGAAAAATATTGATTCGACACCATATCCGGGGCCACCAAATTATAGACTCCATTCGATTCCGGATTTTTAAGGATGTACCAGATGGCCGAAAGAAAGTCGTTGATGTGAATGCATGGAAACGATTGCAAGCCATCACCGACTACTGCTCCCAGACCCATTTTAAAAGAAGGCAACATCTTGGCCAACGCTCCTTGTTTGGCATCCAGCACCACACCAATGCGCATAACCGCCAGCTTAACATTCATGGAAGTTAATGGTGCTAAAGCAGATTCCCAGTCCTTGCAAACCGAGGCCAAAAAGTCATCTCCCAGCCTGTCCGAAAATTCATCATGTTCATAAACATCATCGTAAATACCCACTGCCGAAGATGAGAGGACAATGGAGGGCTTATTTTTAGCCAACCCAATCGCTTCTACCAGCAGCTTGGTGGTTTCAACCCTGCTGTCGCGAATAGTTTTTTTATAGCTGGATGTCCATTTTTTTAGAATAGGAGCACCAGCTAAATTAATTAACATATTAGCACCTTCAATTTTATCAGCGATTGTTTTGGGACTTCCTTTAAAGTCTTGACGAGATATATTTACCACTTCAAAACCATTCTCCTTAAAAAAAAGGCCAATTCTAGAACCTAAAAAACCTGTACCTCCGGTTAAGCAAATCTTCATAACTATATTACTGGTTATATTTTGTAACGATGCATAAAATTAGAAAAAGTTTTATCCAAACTAAGTATTGCGATACTTAACTCCTGAATAAGGGTGCCGATCTATTTGAGAAAAGGTTATTATACCTGATGAACTTCAAATTTATCGATGATGTCGAATCCATATCACTTCTTACCTTTTCTTACCAGATTGATTTGTCGATTCACACGAAAGGGAAAACCAACAAAAGACCATTTTGTGAACATCTTCACCTAACTTTGACAACTCAATTCCGGGCAATTTCAGTAATTACGTTTAAAAAGCCCAAATGAATTACGTTCTTTTTCTCCCATTGAAAAACAAAACATTAAAATGAAACGTTCTCTTAATCTTACACTTGCCTTGACTTAACATATGTAAGCTTTTACTTTGATTGTTCGTGCCCCAGGAGCTTCTCCAACTCTTCTGGTGTTACCCCATGGTTTATCTCGCCCGCATGAAAATACGATATCTTTCCGGTCTCTTCCGAAACCACGATAGCCGAAGCATCGGTTGCTTCTGTTACACCGAGTGCAGCCCGATGCCTTAGTCCCAGTTTTTTCGGCAGGTCAAAACTTTGCGACACAGGTAATATACAGCCTGCCGCTTTTATTTTGTTTTGCGCCACAATAACCGCCCCATCGTGCAACGGACTATTCTTAAAAAAAATATTTTCTAACAAACGACTTGAAATTACGGCATTCACCAACTCTCCCGTCTGCACATAATCCAACAATTCCGATTTTTTAGATATCACGATGATAGCCCCTGTTTTTGTTCTAGCCAGATTCTGACAGGTTCGTACAATGGGTTTATTATAGATGTTCATGACACCTGTTGAGGGAGTGGAAAATATTTTTTCGAATGAGAAACGATTGGCTATGTTATATTTGGTACCCATCAGCAGAAAAAAACGCCTTATCTCCTGCTGAAATACAACAATTAGAGCTATCACCCCCACATTTACAATATTGTCTATTATGGCAGTGGACAACTCCATATTTAAAAACTTGATAAAAAGCCAAAAAGCAATAAATGCAAACAATCCGAAAAAGATATTCTGAGCTACCGTACCCCTAATAAGCTTATAGAGCCTGTACATCAGGTAAGCCACCAGTGTAATATCAATTACGTCAATAAATCGTATATCTAAAAATGTCATATTATTCTTTTGTGCATGCTAATTACACGAATTTATCTTATTTAAACAATATAATAGCGGGTTAATTATAACCGCCTCCGGTCAGTTTTAAAATCCTGTCGTCAGAGATCTCAAAATGTATGAAATATATTAACCACGAAGCTTTTTATATATTCCCACGCACTCTCTTGCTTCTTTAACATCGTGTACCCTTAATATTTCAGCTCCTCTTTCTAAAGCCAACATATTTAGGGCTGTGGTTCCGTTTAAAGCCTCTTCGGGTGTACCATTAAACAATTTGTATATCATCGATTTTCGCGATATTCCAATTAGTAAAGGTAACTCCAAAAGTTTTAATTCATTCAATCGTTTCATCAGCTCGTAGTTGTGCTCCATTGATTTTCCAAAACCAAAACCCGGGTCAATAATTACATCATGAACGCCCAGCAAACCCAACTTTCGTTTCTTTTCTGCCAAATAATCAATCACTTCAAAAACCACATCTTTTTCGTAAAACGGATTTAGCTGCATATTTTGCGGTGTACCCTTCATATGCATCATAATATAAGCCACATTTAACTCTGCTACCGTCTGAAACATCCTGTCATCCATTTCCCCTGCCGAAATATCGTTAATAATATCCACCTGAAAAGTTTTTACAACCTGTTTGGCTATTTCCGACCGAAATGTATCCACAGAAATGATGCTGTCTGGAAACTTGTTTCTTGCCAACTCCAAAACTGACAGCAACCGTTTTAACTCTTCCTTTTCACTTATATGTTGAGCACCGGGACGAGAGGAATAGGCTCCGATATCTATTATATCGGCTCCCTCCTTTAACATCTTTGTTAATCTTTGCAGTACGAATTTATTATCTTTGTATCTACCTCCATCAAAAAAGGAATCTGGAGTGATGTTAAGAATACCCATTACCAAAGGACTACTCACATCCAGTAATTTCCCATTACAGTTTATAGTTTTGGGTTTATTTAAAAAACCGTTTGATTTTTGCATGAATTGACTTTTAATGATGCAAAAGTAGTTTAATCATGTAATATTTAAAACGGGAAAAGTGTAACAGTCATTCTATTTTCGGTCGATTTGTCAGCTAAAATAGTAATATCGTCAGGGATCCTCTAACAAAACGTCAGTTTGTTTCTTATTTTAATTTCGCATTTACCATTCCAAAGAACAACTTTACATACACAATATCAACACATTACGATATTTATATTTAACATATCACATTTATACATATCTATTTATTTGGATATTTACATTTATGGATTTATATTTGAAACCTCAAAAGCAACAAATTTGAATAAAAATGACAATAACTATGCATACAAAAAAACTATTCATCTTAACACTAAGCATTTGTTTAGGTGTTTTATGGCCTGCAAAAGCTCAAGACTCAGGTAATGTTTTTACCCTGAATCAAATATTGGAAATGGCTAATAGCAATAACAGCGAGATTCTTAAGAGCCTGGCGGATGCTAAAAGCGCCAAAGCCGATAATCAACAGGCAAACGCAGGTATTTTGCCATCTGTTGAACTTTCAGGCACATATTATTCAACGACAGACCCGCTCAATGCTTTTGGTTTTAAATTACAGCAAGCCATTGTAACAGGGGACGATTTTACCCCAAGTCTATTAAACGACCCAGGCAGTATCAACAATTTCCATACTCAGATAAAAATAGAGCAACCATTAATTAATGTGGATGCCTGGATGGGAAAAAGTGCCGCCACAAAGAAAGTGAAAGCCGTTGAACTAAAAAGTGAATATACAAAATCACATATTCATTACCTATTAAAACAAACCTATTATGCCCTGCAACTGGCCAAAGGTAGAAAATTGGTTATTGAAAAGGCGCACAAAGCTTCTGCGGCTTATTTACAAATGGCCGAGGATAACCTGGAACAAGGTTATATGAAAGAGGCCGATCTGCTGGCTATTAAGGTTAGAGCCCTTGAATTGGACGCTCAAATGAAAGCCGCCGTAAATCAAGAAAAATCCATCAAAGAGTCACTTAACTTTTTAATAGGACGAGATATTAACCTTCCATTGGAAGTGGCAGACTCCATTCATAAAGTAAACTTCTCTTTTTCGGGATTGAATACGGTAATCAACAGAGCCGATGTAGTGGCGATGCAATATGGCATGGAAGCCAGAAAGCTGATGAAGAAAAGCAGTGCGTTCAGTTTTGCTCCCAGGATTAACGCCTTTGGCATGTACAATATGTACGATGCCGATCTAGGAGGTTTCGATGCGGACAGCTATATGTTAGGAATCAACCTTCAGTGGAAATTGTTTAACGGAGGAAAAAACCTGGGCAAACTGAATAAGTCGAAGGCAGAATTCCATAAATCGGAAATAGAATATCAGGAATATCTCGACAAAGGAAATATGGAACTGATGCAGGCCAAAAGAGATATTGCGGTTAACGAAAGTCAGCTGTTAACTTATAAAATGGCTGCAGAACAAGCACAAGAGTCGTTAAGGATTAGAACGAACCGCTATGAGGAAGGAATGGAAAGAACATCGGACCTATTAATGGCGGAAGCCACATCAGCCGAAAACGAATTAAAGCATTTAAATGCAATTTACAACTATAATATCTCAGTGTTCAAATACGAGCTGCTCTCATCAGAATCAGCTTCTAAATAAAATCTCAATTAGTAAATAATAAAAAACTCAAAATAACTATGAATCTTTCAAAATTATTCATGCTTGTAATAGCTGCGGGAATGTTGCTACAAAGTTGCGGCAGTCGCGAAAAAGAGGAAACCCAGAAAGCAGGTGTGCCTGTACAAACTATTGCCATTAAGGCATCGGAGGTACCTAAATCCTATCAATATCCGGGAACTGTTGCTTCGGTAAAAAAATCGACCTTGAGCACCCGCATCATGGGGCAAATAAACAAGGTTTATGTGCATGAGGGCGATAAAGTCGAAAAAGGACAGCTATTACTGGCTATCCGAAGTAACGATATCATGGCTAAAAAAAGTCAGGTTGAAGCCAACATACTAGAAGTGAAAGCAGCCTACAAAAATGCAGAAACCGATTTCAACAGAATCAGTAACTTGTACGAAAAGAAAAGTGCAACTAAAAAGGAATTGGACGATATCACCACTCATTTTAATATGATGAAAGCCCGATTGGAGGCCGCCAGCAAGGCAAAGGCCGAAGTGGAAGCCATGATGATGTATGCCAATATCCGCGCACCTTATTCAGGTGTGGTTACCAACAGTTTTGTGGATGCGGGCGATATGGCCAATCCGGGAATGCCCTTGCTGGCAGTTGAAGCACCGGGACAGTTCGAGGTGATTACCCGTGTTCCAGAATCGGAGATCGATTTGGTTGCCAAAGACGATACCGTTTATGTAGCCTTAAAAAACTGCGACGAAGATGTTATGGGCGTTATTTCCAGGGTGAGTACTTCAAGTATGTTATCCGGTGCCCAGTTCGAAACCCGAGTTTCATTACTGCCAAACGAAAAGCAAAAAGATGCTTTGAGAAGCGGCATGTTTGCCCAGGTGAAATTAACCAAGGGAAGCAATAAAAAAATAATGGTATCTAAAGATTTAATTGTCAACAGAGGCCAGTTAACCGGCATATGGACCGTTGGCGAATCTAAAGCCGCACTGTTGCGTTGGGTGCGTCTGGGTAAAAGCAATGCAAATCAGGTTGAGATTCTCTCGGGACTTTTGGAAGGGGACCAACTGATTGTAAAATGTGACGAGAGGTTGTACGACGGGATGGCTTTAGAACTTTAATTACTAACCAAACTAATTGTTTGAGAATATGAAAACAGGATTCGCAGGGTCATTGGCCCGAATGTTTATAAAATCAAAACTGACTCCCCTATTGATGGTTGCCTTTGTGATCATTGGGATGTACAGTTCATACCTTACTCCTCGGGAAGAGGAGCCACAGATCGATGTTCCTATTGCCGATATCTTCGTAGGATATCCGGGGGCAAGCCCTAAAGAGGTTGAATCGAGAATCGTAAAACCTATAGAGAAAGTTATTTCCAACGTAAAAGGCGTTGAGTATGTTTATTCTCAATCCATGCCGGAACAAGCTATGCTGATCGTTCAATTTTATGTAGGCGAAGATATCGAGCGTAGTTTGGTGAAGTTGTACAACGAAATCATGAAAAACATGGACCAAATGCCAGAAGGAATTACACTTCCTTTGGTTAAAACAAGGTCTATTGATGACGTTCCTGCCATGGGACTAACGTTGTGGAGCGATACGTACGATGACTATCAGCTGAAAAGAGTTGCCCAAGAGTTAAATTCTGAAATTGAAAAGATTACCGATATTTCAGAAACCAAAATAATAGGCGGAAGAAACCGTGAGATTCAAGTGGTTCTGGACAGGGACAAAATGACGGCTTTCCAGGTGGACCCGCTAATGATTGCG
This sequence comes from Saccharicrinis sp. 156, assembly GCF_050589685.1. NCBI lineage: Bacteria > Pseudomonadati > Bacteroidota > Bacteroidia > Marinilabiliales > Marinilabiliaceae > Saccharicrinis > Saccharicrinis sp. 156. Next base: position 160,883 of record NZ_JBNGOS010000010.1, read on the forward strand.
CAACAATTAAAAGCGTCTAACACGCAATTTTCGTCAGGCTCCTTTAATCAGAATAACGATGAATACCTGGTCACGACAGGCAAGTTTTTGCAAACAGCCGAAGAAGTAAGCAACCTGGTAATTGGAGTAAATCAAAACAGTCCGGTTTACCTGCACCAGGTGGCAACTGTTGAAGATGGGCCTGCTTTACCAAGCACCTATATTTCGTTCGGTTACGGGAAAGCCAGCGATAACAAAGAAGTTCACCCGGGAGAGTACAGTGCCGTAACCATTTCGATTGCTAAAAGACGCGGTGCCGATGCCATGCGATTGGCGGAACAGATTGAGCATAAAATTGAATTATTGCAAGGTGAATTACTACCTGAAGATATTCATGTGGAGGTAACACGTAACTATGGAGAAACTGCTTCAGAAAAGGTATCGGAACTTTTGATGCACTTGTTGGGTGCCATTGTAGCAGTAACTTTCGTGGTGATGTTGGCCATGGGCTGGCGTGGCGGTTTGGTGGTGTTTATTTCGGTACCTATCACCTTTGCACTGACCATGTTTAGCTACTATTTTATGGACTATACACTCAATCGTATTACGCTTTTTGCCCTGGTTTTTGTGACGGGTATTGTGGTAGATGACTCCATTATTATCGCCGAAAACATGCACCGTCATTTTAAGATGAAGCAACTGCCATTTTTCCAGGCGGCGTTAAAATCCATCGACGAGGTGGGTAACCCGACCATTTTGGCAACATTTACCGTTATTGCGGCGGTTATACCTATGGTTTTCGTTTCGGGTATGATGGGGCCTTACATGAGCCCAATGCCAATTGGAGCTTCCATAGCCATGATATTCTCGCTATTGGTAGCCTTAATGATTACACCTTGGTTAGCGTACCGCCTGCTAAATCATGAAGACGAGAAAGAAGACGAGAAAGATTATTCGTTAGAAAAGACATTAATTTATAAGCTGTACGACAAAACCATGCGTCCAATGATTGACAACAAGGTGAAGCGCTGGGTATTTATCGGAACAGTAACACTATTGTTGTTTGGTTCTGCAAGCTTGTTCTTATTTAAGGCGGTAACGGTTAAGATATTACCATTCGATAACAAAAACGAGTTCCAGGTAGTGGTCGACATGCCTGAGGGAACAACATTGGAACAAACGGCCAATGTAACCAAGGAACTGGCTGCCTATCTTAGAAACCACGAACTGGTTACCAATTACCAGACTTATGTGGGTGCCTCTGCTCCTATCAACTTTAACGGTTTGGTTCGCCACTACGATTTACGGAGGGGGTCAAATGTGGCCGACATTCAGGTGAATCTGGTTTCCAAGAAAGAAAGAGACTTACAAAGTCATGATATCGCCAAAGAGTTACGCCCTCGCTTACAGGAGATTGGTAAAAAATTCAACGCTAACGTAAAAGTCGTTGAAGTGCCTCCGGGACCTCCGGTTATGTCAACCATGGTAGCTGAAATTTACGGTCCGGATTATGAATCGCAAAAAGATGTGGCACTTCAGGTTAAAAAGCTATTTGAAACAACCGAGAGTGTGGTTGATATCGATTGGATGATGGAAGATGACCAGAATGAATACAAATTTGATGTGGACAAGGAAAAAGCGATGTTGGCAGGTGTTTCTTCACAACAGATAGTTCATGCCATCAACATGAATCTTCGAGGCGCTAAAGTAACCAATCTATATGCCGAAAACGACCACGACCAGGTGGGCATCACCTTGCGTATGGCGGAGAAAAACCGCACTGGAATCGAGGATATAAAGAAAATCAACCTGATGTCGCAACAAGGCAACATGGTTGCTATTGGCGATTTGGTAAACGTTAAAAAAACGGTCAAAGAGAAAAGCATCTTCCGCAAAAACCAGAAACAGGTAGTTTATGTGACAGCGGATATTGCAGGTAAATTGGAAAGTCCGGTTTATGCCATCATGGATATTTCTGACAGGATGGATGAAATACAAATCCCTAAGGGTTATGAAATTGAAGAATTCTATAACGGCCAACCATTTGTGGAAAACAATTATGGTTTAAAATGGGACGGTGAGTGGCAAATCACTTACGAGGTATTCCGCGATCTGGGAACTGCATTTGCTGTGGTTCTGCTTATCATCTATATGCTGATTGTGGGTTGGTTCCAGAACCTTAAGGTTCCGTTTGTAATGATGGTGGCGATCCCATTGTCGTTGGTCGGAATCGTACTTGGTCACTGGATGTTAAACGCCTTTTTTACGGCAACTTCAATGATTGGTATGATTGCGTTGGCCGGTATTATGGTTCGGAACTCCATACTGCTCATTGACTTTGTCAATATTCGACTCGCCGAGGGAGCGCCCTTGAAAGAAGCCGTTATCGAGGCAGGAGCCGTTCGTACAACCCCAATACTGCTAACTGCAGGAACTGTTGTCATTGGAGCCGTGGTTATTTTGTTCGACCCCATATTCCAGGGATTGGCCATTTCCCTGATGGGAGGAACCATTGCATCCACATTTCTAACATTGTTGATCGTGCCATTGATTTATTATTTGGTTGAACGAAAAAAACATATAGCAACAGCAATAGAGGTCTCGGAAAATAAAAATGAAGAAACTGAAAAGAATCATTCAGAAGCATAGTTAATGATTGAGTTTGAGTTTACCTATTCCAAAGTTTTGAGCTTTGGAATAGGTTTAAAACTCAATTTACTAAAGCTTTATTAAATTAATTATTTCAATACTTAATATTTGGGAGATATACCCATGTTTATTAGAAACAAACACACAGGAGAATGATTGAAAAGAAAAAAACGCGCCTCTGTCTGGGTGTTCGTAGTCTTTTATCTCTTTTCTATTAATCTCTAATCTAAAATTTAAAGAAATGAAACTATTATTAGCCGTAACGGTAGCCGAATACCGTGAGAAACTGGAGGAGTTTTTCAGCAATCAGAAGATCACTTCATACAATCACTTTGATGTTACAGGCATAAAAAAGCCAGACAAGGCGCCTCACAGAGCCGGGAATTGGTTTTTTGGTAGCAATGCAATATCAACCGATAACATTGCTTTTTTCACCATAGTACAAGACGAACAAGCTGAAAACATCCTCATTGACCTGAACCGTTGCAAAGCAGAAATTTCTAATTGTAATATTCAGGCTTATATATTAAATATTGAAAACGCATTGTAACTATTAAAACCCAATAATCATGCAAGAAAGAATAGTAAGAGCAGTAGCAGGAACTTTTATTTTAATTAGTATTCTATTAGCTATATATGTAAATATAAACTGGTTATTTTTTACCGGATTTGTAGGTTTGAACTTGCTACAATCATCCATCACCAAATGGTGTTTAATGACCGATATATTATCCAAATTGGGAGTGCCCAAGTAGTATAACGGTTAAAGCAAATACAATATTGTTTGGTGTTCAGCCTTTAAAGCATGTCCCACCACAACCTAGGCCTAACGGCCTAGGTTTTTACAGGTTGGTCCTTCAGACCTTTACCTGAATACACATTTTCAAATCTTGTTTAGACGCCTCCCCGATTTTTTATCGAAAGGAACATCTACTGACGGGAATGGTATAGTTATACCTCCTTCATCAAGGGCAATTTTCCCTTGTTCATATACATCAAAATAAACTTCCCAATAGTCTTGTGGTGTTGAATGAGGTCTAACCGCTAAATTAACGGAACTATCTGCCAACTCGCTAACGCCTACGAATGGAGCCGTGTTTTGCAGAAACTCAGGGTGGCTATTCCTAATATTCAACAATCATTATTTAGCTTTTTTAATATTTGATTCATAGAAAATTCCAAATGTCAAGTCAACCCTAATTTTACCTTCCTCAGTATAGTTTTTAGTATCTCCATTGGAAATTGCACCAAAGGGTATGATGGTAGTTTTCCATAACTATAAGTTTAAGTTAAAATCAATTACGGAAGTTATAGAAATTTCAATATTGTACTAATTCAGTTAGGTTGTCTAACTTCGTTTTAATTGACCACATGGTTCTACATAAATAGTATAGTTTGGTAATTCCAATATCACTAAAGCACTTTGTACTCCAGGATTCACAAAAAATAATTCCTCGGTATTTCTTTATGGCTTTTGTGCCTTCGTAATAAAAACACTAACCTTTCACCTTCTTCAGTTCTTCTTGCAATATCTCCTCCAAATCATCATAACACGAACCACAAATAGTGGCCGCATTAGTTTCGTCCTGAATATCCTCTACTGTTTTCAAATCTTTTTCGTGAATCACTTTTACCAAGTCCTGTTTTCTTAGCATCATATGTTTACATACAAAGTCTCTATCCCCAAATTTGCTCATTATTTTTCTCTTTTAAAATGATTTGTTACAATACAAATGCTTATGAATAACGCTATACTCATATTACATCGCTCCTCTATTATCTTAAATTATTGAATACTTAAAACCAACCGCTACTTATTTGGTTCAATCCGTTAAAGCATCCCATATAAAAAGTTAAGGAACTGTTAAATTAGTGTATTTATGCTTAGTTCAAATAATTGATTAACGTTTTTTAACAACCTTAGATTTTTGACTGCTCATTAAAAAACTAATTTTGGAAGCCACAATAAAAATTGAAATCAATTAAATATAATATTAAAATCATGGAGCAATCTGTTGATATAAGAGAATTAAACGAGAGAATAAAAAACGAGAGTTCGTTCGTGGATTTGCTAACCATCGAAATGAACAAAGTTATCGTAGGTCAAAAGCATTTGGTGGAAGGCTTGCTAATTGGATTATTAAGTGATGGACACATCCTTTTGGAAGGGGTTCCCGGATTGGCAAAAACTTTAGCCATTACGACACTGGCCAATGTTGTAGATGCAGATTTCAGCAGAATACAGTTTACTCCTGATCTTTTGCCCGCCGACCTTATTGGTACTATGATCTATAGCCAAAAAAATGAAGAGTTTATCATAAAAAAAGGGCCTATCTTCACCAACTTTGTTTTGGCCGATGAGATTAACCGTGCTCCGGCAAAGGTTCAGAGTGCTTTATTGGAAGCCATGCAGGAGCGCCAGGTAACCATTGGAGAAACCACGCATAAACTGCAGGAACCTTTCCTGGTGATGGCAACGCAAAACCCCATCGAGCAAGAAGGTACCTACCCGCTTCCTGAAGCGCAAGTCGACCGTTTTATGCTTAAAATTGTTATCGACTATCCTAAAAAGGAAGAGGAACAAATGATTATCCGTCATAACCTGGCCCAATCATTCCCTAAAGCATCAACGATCCTAAAGCCCGATGATATCATCCGTGCCCGCGAGGTGGTGAAAGATGTTTATATGGACGAAAAAATCGAAAAGTATATCGTCGACATCGTATTTGCAACACGTTTCCCGGCTCAATACAACCTGGATAAATACGAAGAAATGATTTCGTACGGTTGTTCACCACGTGCAAGTATCAGTCTATCTATGGCTGCAAAAGCGTATGCTTTTATCAAGCGCAGAGGTTATGTGATCCCTGAGGATGTTCGTGCGGTTTGCCACGATGTGATGCGCCATAGAATTGGACTTTCGTACGAGGCAGAAGCCAACAACATTACGTCGATAGATGTGATTAATGATATATTAAATACAATAGAGGTACCATAGTAGACTTTAGAATAAGAGGTGAGAGTTATAAAGTTTATAAAATGCTTTATCGTATCGGAATACATAAGGCATCATTAAAACAACAAACACTATGGAAACAGCAGAGCTTTTAAAACGGGTTCGACAGATAGAGATTAAGTCGAGGGGGCTTTCCAACAATATTTTTGCGGGCGAGTACCATTCCGCCTTTAAAGGCAGAGGGATGACTTTTAGCGAGGTTCGCGAATACCAATATGGTGACGACATCCGCAATATCGACTGGAATGTAACGGCACGTTTTAATCATCCCTATGTTAAGGTTTTTGAGGAAGAAAGGGAACTCACCGTGATGCTTCTAATTGATGTCTCAGGCTCAAGGGAGTTTGGTACATCTTACAAATACAAAAAAAATATCATCACCGAAATTGCTGCCGTATTGGCTTTTTCGGCCATTCAAAACAACGATAAGATCGGTGTTATTTTCTTTTCCGATAAGATAGAAAAGTTTATAACACCGCAAAAAGGAAGAAAGCACATATTGCATATCATACGCCAGCTGATTTCGTTTACGCCGGAAAATAAGACCACCAATATTGGTGAGGCCTTGCGATATATGACCAATGCCATTAAAAAACGATGTACGGCTTTTGTCATTTCCGATTTTATCGATGAAGAATTTGAGAATCCGCTGAAGATAGCCAATCAAAAGCACGATGTGGTGGCCTTGAAAATTTACGACAAGCGCGAAACAGAGATGCCCTCGGTGGGTTTGGTGAAAATGAAAGATGCCGAAACTGGTCAATATTCGTGGATTGATACCTCAAATATCAAAGTCAGGGAAGCTTTTAACAAATGGTGGAGAGAGAACGATGAAAATACTAAAGCCATTTTCAGAAAGTGTGGGATCGATAATACCTCCATCAGAACCGATGAAGACTACGTTAAGTCTTTAATGTACTTATTTAAAAAACGAATGTAATGAACCATATTACACTTGTAAATAGGATTAAAAAAATCAACATAAAAGAATCCTTACTTGCAGTTTTAATTGCATTTGCAAGTTTTTCTGCAAATGCTCAACAAGTAAATGTTACCGCTACGTTGGATTCTACCATGATATTGATTGGAGGACAAATTGACCTTAAACTCGAGGTGAGTCAACCCTCCGGTGTGATGGTCAACTTCCCGCATTTTACTGATACCATCACAAAAAACGTTGAAATCGTTGAAAGAGGACAGGTAGACAGTTTAAGATTGGGGAACGACCGATTGGTTCTATCCCAACTTTTCAGGATTACCTCGTTTGATAGTGGCTTGCATTACATTCCTCCTATCGAATTTGAAGTGATTCAAAACCAGGTAAGAAATATAGCAGCATCCAACGCGTTAAGTCTGATGGTGGTGAACCCTTTTAAAGAAGTAGATCCTGAAAAAGGGGTTACAGATATAAAAGGACCACAAGATGCTCCATTTAAAATTGCCGAGGTACTCGATTTTATATATCTATATGGTGGAATAGCGCTGGCTCTGGGATTACTGATATGGTTATTTTTATACCTGCGCAAAAACCGAACCGAAGGTGGATTGTCGTTTGTCAAAGCAAAACCGCAGGAACCGGCACATATTATTGCGCTAAGGGAGTTGGATAAAATCAAGGATTCAAAGCTTTGGGAACACAATAAGGTCAAAGAGTTCTATACCCAGGTGTCCAATACTATCCGTGCGTATATCGAGCAAAGATACGAGCAGTCTGCCCTGGAACAAACATCCATTGAAATTTTCGATTCCTTAAAATCTTTGGATATCGATAACAAATCGATGGAGCAACTTACCCAGGTGCTGGAATTGGCCGATTTGGTTAAGTTCGCGAAGTTTCAGCCGTTGGCAGATGAAAACGGGTTGACCTTGTTGAATGCCTACTTTTTTGTGAATCAAACCAAAAAAGAAGAAATTAAAACACTGGAAGAAGAAAAAGTACAAATGTTGGCCAAGGGTGTGCAACAGGAAGATTCCATAGAAAAGTAATACAGGTTATTGCATAACAATAATATAATGAACAACATTAAATTTTTACATCCGGATTATTTTTACCTTTTGCTGGTATTGGTGCCCATGATAGGCTGGTATATCTGGAAACATAAAAGTGCCCAGGCTTCGTTGCAAATATCCACTTTAAAGGGTTTTAGCGCGGCTCCAACGTCATGGAAAGTATACCTGCGACACTTACCTATCGTTTTAAGAGCATTTGCCATTGCCATGATTGTGGTGGTTCTGGCTCGCCCGCAGTCTTCAAATAGCTCCAGAGACGTTGTTACCGAAGGAATCGACATAGTTATGACGATGGATATCTCTTCGAGTATGGAAGCGCTGGATTTTACACCAAACAGGCTGGAAGCGGCAAAAGATGTGGCCTCGGAGTTTATATCTGCTCGTGAAAACGATAAGATCGGGATGGTTATTTTTGCCGGAGAGAGCTTTACGCAATGCCCCCTAACCACCGACAAAACGGTGTTGGTAAATATGATGCAGGACATAAAAACGCATATGGTGGAAGACGGTACCGCTATCGGACTTGGTTTGGCAACCGCAGTGAACAGAATTAAGGACAGTGAGGCTAAATCCAAGGTTATTATCCTTTTAACGGATGGTGTAAATAACCGTGGGGAGATAGCACCATTAACAGCAGCCGAGATAGCAAAGACATTTGGCATTAGGGTCTATACCATCGGTGTGGGTACCAAAGGCATTGCCCAACGTCCCGTACAAACACCTTACGGCACGCGTCTTGTAGAGGAAGAAGTGAAAATTGACGAGGAGATGATGCAAGAGATTTCCAACATCACAGACGGACAGTATTTTAGGGCTACCAATAAAAACGGCCTTAAAAAAATATACGAAGAAATTGACCAATTGGAAAAAACCAAGATTGAGGTAAAGGAATACACAAAACGTTCGGAGGAATATATGCTCTGGGCAATTTTGGCCGCGGTGTTTATGTTGCTGGAAGTGCTTTTAAAAAGCACGGTGTTACGAAACCTACCTTAATAAAACAGAATCATCATGTTTAGATTTGAACATACAGAATTTTTATATCTGCTGGCTATTATTCCCATATTAGCTTTTGCCAGTCTGATAATCGGACAAAGAAGGAAAAAAGCCCTGGAACGGTTCGGTAATCCAACCTTATTGGAACCCCTGATGCCAAGCGCTTCTTCCGTGCGTCCCACGGTTAAATTTTATTTGATGTTATTGGCACTGATCGCCATCATCTTCACTTTGGCAGGGCCTCAATTCGGAACTAAGCTGGAAACCGTTAAACGTAAGGGAATAGAAATCATCATTGCTTTGGATGTTTCCAACAGTATGAATGCGCAAGATATTCAGCCCAGTAGATTGGACAGGGCGAAGAGAGCAATTTTTCAGTTGGTAGATAAGCTTCAGAACGATAAAATAGGCTTGGTTGTGTTTGCAGGACAAGCGTACACACAGCTGCCCATTACAACGGATTACCCCTCGGCTAAGATGTTTATTTCATCTATTAACACAGGAATTATTCCTACGCAAGGAACTGCAATCGGAACCGCCATCAACCAATCTATCAGGTCGTTTACATCACAAGAGGATGTGAATCGCGCTATAATTGTTATTACCGACGGCGAAAACCACGAGGATGATGCCATTCAGGCCGCCAAAGCAGCAGCAGAAAAAGGAATAAAAGTATATACGGTAGGAATGGGACTTCCCAAGGGCTCCCCTATCCCGATCCCCGACGGTGGCAAAAACAACTTCATGAAGGATCGTGAGGGAAATGTGGTCATCTCCAAGTTAAACGAAGCCATGCTGGTTGAAATCGCGACGGCGGGAGGTGCAGAGTTTATAGCGGCCAACAATATCCGAAAGGGGATGAACGATTTGGTCGACCATCTTTCGAAATTGGAAAAGACGGAAATGGAAGCCAAGATTTATACCGATTATGAAAATCAGTTTCAGTATATCGCTTTGTTTGCGCTATTGTTTTTGTTGATAGAATTTATGGTATTGGAACGCAAGAACAAATACCTGCGTAAAATTAAACTGTTCGAAGAGGAGGACGAGAAATGAGATCTTTACTGACTACCATATTATTGTTTTGTGCAATAACAACCTTTGCACAAAAAGAACGTAAGTTCATTCGCAACGGAAACGATGAATACAGCGAAGGCAAATTTATCGAGTCCGAAATTGAATATAAAAAAGCATTGGAGAAATTAAAGGAAGGAGAATCTTCTTTCGAAGCCGATTTTAACCTGGGAGATGCATACTTTAAACAAGAGAAATTTGAAGAAGCCTTTAATCAGTTTAAAAGTATCAACCTTGAAAATTTAAGCAAGGAGCAGAAGGCACAGGTTCAGCACAACCTGGGTAACACTTATCTGGCCCAAAAGGATATCGACAATGCAATCAATTCGTATAAAGATGCTTTAAAAAACAATCCTTTGGACGATGAGACCAGGTATAACTTGATTGCCGCCATGAAAATGAAACAGCAGCAGGAACAAAATCAAGATCAGAACAAAGACCAAAATCAGAACAAAGACCAAAATCAGGATCAAAACAAGGACCAAAACAAGGACCAAAACCAACAGGATCAGCAAAAACAGGATTCCGATGGGGATGGTATTCCTGACGAAAAAGAAAAAGAAGACAAGAACGGACAGCAAAACGAAAACGAGGATACCGATAAGGATGGCACACCGGACTATCAGGACGAAGATTCTGACAACGATGGCATACCGGACCAACAAGAAGCCGGCGAGAATCCGAATGAACCAAAGGATACTGATGGAGATGGAATACCAGATTATCGCGATACCGATTCCAATAATGACGGGACACCGGATAGTCAGGAACAACAAGCTCAACCTCAGGATCAAATATCCAAGGAAGATGCGGAGCGAATCCTCAATGCGCTGAATCAGGATGAACAGGAATTACAGGATAAAATGAAAAAAATAAAAGGTAAGCCTAACAAAAACATTGAGAAAAACTGGTAGAGTAAGAGCCGGTGTTCAACCTGGATGCTTTATTGCATTGATAAAGCACCAAAGGCCGAACCGGCCTAAACAGGTCCGAGGGCTAGCCCGTGAAACGTTGAATGAAACTTTCTCGGCATTTTGATTAGCGTAGCGAAAAGTGAAAAATGTTTGATTTTTTCAGGCTTATAAATATATTTTTGCACAAGAATTTCAATATTGTGATGATGCACCAATTAAAACACATATTTTTTATAGTTCTCATGCTTTCCATTTTTGAAAGTGTGGGTGCGCAAGATGTCCAGTTTACAGCCCAGGCTAAGCAGTCTGTGTTGGCGGGAGAGAAATTCCAGCTTATATTCTCTGTCAACGAAGAAGGCGATGATTTTAGGTTACCCCCCCTCCCCGATTTTACAGTATTAATGGGGCCCAGTGTCATGACCAGTTCAAGTACACAAATAATTAATGGGAAAGTGACCAGAAGCAGACAGTATACCTACACTTATATTTTAAAATGCGACAAACCCGGCAATTACACTATTAATCCGGCACAGATAACTGTGGATGGTAACAAATATTCAAGTAATGAAATCAGTATTGAGGTTGTAAAAAACGACGGTTCCGCCCAAAAACAACAAAGTCAGCAACAGCAGTCTTCCGAGACAGATTTCTCAACGGATGATTTGTTCATCAAGGTACTCAGCAATAAAAAGAGTATATACCAGGGCGAACCTTTGGTGCTGACCACTAAAATTTATACCAGAATCGACCTGGACAATGTTTCGGATATCAAACATCCCGATTTCAGGAATTTCATCGTACAAGAACTGTCCGATGGCAGTAATATTCAATGGGCCTACGAGTATGTGAATAATAAACAATATAGAGTAGGTACCTTTGAACAGAAAGTACTATATGCACAAAAAACCGGCGTGCAAACCATCTCTCCCACCGAGATAGAGTTTTTGATCAAACAAAGGGTGCGTCGTAGGTCGCAAAGCATTTTCGACGACTTTTTTGATAACAACTACAGGGTTGTAAAAAAACGTGTTAAGTCCAAGCCAATTGAAGTAACGGTTAAACCATATCCTGCGGGCAGACCACAGAATTTTTCTGGAGCCGTTGGACAGTTGAGCATGAAGGTGGTGACCTCTGCCAATAAAGTTAAGGTAAATGATGGTGTCACAATTAAAGTAATCATTTCCGGCACGGGCAATCACAAATTGATGTCCTCGCCCGAGTTTAACTTCCCTACCGACTTTGATTTGTTTGATCCTACGACTAAAAATAACTTTCAGAACACAACGGCCGGGATGAAAGGAACCAAAACATTTGAGTACCTTATTATTCCCAGGTTTCCGGGAACATATACCATCGATCCTTTAATATTCTCATATTTCGATTATCAATCAAATAGTTTTAAAACAATTTCGTCGCAACCCATCCATATCGAGGTTGAAAAAAATGGCGAAGGAGAAGAATATGTAAGTGGAACGTATAGTCCATCCAGTGTAAACCGCGAGGATGTTAGGTTTGTAGGAAAGGATATCCGATTTATCAAAACCGGACGACCCGACTTAAAACCTAAAGGTACCTTCCTGTTCGGTTCTATGTTGTTTTATCTGGGGTATTTATTACCTGTGCTATTGCTGGTTGTGGCCTTTGTGTTATACAGGAAGCGCATGCACGAAAATGAGAACGTGCATTTGGTAAAGAACAAGAAAGCGAATAAAATGGCTCAAAAACGCCTTAAAAAGTCGTCTTCCTTCCTTAAGGCAAAAGATCATGAGGCGTTCTACGATGAAGTATTGAAAGCTTTATACACCTATTTAAGCGACAAGCTATACCTACCGGTAAGTGAATTAAACAAGGACAAAATAAGCACGCTCATTGAAGAACGAGGTGTTGAAACACAAGTGAAAGATGAACTGATATCAATACTAGACACTTGCGAGTTTGCCCGTTTCTCCCCTGATTCAGGAGCTACCGAAGAAATGGATAAACTGTATAAACGGGCTTTAACCAACATTGGCAGATTGGATAATCAAATAAAAAAATAACCTGCATAGTCGCTTTTCTGCCACGGGCAGCAAACGAACAACCGGGCACAGAGGAACAAAGCCTGCCCCGAACTTAATTCGGGGATTGAAATTTGCATAGCTTTTCAAGTTTTACTAATTATTAAGCGCATGAAAAAACTACTAATATATATTATCGTACTTGCAGCTGCCGCTTCAGCATATGCTCAAGACAACAGATTTGAAGATGCCAACAACCTATTTACGGAGGGGAAATACGAGGAAGCTATAACCTCTTATAACGAAATTATTAATACCGGAGTCGAAAGTGCCAAATTGTATTATAACCTTGGCAATGCATATTACAAATCTGGCAATCTCCCCAGGGCCATATTAAATTATGAAAGAGCTCTTTTGCTGGCTCCGCACGACAAAGACATCCGGTACAACCTCGAAATGTCCAATATGCAAATCACCGACAAACTGGAAACCGTTGGCGAGTTCTTTCTGGCAACCTGGTTTAAAAACTTTAAAAGCAAAACAAAGTCCGACACCTGGGCGCTCCTCTCTATAACTGCTTTTTGTATATCTATATTGGGTATAGGACTATTTTTATTTTCACGTAAAAGAAGTATAAAACAAGTTTCGTTTGCTGCGGGAATAATTTTATTCGTTGTGGCATTTATAGCGTTTAACTTTTCAGCTTCTCAAAAAGACAAGCTCATTAATCGGGATACTGCTATTGTTTTTGAGCCCTCCGTAAGCGTCAAGAGTTCTCCTTCGGCTGGAGGAACAGATCTTTTTATTCTGCACGAAGGAACAAAGGTGAATATCCTGGAAGAACTTGGCGAATGGAAAAGGATTGTAATCAGCGATGGTAATGAAGGTTGGATGCCTGCTGCAGCAATAGAAGTGATATAGCACAACATTGGAATTATCGCTCTGGAGCGTTAAAATGAAGCAACGCAGTGTCTTGTTTTGAAGCCATTTCGATGTGTAATACCGGCCAGTAGGCTGGCTAAGAAATTCTCATGCATATTGCAGACCTAAAACGCATATACAAGAAAGCCTGATTCAATGTTGAGCCAGGCTTTCTTGTTATAAACAAAACGTACCTAATATGTACTTCATATTGTTTGCAACGTTATTTTATAACATGCTTTCGTCAGCACAAATTTCAAAAATCTTATCTAGCTTCATCAATGACAATAAGCTCATGACATCCTTCTGAATTGCACATAAAGCAAAAGATGTATCACTTTGCCTGGCTGTTTTCAGTGCGGATATTAACACACCTATTCCAGTACTGTCGATAAATTTGATATTTGATAAATCAAGTATCACTTTACTGTTGCTTTCTGATACAATACTTGTCAAATCGCTTTTTACATCATCCGCTACAGCAGCTGTAAGTCTGTCAGATTCTTTGATGCTGGCAATTACAAATCCGTCGTTTAATCTTGTTTCAACCATAAGAGTATGTAAGGTTTAATAGGTACTAATCACTTTATTTAACTCATCCACTGCTTTATTACATACAGTAGTAAATTTTTCAATAAGACTTTCTAATGTTTCTTTGTCGGCGTTTTCCACAACCCAAGTCACCCTGCTGTCAGGATAACTCTCAAGATTCCGTTTAAGGTTGACAATCTCTTCTTTTTGGGATTCCGTTATGCTTTCTTTCACCGAGAGTTCATTGATTCGTAGTTGCTTCGCCAATAACTCCATGTTTTTCAGGTCGATACTACCAAGCTCTTCCATTCCCATTGACATCACCGATGATTTTGCCTTATGGGCAATGGCTGCTACTTTAACCCAGTCTTTGTCTGTCATGCTTTCCGCAAAACCATCTGTAAATTCGGGCATTTGATCCAGAAATATCTCAACAAGTTCTTTAATAATTTCCTTGTCCCCTTCAGCAATTCCCTCAAGGTAAGATAAGTCGATATATTTGTAATCCTCTACCATTAGGTCTGGCTTTAATTATTAGTTTAAAATACAAATCTAGTTTTTTTTATGTAACCTACATGCAAATTCCAAAGTAAATTCAGCAATTTCCTTGGTACATTTAATTCACAGTTTTCATTGTACCAAGTATTGATTTGGTACTTCAATGAGTTTTTTAATCGTCTTAAAGATAAAGATTCTTTAAAAATTACAAGAGCGAATACGCTATTTTTTAGCAAAACGGATAAAAAGAAAGTAATTATCATATATGACCCAATAACATTTGCATACATTTGTGTCAATAGATAAAACATTTGTTCTTAAATTTTCAAGAAAAATAAATAATGAAAAAAACTGCCTTCTACGCTATCCATCAGCAGCTAAATGCTAAGATGGTCGCTTTTGCCGGCTACGAAATGCCAATAGAATACTCGGGAATTAACAACGAACACATGCAAGTGAGAAATTCGGTAGGTGTATTTGATGTTTCGCATATGGGCGAATTTTGGGCGAAAGGCCCCCATGCTTTGGAGTTCGTGCAAAAAATAACTTCTAATGATGCATCCAAACTAGCCGTTGGTAATGCTCAGTACTCTTGCTTTCCAAATGGCGAGGGAGGTATAGTTGACGATCTACTGGTTTATAAATATGAAGAAGAAAAGTACCTATTGGTTGTAAATGCCTCCAACATAAATAAAGATTGGGAATGGTGTGTAAAAAACAATACCATGGGTGCCGATCTGGAAAATGCATCTGATGCCATTTCACAATTAGCTGTGCAAGGACCAAAGGCGGTTGAAACACTGCAAAAACTTACGGATATAAATTTATCGGAGATACCTTATTATAGCTTTGTTACGGGAAAAATAGGCGGCATTGATGAAGTTATCATCTCAAATACCGGTTATACCGGTGCCGGTGGTTTCGAACTTTACATGCATAATAAAGATGCGGAGCATATTTGGAAGGCCATCTTTGAGGCTGGAGCAGAATTCAATATCCAGCCTATTGGACTGGGTGCCCGCGACACCTTGCGTCTTGAAATGGGTTATTGTCTGTATGGCAACGATATTGATGACACCACCTCACCTATTGAAGCGGGTTTAGGTTGGATTACAAAATTTACAGACGACAAAGACTTTATGGACAAACAAGTGTTATTAAAGCAGAAAACCGAAGGTGTAAAACGTCGGTTAAGAGGCTTTAAGATGATTGACCGAGGCATCCCGCGCAAGGATTATGTTATTGTTGATGTGGATGATCATGTTATTGGTAAGGTAACCTCCGGAACGCAATCACCTGTTTTGCAACAAGGTATTGGAATGGGATATATAATTACACCAAATGCCAAATTGGGTTCCGAAATATATATCAAGGTTAGAAATAGAAAACTGAAAGCCTTAGTCGTAAAAACGCCATTTATCTAAATGAACGCACCGACCTGACTATTGCTTTTATAATGTAAAAAGCACATTTACACGTAAAACATTCAAATAAGCATAAGCAGACCGGTATCGTAAAAATAACGTAGTGAGGGTGTCCGATATTCAGTTTATGAAAATTGTAAATTTACGATTTGTAAGTACCGAGCGAATGGCTCTTCCCCTTAACTCTGAAGCCAGGGGAAGTAACGTATCAAAGATGCAGGGATGGGGGTTACTGAGTCTCTCAGCTTTTAATCTGCAAGTCCCGCTGTTAATTAAAAACATTTTGGGATACCCTCACGTAACAAAGATTTTTTCATGACTAAAATCAGGTTTCCGAATGACAAAAATCATTTCACATATCCTTTAACAACAATATTTTAAGCGGTATTTGGTGTTATTTTGGAGACTTAGACCATAACATTTAATTATAACAGATAACTATGTTTTATGGCAAATAATGGATTTAAATGACAGATTTTTCTAAATTTGCGCCATACTTCAAAAGAAAAGGATAAATCTCAATATTGTAAGCTAATCAGGCTTTTTTGTATAGTGAAAGCTCTATTTTTTTGAATTTTTATTAATTGTATAATAATACATATCCATTAACAATTCTATTATTGAAAATGGCTATAAGTGTAAAAAATAATTTAAACATGAAAAAGCACAATTTTTACGCCGGACCATCTATTTTACCGGAATTTACCATTAAAAACACAGCCGAAGCTGTTGTAAATTTTGCGGGAACAGGTTTATCTGTTATGGAAGTATCTCACCGTTCCAAAGAATTCGTTGCGGTAATGGAACAAGCGATTGCTCTTGTTAAAGAATTGTTGGAAGTACCAGCCGGTTACCAGGTAATTTTTGTGGGTGGTGGTGCGAGCACACAATTCTGTGCGGTCCCATATAATTTATTAAACAAAAAAGCAGGCTACCTAAATACCGGTTCGTGGGCAGCCAAGGCGCAAAAAGAGGCTAAATTATTTGGTGAAGTGATTGAAGTTGCATCTTCTAAGGACAAAAACTACAATTATATTCCCAAAGGTTTTGAAATACCTGCTGATTTAGATTACTTACACATTACTTCTAACAACACTATATATGGTACCGAAATAAAAACAGATTTAGACCTGGGTGTTCGTTTAGTAGCCGACATGTCATCGGATATTTTCTCACGTCCCATCGACGTGTCAAAATACGATGTAATTTATGCAGGTGCGCAAAAGAATCTTGCTCCTTCCGGAGTGACCGTGGCGATTGTAAGAGAGGATGCATTAGGTAAAGTGGAGCGGGAAATTCCAACTATGTTGGATTACCGCACGCATATCGATAAAGAATCGATGTTCAACACGCCTCCTGTATTACCTGTATTTTCTGCTTTACAAACCTTGACTTGGTTGAAGAATAATGGTGGTATTTCTGCCATGAACAAGAAGAATGTGGAAAAAGCAGCGCTTCTTTACGACGAGATCGATAGCAACAAATTCTTTAAGGCTACTGTTGAAGCTGAGGAAGACAGATCTATCATGAACATCTGTTTTGTGATGAACGAAGAGTATGCCGAACTTGAAAAAGACTTTATGGAGCTTGCCACCTCAAAAGGGTGTGTAGGTATTAAAGGTCACCGTTCGGTAGGTGGGTTTAGAGCTTCTACATACAATGCACTTCCAAAAGAAAGCGTAGAAGTATTGGTTGCTGCCATGAAAGAATTTGCTTCCAAACACTAGAATACCATATTAAAACACTTGGAACATTCTTCCCACTATCCTTGGGATAGTGGGAAGTACCATACCAGGTTCTTCGCCATAGGCTACGCCCCCGGAGAAAGATGGGGGAATGGGGAATGCATAAACTACTCCATACCTCTATATCAATTACATAACCTAAATAAACATAAATTCTTACTAATATGTCAAAAGTACTTGTTGCCACAGAAAAGCCTTTTGCAAAGGCTGCTGTTGATAAAATCCAAGCTATTGTTGAAGAAGCTGGTTTCGACTTTGCTTTGCTCGAAAAATATACCGATAAGGCTGAACTTCTGGAGGCCGTTAAAGACGCTTCTGCACTTATCGTTCGTTCCGATAAAGTTACCGCCGAAGTAATAGAGGCTGCCAAAGAACTTAAAATTGTTGTTAGAGCAGGTGCCGGTTACGACAACCTTGACCTTGAAGCTTGTACTGCCCATGATGTGGTTGCCATGAACACGCCCGGGCAAAACTCAAATGCAGTTGCCGAGTTAGCTTTTGGTATGATGATTTCTATGGCCCGTAATGCATACAACGGTACTGCGGGAACCGAACTTAAAGGTAAAAAGATTGGTATTCACGCGTACGGAAACGTAGGTATGTACGTAGCCAAAATTGCGCAGGGTATCGGAATGGAAGTTTATGCGTTCGACCCATTTGTAAGTGCCGATAAAATTAAAGCAGACGGTGTAACACCTGTTGATTCTGTTGAAGATCTTTATTCCACTTGTCAGTATGTGTCTTTGCATATTCCTGCAACTGCTCAAACTAAAGAATCTATCAATTTTGATTTGCTTTCTAAGATGCCTAAAAACGGTGTATTGGTAAACACAGCCCGTAAAGAGGTTATTCACGAAGCAGATATGATTAAGTTGATGAACGAAAGAACTGATTTTGCTTATATCTCTGATATCGCTCCTGATAACAAAGATGAATACGCTCCATTTGAAGGAAGGTATTTCTTTACTCCTAAAAAGATGGGTGCGCAAACTGCAGAGGCTAACATTAACGCAGGTGTAGCAGCCGCCAATCAAATTGTCGATTACATCAAAAACGGGGTCACTACTTTTAAGGTAAACAAGTAAGCTCTTTTTTAAATCAAATATAAAGGGTATTCGTTCGAATACCCTTTTTTCGTTCTCAGTCATATGCCTCATAAATGATTTTCATATGCTTAAAATCTCATGCTTTAACGATTTATTTTTATGCGCATAAAAATAAATCCTAAACGTATAAGTTCTTCGTTTTATAAGCACTAGATTTAAATGTTACAGTTAACCATTATCGGTTGTGCCATTTGAGCGCAAAAAATTCCTGCCAAAAATCAGCAACTCTCTCCCCTTCTTCTTGATAAATATCACTATTCAAAACAAAATTAAGTGCCTATATTGTATTCTGATTAAAATCCTGATTAAAATCTAAACAATATGGCTGTAGTAAAACCTTTTAAAGGACTTCGTCCACCACAAAACATTGCCAGTACATTGGCATGTTTGCCTTATGATGTAATGAACCGTGAAGAAGCGGCAAAAATGGCGGAGGGAAAACCGGAATCGTTATTACATATTACCCGAAGCGAAATAGATTGTTCGCCAGATATCGACATCCACTCGCAGGAGGTATATGATAAATCCGTTCGTAACTTCAAGATGTTCCAGGAAAAGGGATGGTTATTTCAGGAAAAGGAAGCCCGGTTTTATATTTACGCGCAAACAATGGATGAACGAACCCAATATGGTATCGTGGGCGCTGCATCTGTTGATGATTACTTAAATGGTATCATTAAAAAACATGAATTGACCAGAAGCGAAAAGGAAAAAGATCGCATGATTCATGTAAAAATAAACAATGCCAATATTGAACCCGTGTTTTTCACCTACCCCAATGTGAAAGAAATTGATGACATCGTTGAAAACTATGTAAAAAATAACGAACCGGAGTACGACTTCACCGCTGAGGATGGTTTTGGACATCATTTTTGGGTAGTTAGAGGCAAGGATTTAAATCGACGTATCGAAGAACTTTTTGCGACCAAGGTCCCTGCCACATATGTAGCGGACGGACATCACAGAACGGCTGCGGCCGCCTTGGTTGGAAAAGAGAAGAGAGAGCTAAACCCTAATCATACTGGCAACGAAGCGTACAATTTCTTTTTGGCGGTTCATTTTCCCGATACCCAATTAAAGATTATTGATTACAACAGGGTTGTTAAGGATTTAAACGGGCTTTCGAATCAAGAATTTATGGCCAGGCTTCGTGATTGTTTTGAAATCATTCAGACCTCCAACGAAATTATTAAACCCGATGAACTTCATCAGTTTTCGATGTACTTAAATGGTAAATGGTATAAGCTAAAAGCCAAACCGGGAACATACAACGACGGCGATCCCATTGGTGTATTGGACGTTACTATTCTTTCCGACCTGGTATTGAATAACATTTTAGGCATAAAAGACTTACGCACCGACAAACGAATTGATTTTGTAGGTGGTATCCGTGGTTTGGGGGAATTGTCACAAAGGGTGGACAGCGGTGAAATGAAAGTGGCCTTTGCCCTGTATCCGGTTTCTATGAAACAATTAATAGACATTGCCGACACTGGTAATATTATGCCCCCAAAAACCACTTGGTTCGAACCTAAGTTACGCTCGGGACTGGTAATTCATAAATTGCAATAAAATTTTATCTTTAGTATAAATCAAAAGAGATTGCTTTAGATAGGCAATCTCTTTTTTTATTGATATTTTTGTTATGCAAAAAAACGAACACATGACCATTGTTGAAAATATAAACAAAATAAAATCCTCCCTACCCGAAACCGTAACCCTAGTGGCTGTTTCAAAAACAAAACCCAACAGCGACATTATGGAAGCGTATGATGCCGGCCAACGGGTTTTCGGAGAAAACAAAGTGCAGGAATTAACCCGGAAACACGAAGAACTGCCCCAGGATATCCAATGGCACTTCATAGGTCATCTGCAAAGCAACAAAGTAAAATATATTGCCCCATTTGTAAGCCTACTGCATGGGGTGGATTCTTTAAAACTACTAACTACCATTAATAAGGAAGGGAAAAAGAATAATAGGGTCATAAAATGCTTGTTACAGTTCCATATTGCGGAGGAGAGTACCAAATTCGGATTCTCTGTGGATGAGCTGGATGAACTCATAAAAAACGATGCCATCCTCGAATTTGAAAACGTTGAGATATGTGGCGTAATGGGAATGGCTACGTATACGGATGACAAATCGCAAGTGGCCAAAGAATTTTCGGTTTTGGCTAATATTTTCGATCAACTAAAAAAGAAGCACTTTAGCAAACAAGAATATTTTAGAGAGATATCCATGGGAATGTCGGGCGATTTCGATATAGCCATCAAGCAAGGCAGTACAATGGTTCGCATAGGCAGCACAATATTTGGGGCCAGAAACTATCATTGATATTCATTAATTGCGGATTTTGGAATGAAAATGTACAAAAAAAATTATATTTGTTCTGATAAATAAATAAAAGTCTATGACAAGTTTAAATACTACCTATCTGGGTCTAAAACTTAAAAACCCAATTATTGTTAGTAGTTCCGGTTTAACCAATAGCGTTGATAAAATTCAGAAACTGGTAGATGCAGGTGCAGGTGCCGTTGTTTTAAAATCTCTATTTGAGGAGCAGATCAATCACGATATCAATAAGCAAATCCAGACCAGCGAGGGTTATGATTACCCCGAAGCGATGGATTATATTACAGGCTACACAAAGGACAATTCTGTTGGGGAATACCTGAAACTCATCACCGATGCTAAAAACAAGTTCGACATTCCGATCATCGCAAGTATAAACTGTTTTTCGTCAAACGAGTGGATTTCGTTTGCCAAACAAGTGGAAGAAGCTGGTGCTGATGCGATTGAATTAAATATCCATGTGGTAAACACAGACAAAAATGTTGAAGCCTCGGTTATTGAAGGTCTTTATTATTCAGTGGCCGAAAATATCAACAAAACATTGAATATTCCTTTTTCGATGAAACTTGGCGATAACTTTGCCAATATTGTTGGTGTGGTTAACAAATTATATGCGTTAGGTGCCAATGGGGTTGTTTTATTTAACCGTTTTTATCAACCAGATATAGATATCAACCGGTTAAGCCTGGTTTCCGCATCCGTTTTCAGTACCCCGGCTGACATCAGAAGATCGTTGCGTTGGGTGGCTATCGTGTCCGACAAGGTGCAACAAATAGATATTTCGGCTTCTACGGGCAACCATGACGGGGAAGCTGTTATCAAGCAATTATTGGCGGGAGCCTCAACGGTTCAGGTATGCTCTGCGGTCTATCAAAAAGGAGCAGGAGTCATCTCTGATATGTTGAATGAATTATCATACTGGATGGAAGAAAAGAAATTTGATACCATAAATTCTTTCAAAGGTTTGATGAGTTACCGAAAAATTAAAGACCCTGCCATGTACGAGAGAGCCCAATTTATGCGCTATTTTTCGAACATGGAATAAAACCTTTGTCCATAAAATACGTAAAGAGCTGTTGAACTCAAGGGTGTCAAAAGCTTTTTATTGGCATTTCATCAACAAAAGCAATCAAAAAATATTGCTTTTGAATTATATTTGATATTTTTAGGTGCTGTATTATATGAGTGACGCATTCCAAAAGCATCGGAGCGATTTGGGAATGTAACAATTAATTAAAAACCTAGCAATTACGGTCTGCATTTTTGGCATTTTCAGTAAGAATGGAGGCATAAAAAAATAACAAAATGAGAAAAACTTTTCATCTAGTTTCTAAAACAGTTTCAATTGTATTTATTGCAGCCTGCATACTAAGTTCATGTCAATCGAGCGAGCAAAAGAAGTCATCCAGCGAACAAGATGAATTAATTGAATCGACCCAACAACAGATTGATCCCCAAATGATGGAAGATTTTAATAAATCGAAACTGATTTTTTATTCGCTGCCATCGCCTTTGGAAACTGCCATGTTGATCAAAAGGTCAGGTGCACGTTACGACGGGGAAATATTAAATCCAACGTCAAACATCACCAATTACAATACCAATTTAAAAATGGCATTGAATTTAGGTATTTACAGTGCAGACTTAAGTTATACCAGTCTTTTCGATCAAACCCAAAGTGCTATTCAGTATATGGGATGTGCAAAAAAAATGGCGGAAGGTTTAAGTATTATCGATGCCATTGATGAAAACACCATGAAAAAACTGGAGGATAACATGAACAACAGGGATGCGGTTCTTGAAATCATCTCGGAAACCTTTATGACTTCCAATGCCTATTTAAAAGAGAACGACCGACCTGCTATTTCGGTAATAGTTCTGGTTGGTGGATGGGTAGAAGGTTTATACCTTGCATCGGCATTGACAAATGGCTCCATGGAAAACAACAAAAGACTATTGGACAGAATTGTTTACCAAAAGCTTTCGCTGATTACGGTAATGAACTTGCTGGAGTCCTATCCCGATAACGAGGACATTCAGTATCTGTATGGCAAAATGAATGAGTTAAAAGGGATTTTCGAGCAGGTTAAAATTGTTAACACCTCTAAGGTTGAATCTGAAACTGATGCCGAGAACAGGGTTACAACGATTAAAGCCGATTCAGAAACATTTATGTCAAAAGAAGTATTTGAATCTTTAATTAAGAAAGTGGAAGAAATAAGAGGCGAATTTATTTCGTAACCAACAACACACTTCACCAAATCATGAAAAATCTAAAAAAAGCCCTTTACGTTGGGCTGTTGGTATCCGCTCTATTTCTGGCACCTGATGTTTGCAAAGCTCAATGTGCGGGTTTTGCCAAAAATATTGGCAAGGCCAAATTAAATGAATTTGTTCACGACGGAAATTACAATGCCACAATTCTTGGTGCCGGGGAAACGGCCGAACTGTATAAAACCTTTTTTGCAGGCCAAAAGTATCGTGTTGCCATCAGTAAAATCGAAAACCTTCCCGATATTCACTTCCGCTTGGTAGATAAAGAAAACCATATCCTTTTCGACAACAAAGAACATGACTTTGCAGACGTTTGGGATTTTACGGTAGAAACAACCCAGATGTTAATTTTAAAACTGAAAGTACTGGATGATTACAACAACGCTGAAAACACCACCAAAGGATGCGTTGCTGTGTTATTTGGGATAGAAAAAGAAAATAAACAATAACTTTAGACCTATTAGGTTCTAAAAAAAGCTGCCCTTAAAAGGCAGCTTTTTTTGTATCTATCGCAGGTACGGTTTTAAAAACTTACCGGTGTATGATCCTGCCACATCGGCTAATTTTTCAGGCGTTCCTTCAAATACCAAATACCCTCCTTTATCACCGCCTTCCGGCCCTAAATCAATGACCCAGTCGGCAGATTTAATGATTTCCATATTGTGTTCGATTATCACCAAAGAATGGCCTTTGGCTATCAACGCATCAAACGCTTTTAATAGCTTTTTAATATCGTTAAAATGCAGCCCTGTGGTGGGTTCATCAAAAATAAACAAGGTAGGTTCGTTCTTTTCTTTGGCCAGGAACGAAGCGAGCTTAACACGCTGGCTCTCTCCGCCGGAAAGCGTGCTCGATGATTGCCCCATTTTTACATATCCCAAACCAACGTCGGCCAGAGGTTGCAACTTACTGATGATTCTCTTTTCAGTATTTTTGGCATCCTTGGCAAAGAATTCAATAGCCTGCTCAATGGTCATCTCCAAAATATCATGAATGCTGTTTCCTTTGTATTTCACGTCCAAAATATCGTTCTTAAACCTGCGGCCATGACAACTCTCGCAAGTCAACACGATATCGGCCATAAACTGCATTTCCACCTTAATGGTACCTTCTCCCTGGCACTCCTCGCACCGACCGCCGTCGATATTAAACGAAAAATGAGAAGCTTTATAGCCATTTATCTTGGAAGCCTGCTGACCAGCCATTAACTTGCGTATTTCGTCGTATGCCTTTAAATAGGTGGCCGGATTGGAACGAGACGATTTACCTATGGGGTTCTGGTCAACAAATTCCACTTCGCTTATCTCTTCCACACTTCCTTTTAAAAGATCAAAGGCTCCTGTTTTATCCGCATAACCGCCCAATCTTTTTTTAATGGCAGGATATAGTACTGACCTGATCAAGGAAGACTTACCGGAACCACTTACACCCGTGATTACGTTCAGAACGTTTAAGGGTATTTTTACATCAATACTTTTGAGGTTGTTCTCCCGTGCCCCCAATATTTCCAGATAATTGTTCCAACTTCTGCGCGACATCGGCAGCTCTATTTTTTTAGCGCCAAACAAATACTGATGTGTCAAACTTAAATCGGCACACGCATCTTCTTCCAATTTGCCCTTAAAAACTATCTCTCCTCCCAAACGGCCCGCTCCCGGGCCTATATCCACAATTTCGTCCGCAGCGCGCATAATATCCTCGTCGTGTTCAACCACAATAACCGTATTCCCCAGTTTCTGAAGTTCTTGCAACACGCCTATCAATAATTCAGTATCGCGGGAATGCAGTCCTATACTCGGTTCATCGAGGATATAGAGGGAGCCCACCAAAGTACTGCCCAATGAAGTGGCCAGGTTAATTCGTTGACTCTCCCCGCCGGAAAGCGTGGAAGAAAGACGGTTCAAGGTGAGATAACCCAAACCTACTTCATATAAAAACTTCAGGCGCGTGTTGATTTCTCTAAACAAACGCAAACCAACCTTTTCCTCGTGTTTTGATAGCTTCAGATTTTTAAAGAACTCCATCAACTCGGTGATGGACATCAACACTAATTCCGAAACGCTCTTCCCTCCCACTTTCACATACGAAGCTTCCTTTTTCAATCGCGTACCGTTACATTCCGGGCATTTTGTTTTGCCCCGGTAGCGGGATAACATCACCCGGTATTGGATTTTATATTGCTGCTCCTCAACATGCCTGAAAAAGGTATCGATACCATGAAAATACCTGTTGCCCTTCCAAAGCAGTTTACGCTCTTCGTTACTAAGCTCGTAATACGGTTTGTGTACAGGAAAATTAAAATGATGGGCCGCAGATATCAGCATTTTTTTGTACTCTCCCATCTTCTCCCCTTTCCAACATGCCACCGCATCCTCAAAAACAGAAAGCGATTTATTGGGGATCACCAAATCTTCATCAATACCAATTACACTTCCAAACCCTTCGCATCTTTTGCATGCCCCAACAGGATTGTTAAAGGTAAACATATGCTCACTGGGCTCCTCAAATTCAATTCCATCCAGTTCGAACCGGTTAGAGAAGGTCTGTGTTTCCACCTTATCTTTCTCGAAAACCCTGACCATACACTCTCCTTTGCCTTCGAAAAAAGCAGTTTGAATCGAATCGGCCAAACGCGAAAGGTTGTCTTCATCTTTAGAAGCTGTTGCCCTGTCGATTACCAGGTTAAACGACTTACATCCGGACAACAGATTCTCATCCTGCAGGATATCTTCAATCTTATAAAACTCATTCTCACTTTCCACACGAACAAATCCCTGCTTCATCAAAACCTCAAGGTGTTCGGCACATGTGCGTCCTTCCGGAACATGAATGTCTGTAAGGATAACCAATCTTGTTTTATCATCGTGGTCAACAATATGGTCCACCACATCCGAAACAAAGTGGCGTTTCACTTCATTACCCGAAACCGGAGAAATGGTTTTGCCTATGCGGGCAAACAGCAGTTTCATGTAATCATATACCTCGGTTGAGGTACCAACGGTAGAGCGAGGATTTCGAGTATTTACTTTTTGCTCGATGGCGATAGCGGGCGGAATTCCTTTAATAAAGTCAACCTCAGGTTTATCAATCCTTCCCAAAAACTGGCGTGCGTACGAACTCAAACTTTCTACATAACGCCTTTGTCCTTCGGCATATAACGTGTCAAATGCCAGGGAGGATTTTCCCGAACCGGAAACCCCTGTGATAACAATGAATTTATTTCGGGGAAGATCTAAATCAACTCCTTTAAGATTATGTACCCTTGCCCCCTTTATTTGAATGCTTTTTGAAGCAGTAACTGTCATACAACTTTAAAATTTTAGAAAGACAAAGGTATTAAAATAGTTTTTTACCTCACTTGGTCCGTTCGTTTATATTTATCGTATACGTCGCGATGACTTTATGTTAAAACTAATACAAAAACACAAAAAATACAATTAGTATAAAAAGTCAAAGCCCGGTACCTAAACTTTTACTTAACAGGCTCTGTTTTAAATTATACTTATTGGTTAATGACCTGAGCGTTATATAAGCTTCGCAATAACGCGGTCATTAATCCATCGGCATAATCCCAAGTGCTCATTTCATAATCAAAATGGTAGTACATCGTTAAACCCGCAATATGCATTAGAAATCCTGTTACGCAATTAAACTACTTCAAAACAAAGCGTTTCACAGAGTTGCTTCAACACACCAGAACGATGCTCCCGAAAGTAATCAACGATTTTATTTAGCAAGAATACATTACACTATTTAAATCTAAAGTCAAGTTTGTAGTTGTAGAGCCATGGGAT
>NZ_JBNGOS010000011.1:0-177534 GCF_050589685.1 Saccharicrinis sp. 156
CCCAAGTTAAAAAAGAAAGTCAGCAATAGCAAGGGATACGGAGGGTGTCCCACAAAAAGTGCGGAAGTCAAGAAAAAACTTGAGACTTATTTTCAAACGTTTCAATTATAGCTCTATTTCTCCGCTTTCGTTTATTTTGTTTTACTTTGGATTTGTTTCTTTTAAATCCAAATTCATAGTCAACACCTATTACAATTCCAGGTCCCCCGGTAATTTCGCTATTAAATCCTCTTTTTTCAATATCCTTCAGTACCGCTTGTTGATATGGCGCATTATTTATTCCAATATTAAATCCAATTGCTCCATTTTGCAATCCATACTTATATCCAAGTTTAAACTCATAAAACAAATTTGCTCCTCTAATTTTTATTGTTTCCGAATTTTGAGTTTGCCTGTCCTGTAATTTCAGTATACCAGGTGTCCATAAGCTACCTATCTCAAAAGAAGAGGACAGGTGGCCTTCTCCTTCTTGATGTATGTTTCGGATGTTATAATTCATACGACTATACAACAAATGATCGGCTCCTGATTGATATTGATAATTATAGTTGTTATCCGAACGGTTTAAATCTTCTAGCGAAGAGGCACATAGTTTATAACCAGCATCAAAATCCAGTTTACCAAAAGGTTTATATTTATAATAAACCCCCAGTATTAAAACGCCAAAATAATTTTTATCCTCCTCATTTTCGTAAAGATCATCGTCATCTGAATTAAATGCAGATTCAAGTGCAATTTTTATCAGGTTAGCGGGATCAATGCCCGCATTAACCCCAAAATAATGTTTTTGAGGTTTATTTTCCTGCGAAAAAAGCACATGGTTAGAAAGGAAAAAAAGGACAGTGGCACACAAAAACACCTTTTTCGTAATCATCAAAAATTCAGTTTAGTTTGGTTCTATTTCTTAATCAATAATTAAATCGGTTGCGAATTAGCAAAAAACAGACCATTGATTTTAATTATTATCTACTTTTGTGTAAAAGAATAGAACGATGCTCAATGTTTTAATTGTATATGCAGTAGAAGAAGAACGGGTACATGTAGATATGCCCCATTGTAAATTCCATTATTGCCGCACAGGAGTGGGAAAAGTGAATGCGGCAATAGCCGTTGAGAGAGGCATTGCCATACATAATCCCGATGTGGTAATAAATATTGGAACTGCCGGAACCGTAAATTACAAAATAGGTTCGGTACACTTATGCAAGAGATTTGTGGATAGGGATATGGAGAAATTAAGCCATTTTGGAGTTTCTTTTGAAGAAGATTTTACCGATGAGGTGGAAAAATGCGGCTTTTTTAATAGTTGGCTATTCGACAGTGTTTGTAATACCGGTGATACCTTTCTTACTTCTGCCGATGGCACGGGGGATATTTTCGATATGGAATCGTTTGCTGTTGCCCGTGTTTGCAGAATGCACAACCTCCCGTTTGTAGGTGTCAAATGTGTTACCGACGTTATTGGACAAAACTCCATAAAACACTGGGAAGAAAAATTGGCAGAAGCCCAAGCTATCCTCCAAAATTTCGTTGACAACAACCATCTATCAGTCTCGGAATATCACATAAGCAATGAGGCGCAACAACATATCGACCATTTAAAATTGGAAAGACATCCGGAAGGCGGATGGTTTAAAGAGGTTTACCGCTCAAGCATGGTCATACCTAATAATGGGTTAAATGATAGTTTTGAGGGGGATAGAAATGCGCTGACCTCCATCTATTACCTCTTGGCCAACGAGCAGTATTCAGCCTTTCATCGTATAAAATCACCTGAAACATGGTATTTTCACCAGGGAATGCCTTTGATCATCCATACGATAAACAATAATGGGCATTACAAGCATATTGAATTATCTGACCATATGAATGGCAGACTTCAATATACCGTGGAGCCCGGGGCTTGGTTTGCCGCAGAAATAAAAGAAGGCTACGGATATTCTCTCGTTAGTTGTGCTGTCGCCCCAGGTTTTGACTTTGCCGATTTTGAAATGGGCGAAGCGAACACATTGCAAGCTAAATTTCCAAATCACAAAAAGATAGTGGAAAGGCTTTCCAAATAATGACGCCTGACCTTTTTCAAAGTTTCACGCTTTGTACGAGGAAT
Organism: Saccharicrinis sp. 156; assembly: GCF_050589685.1. Lineage (NCBI taxonomy): Bacteria > Pseudomonadati > Bacteroidota > Bacteroidia > Marinilabiliales > Marinilabiliaceae > Saccharicrinis > Saccharicrinis sp. 156. Next base: position 2,108 of record NZ_JBNGOS010000011.1, read on the forward strand.
TAAACCATCAATCCTCGTTTACTTTTATCTCAAAGGTAACCGGGATAGCCATTTTGTATAAAGCCGAAACACCACAATATTGTTCTTCTGAAAGCTGAACGGCCCTTTCTAACTTATCCATAGGTAAGTCAGCACCTTTAAATTTAAAAATAACCTTCATCGTGTCATAATACTTGGGGTGCTCTTCCCTCATATTAGCTTCCACCATAATCTTTAAACCATCATATCGCACTCTCATCTTCTTTAGAATAGATACCACATCCATCCCTGTACAACCTGCCAGGGCCAACAGCATCAAAGGTTTGGGACGTGGCCCGGAGTCATTCCCTCCGTTTTCTTCGCCTGCATCAATTTTAATAGTGTGACCATTTACTTCAGACTGGAAGGTCATGTTTTCTATCCACTCAAGATCAATTGTAGTTTTCATCTCATTATCATTTAAATTTCACTTGCATTCCATGGAACTCGCTACGGTATGATTCTTTATATAAGAAACACTTTTAAAGCTCGTTTCATAGCTATATATTTAGATACGTGTTTTCAATAAATATACATCATTATTTATATATTTGTAGATAAATAAGCAAAATAACTGCACAAAATAAGAAATTGCTTTAACAAAAGTCTAAATAATAAAATTTAATGTATTCAACATTATAATAAAACATTAGCTTTATCGTGAATTAACATTATTTTTGCAGTCTGAAAAAAATTAAAACTTAAGGAATGAAGAATATTCAAAGTGTTCCATACAACGAGCCTGTGGATCTTCGTGCTTTTGATATATTTAAAGGATTATCTGAAGAAGAGGTTGAAAAGGTAAATCAATCGATGAGCAGTACCATCCATAAAAGGGGAAGTACTATTTACCATGAAGGCAGTAGAATTAACGGCACATTTTTAGTCGTTGATGGGATATTAAAGATCTTTAAAACTGGTTTTGACGGTAAGGAACAGATAATTCGATTTGCCAAAGGCGGAGACCTAATCGGATTTAGATCGGTGATTAGTGATGAGTTGGCCTGTAGCACGACAAAAGTGATTCAAGACACCATTCTTTGTTATTTCCCGGGGGAGGTATTGGCTTCTTTGTTAAAGTCCAATCCAAACTTCTCCATGTCGTTAATGAAACTAACCTGCAAAGAGCTCGGTGAGTCTAACAAATTTCTGACCGACATCGCGCAGAAAACAGTACGGGAAAGATTGGCCGAGGTGTTGTTGTTATTAATGGACACTTTTGAACTGGACCAGGACCACACCTTACAAATTTCACTAACCCGCGAAGAGTTAGCCAATATGGTAGGTACAGCTACAGAATCGGTTATCAGGTTGCTATCGGAATTTAAATCCGACAAATTGATTGAGCTTAACGGTAGAAAAATTAAGCTGCTTAACATTCCCAAGTTGATCAAGATAGGGAATGTTTACGTGTAGTATCTGCTGAAAATATACAAATGGCTGCCCCAAAGAGCAGCCATTTTTTTCGTTCGTTTCTTATTTTCTAAGATATACTTTCAATGGAGGAATCTCCAAATCCTTACCTCCCCTCGAAGTTCCTTCAAAAACAACTCCTTTTGCGATTTCATCAGATATTAATTTACTGCCAAGTGCCGCTAATATTGCCGAACCCGTCGGGGTACAAAGTTCAATATCCACAGGCCCCATTGTATTGGCAATTTTGTATTTGTCCATAATTATCTTTGTGGCAGGTGCCGGAACCGCCATTTCTCCGTGCGAGAATTTAATCCTTCCCCCTCCTAACGAAACAGGCTTCACAATATCTGCCTCCACGGGTGCGCTTAACAACTGTAATCCTATAGCCGCTCCAATAATATCAATCAATATATCCTGAGCTTCATGTAACCACGCTTCCTCTTCGTGTTCGTGATGGTGATGATGGTGACCGTGGTGATCATGATGGTGGTCATGACTATGCCCATGGTGATGGTCTGTTAAAAAAGTATTTTCGGCATGAGCTTGTTTCTCTGCGGCAATAAGAACTTCAAGTACCTTTAATGCAAAATGGCAATACTCACCTTCAATCTTTAAATCCTCGCACAATTCTTTCAAAAGCAATCTGGCTTTTGAAGCCGCCAGATGGCCATGATTATGGTTGATATCCATGATCAACCTGGTTGCATTGTCGTGAGTTTTTACGGTATTTATAGTTGATCTACCTATTTTATTTGCAGCAGTCAACATAGCTTCCACCATTTTCTGTTCATCCGCACCCGCTGAAATCAGCACAGCGGCAAACATATCGCCTGCCATTCCGCCAGTAGGATCTAATATTAATTTCATAGTTATAATTTTAATTGCAGTGAATATACAAATTTTGAAAACTACCGCTGCATTGAACACTTAATAACCTTATTATCCGATCTTATAATACCGACCTCCATATTTTTTTATTCACAAACAACCCTTAATCTCGCCGGCTCAAGTGCCATCAACCTCATTTGCTCCGTTATGTTTGCTGTTTGTGTGGCGGTTTGTCATTGTAGATTATAATACTCAAAACTCGCCGATCATTACTCTCAGCCCTTTACGCTACGTCACTGGTTGTTGACCGCTGATTGTTTACTATTAACCTGTGACAAATTCGCTTTTGACTTATCTAGTCATGTGTCTTGGCCGATTCCGAAACTAGCCGGTTAATTTCATTGAGCTCCTTTTTACTCAAATACCGCCATTTACCAACAGGAGTATCTAATTTCACGTTCATTATCCTAACACGTTTGAGCTTTTTCACTTCGTAACCCAAATATTCGCTCATCCTTCTGATTTGGCGGTTAAGCCCCTGTGTTAGTACAATCCTAAACTCAAACTTCCCGGTCCGTTCCACAACACAGCTGCGAGTAACGGTATCCAAAATAGGAACACCGCTGCTCATCTTTCGCACAAAATCATCTGTAACAGGCTTGTCGACTTTAACGATATATTCTTTCTCATGATTATTTCGTGCCCGCAAAATTTTATTGACTATATCGCCATCGTTGGTAAGAAAAATCAAACCTTCACTTGGTTTGTCCAATCTACCAATTGGGAAAATCCGTTTCGGATAATGGATGTAATCGATAATATTATTTTTCTCCACACGTGTATCCGTAGTGCAAACAATACCCACAGGTTTATTAAATGCAATATAAACAAACTTGTCTTTAGGCTCCGAAATCAGTTTACCCTTAACCCTCACCTCATCGCCATCGCACACTTTCGTTCCCATCTCGGGCACTTTGCCGTTAATGGTTACTTTTCGGGCCTCGATCAACTTATCCGCCTCACGTCGCGAACAATACCCAACTTCGCTTAAATACTTGTTTATCCTTGTAGGCTCTTTCTTCGCCATGTTTTATTCGCTTGTGTAATTTGTAGACCACACAAAAGTAATACTATTTTGAATATCTGCTTTCCATATATGCCATACATGGGGAAATCGACATTAAAAGATAAATATCGCCAAAACGGAATTGTTGCCTATATAAAACTTGGTCCGCAAATCTGTCATCCGCAGGGTGATGACAAAGCACAGCTTGTCAAACGCTGGCCGAGAGCGTCACGAGTTGACATCGATAAAATTTTATTGCATAATATCTTACTTAGTAAAACTATACCCCGAGAGTGAAAAACAAAAGCCCTAATACCATGCCCGTGCATTTGACAGATTCAATAGTTTTTACAACCTTGTAGGTTTACGAATCATTATCAATATGTTCCAAACCATTGTTAAATTGCTATGAATATGGATAAACAAGAGATAAAACAACTTATCTTAAAACAAATATCTATTGTTGAGCGAAAGGTTGAATCGTTAAAAGAACTTACCCAAGCTGTTGCTCCCGATGACGCTATAGGTCGCATTAGCAGAATGGACGCCATTAACAACAAAAGCGTGAATGACGCTGCATTGCGTCAAACCGAGTCCAAACTAAAAAACCTGCAGTACGCGTTGGACCATATCAACGACCCTGATTTTGGAATTTGCACCGATTGCAAAGGAGCCATTCAAACCGGCCGGCTGGTATTAATGCCCGAAAGCAGAAAATGCATCAAATGTGCGCAAAAATAATATGGTCATTGGCATGTTGTCCATTAACTGTTTTAATATGTTGTAGAATACATTTTTCAACCCCGACATTTTGAGCAAATTGTTATAGTTTTGCAGCTCGACAATCGAATTAAAGAAAAATATCTCTAAATAATATAAAATGCAGTATAAAAGTGTAAGTGCAGAAGAAGCTGTAAAAGTAATTAAAACGGGAGACAGGGTCCATTTAAGCAGTGTGGCCGTAACACCCCACAAACTTATTAAGGCCATGGTTGAGCGTGGCCGCAAAAAGGAGTTTTACGACGTAAAAATCCAGCACATCCACATCGAAAACAAAGTAGACTTCGCCGATCCTGAGTTCGAAGGAGTTTTCGTTTCGGAGCAGTTTTTTGTAGGCGGAAACTTGCGTAAACAAACACAAGCAGGGTATGCCGACTACATCCCGGCTTTCCTGAGCGAGACGCAAAAACTAATCCGTGAAGGATATTTAAAAGTTAACGTAGCCATGGTGATGGTTTCTAAACCGGACAAGCATGGATTTGTTTCTTTAGGAACATCGGTAGATGCCACAAAAGCAGCTATAGAATGTGCCGATGTAGTTATTGCCTTGGTGAACCCTAACGTTCCACGTGCATGGGGCGACGCTATTTTCCACACGAACGAAATCGATTACTTTGTAGAAGACGACAGCCCGCTTTACACGCACGACATGGGTACACTTACCGATACTGATATCGCCATTGGTAAAAACGTAGCTGAACTTATCGAGGATGGCGCATGTCTTCAGATGGGTATCGGTGGTATTCCAAACGCAGTATTGGCTCAATTAGAAAATCACAAAGATTTAGGTGTACACACAGAGATGTTTGCTGACGGAATCCTTCCTTTGGTTGAAAAAGGAGTTGTAAACGGTAAGCGCAAGCAAATCGATCCAGGTAAAATGGTGGCTTCTTTCTTGATGGGTTCTCAGAAACTGTACGATTTTATCGACGACAACCCAATGGTTGCCATGATGGACGTTAAGCACACCAACAGCGTAAACGTTATCCGCCAGAACGATAAGGTAACCGCTATCAATTCCGCTTTGGCTATCGACATCACCGGTCAGGTTTGTGCCGACTCAATCGGAACAACACACTACTCGGGCGTAGGTGGACAAATCGACTTTATACGGGGAGCGGGCTACTCAAAAGGCGGTTTGCCAATCATTGCAATGCCATCGGTAACTGCAAAAGGATTGTCAAAAATCTCACCTATCTTGTTACCCGGTTCAGGTGTGGTTACCACTCGCGCCAACATGCACTGGTTTGTAACCGAGCACGGAGCTGTTAACCTATACGGAAAAACAATGCAGGAAAGAGCTAAGCTAATTATTTCCGTTGCGCACCCCGATCACCAGGAAGAACTAGACAAAGCTGCTTTCGATCGTTTTGGGCCACACTTCCATTACGTAAACAAGAATATCTAAGCTGACTTATTTGCCTTTTTTAATGGAGGCGAATATTAAAAGCTGGTCATCCCGACTAAGTTGAACTCAATTTCGTTTACAAATTTGATGATGAAACTTAATCTCGGTCGGAGTCGCAAAAAACTCCCGGAATTTTCCGGATTGTATATTCAAACGCTATTATATTTCAAGGGCCGTTCAATTGTGAACGGCTTTTTTATTGGCAACTAATTCATATCCATTATATTAAATTACACTCCATTGCGCCGGGTCTCAATTTTAACATAAATAAGCAATCCCGTAAAATTACCTTGGGCGTTCCCCTCCACAATCCAATCCTTCCTAAACATATGTAATCGGGACAGGCTTTCTGCTATTACTCAACGCCCTTTCCTTGTCCTTCTTTAAAGATCAAAATTTTTCGTGAATAAATCCTTATAATCACCCGTTAAATTTTGGCGTGGGGTAGCCGCGCCAATCCTTAACGCAACACTCCAACGCATGCATCATCCAGAGGCGTTATGTTAAAATAAAAGTAAGTACATACAAAATTTTACTTGACAATATCTCAATTTTTCGTATATTAATAAAGCCAAAACAACACAATTTATTATGACTATTGAAAATCCTTACTTTTATAAGTATCAGGCCAACGATTACTTAAAATTCAGCAAACGTCTGTTTCCTATCCTGGAACAGCTCGACGTGGAAAAACTGGGGTTAGCAAAGCCCATGTCAACGGCTCAAAAAGCTTTCTACAAACTTCAGGACAACATCCTGTCAAAAAAACATGCGGCCTGCAATTCGGGATTAGTGAATTCCGATGCAATCCGGAGCGACGCAATAGCAGGTATTAAAAACTATTTATTAGCATGCCAGAAAAAAATAAATCCCGAATGGAAAGTCAATGCACGATTATTAATCGAAGCTGTTAGAAAATACAATTGGCATTTAGAATTGGAAAGCAATGATCAAAAAACAATAAAAATCAGAAGTTTGTTAAAAGACATTCAGAATTTACCGCAATTAAGCGAGGCCGTCAAAACACTCAATATGAAGAAATGGATCGATGAATTATCCGAAGCTCAAAACAAATTCGAGGTCGCTTTACGAAACAGCATTGAGGACATTCCGTCGAATGAAAACTGTTCCTGTACCGAAATCAGAAATTCCTTTGAACTCATATTCAAATTTATCGATCTTATGCAACTGATCCAACCCAACCCGGTATATTCCAGTGTCATTCACGATATCAACGCAGTAATATACGAATTTAACAGCGAAGTGCGTTCCAGAAAAACAAGTGACAATATACATGAAGCCATGTGGTAAGGAAATATGCATCAGCAATAATTGAACAGATAGCAAACACCCGGCTTTAACAAAACCGGGTGTTTCTTTTTTAAAATAGTTTATGTAAATTGAGTTGAAATTTCTAATCCTAACAATTTACTATGCTAGTAAAAACATTTGGAGCAGCCGTAAGCGGAATAGATGCAGTAACCATTACCATTGAAGTCAATTTTTCGCAAGGGATCAAATTTTTTATGGTAGGATTACCCGATAGCGCTGTCAAAGAAAGCGAACAACGCATGCAGGCGGCCCTTAATGTATCCCACAACTATAAATGGCCCGGAAAAAAAATCGTCATCAATATGGCTCCGGCCGATATCCGCAAAGAAGGTTCGGCCTACGACCTGCCTTTGACCATGGGAATCCTGGCTGCCTCCAAACAAATATCCTCCGATAATTTATCACATTACATCATGATGGGGGAACTCTCCCTGGACGGAAGTCTTCAGCCTGTGAAAGGAGCATTACCCATTGCTGTCAGGGCCAAGGAAGAAGGGTTCAAAGGATTGATTCTACCCGTTCAAAACGCCAGAGAAGCGGCTGTGGTGAAAGGCCTAGAAGTTTATGGTGCCGCTAACATTACCGAGGTGGGTTCATTTTTAAACGGCGACATTGATATAGAACCAACCCAGGTAGATACAGAAAAAGAATTTTACGACCAACTGCTCCACGACGATATTGATTTTTTGGATGTTAAAGGACAGGAATCGGTCAAGCGCGCCTTGGAAATAGCCGCCGCCGGCGGGCACAACCTGCTGATGATTGGCCCGCCGGGTGCGGGAAAATCAATGATTGCGAAACGTCTTCCATCCATATTACCGCCATTAACGCTTGACGAAGCATTAGAAACAACCAAAATACATTCCGTTGCCGGGAAAATACAAAATAACACTGCCCTGCTGACACAGCGACCCTTTAGGAGCCCCCACCACACTATTAGCGATGTTGCCCTTGTTGGCGGTGGCAGTTTCCCCCAACCCGGAGAAATATCCCTGGCACATCATGGGGTGCTTTTCTTAGACGAACTTCCTGAATTTAAACGAACCGTCCTGGAAGTAATGCGCCAACCTTTGGAAGATAGGATTATCAGTATCTCCAGGGCCAGGTTTAGTGTGGATTATCCAGCAAGTTTTATGCTTATCTCCAGCATGAACCCGTGTCCATGCGGTTACTATAATCACCCCGAAAAAAAATGTGTTTGCAGCCCAGGTGTCGTTCAGCGGTATCTGAGCCGAATTTCCGGGCCACTCCTGGACCGCATCGATCTGCAAATAGAAGTGGTACCCGTTCCATTTAAGGAGCTGAGCACGGCAGTTTCATCAGAAAAAAGCAGCGATATCAGGAATAGGGTGATCAAAGCACGTAAGATTCAGGGTGAGCGGTACAAAGATTTCCGGAAAGTATTTTGCAACGCGCAAATGACCACAAAGCTGCAGCGCAAATATGCTACGCCCACAGCGGATGGTATGGAAATCTTAAAAAATGCCATGGAAAAACTGGATTTGTCAGCCAGGGCGTACGACAGAATCCTAAAAGTAGGCCGCACCATTGCCGATTTGGATGGGCAAGAACAGGTACAAGCCGACCATATTTCGGAAGCCGTGCAATACCGAAATTTAGATAAAGCAGGCTGGGTGGGGTAAACAAATTAACGGTTTATCAGTTAAAATGGTAGATATGCATTTAATTTACGATTAAAATTCATGAATTGTGCTGTAGATGTTGATTACTTACCTATTTTTGCAGCCACCTTTAAAACCTGAATAATAACATACATTTATAATATGGCAGATGAGTTTACAACCAACAGCTTGATGGACCCTATTGGTCGGTTAATGGGATTGCGATATAAATCGCATCCATGGCACGGCATAAACATAGGTGCAGAAGCGCCTGAAATAGTAACTACCTTTATCGAAGTTGTTCCTACCGATACCATCAAATACGAAATTGACAAGGAAACCGGCTATTTAAAAATCGATCGCCCTCAGAAGTATTCCAACGTGGTTCCCGCTCTTTACGGTTTTATTCCTCAAACATTTTGCGGGCCAAGAATCGGAAAGTTTTGTGCAGAGAAATCCGGCAGGGACGAAATACAGGGAGATGGTGATCCATTGGATATTTGTGTCCTAACCGAAAAGGAAGTGCCTCATGGGGATATTATTGCCCATGTAAGGCCAATCGGAGGTTTCAGAATGATTGACGGCAACCAGGCCGACGATAAAATTATTGCCGTACTTAAGGGCGATATCGTATACGGTAACATGAAAGATATCACCGAACTACCCGAATTGGTTGTTAACCGTCTTAAACATTACTTTTTAACATACAAGGACATGCCAGGCTTAGATGCAGATTGTGAGATAACCCACATCTATAATGCGGAAGAAGCTAAAGAAGTCATTAAATTATCCGCTCTTGATTACGATTCAAGGTTCGATAACTTAAGGAACGCTCTTTCAAAATACTAACAGCACAACATCTTATTCTTTAAGCATGTGCTTTACAGGGATGTGCTTAAAGATGTTCTTCCATTTCCAAATTGTTTTTGCTGCCATTAGGATCAACCACCTCTTCCCCCATTAAACATGCAGGTTTTTTTCAGCCAATAAAATTACCTCGGCTCTTTACTTTGTTTTAATAATTCCTTATCTTATATACCACTGAAAAATTGAAAAAAGGAGGAAATTATTATGCCACTATCACGACTGGAATCATTTTTAAGAAATGCGGATGTTTCTTTTAATAAAATTGTTCATCACAAAACGTATACAGCCCAACGAACAGCGGCCGATGCGCACATTTCAGGCAAGGAAATTGCCAAAACAGTTATCATGAAACTGGATGGTCAAATGTGCATGGTTGTGTTACCCGGCGATATGCAAATCGATTTTAACCTGTTAAAAGAAGCAACCGGGGCTAAAGAAATTCGGTTGGCCACCGAAATAGAGTTCAAGGATCTTTTCGAGAATTGCGAAGTGGGTGCTATGCCGCCGTTTGGTAATTTGTACGATATGCCTGTTTATGTTGCCGAATCATTGTCCAAAGATGTTTTCATAGCCTTTAATGCCGGCTCTCACAGCCTTTTGATACAAATGAAGTATGCTGATTTTGAGAGACTGGTTCAGCCAACCATCATGAAAATAGCCTATCATACCAGCTATTGAAAAACTGCCCATAGTAGTGCTGTTAACTCTTTAGTTCTGGTTTGCTCATAAATTGTCGTATTTAAGTAAATAATGTCCATCTCTGTTAGGTGGGCATTTTTTATGTGAAATCCCTAGCTCGGGCAAGTCAAAAGAGACAAAATATGAATTGTAAGGTGCTAAAATTAAAAAAGCTGTTCCAACGTTTTGGTAACAGCTCTTTTGCACTAGCAAAATCGAAAAGGGTAAAAAATAGTAGTTATTTTTTAAATATCATTCTCATCATGTCCCGGTTATATCCAAAAAAATACAACCGTTCAACAAAAACCAACCAAGTATGTTTGCCTGATTGCGATACAAACCAACAAAACTTGGAAGCATTCTACAAATAAATGGTACAATACCCACTCAATCGGGCTTAAAATGGATATTAAGGGGTGAAAAACGCATATACGGGATGAAAAACGTATATCAGGAAGCGTGTTAATTTTTTAATTAAATTAAACATGATATTATTTCAAGATTTTGATTTTATAAGTACTTTCGTGAGAAATGGATTTAAACCAAAAAATACCGGCTTATTTAATATCAAAAAAGAATATTGTCAGATTAATTCTTTTTACCGCAGGTTTTGCCCTGTTGTTTATCAATCTATATTCCCCCTTTGATGTTAGAAATTGGTTTGGGCTTCAATTAAAGTCCCAGGAGCTCCTGTTTTATTCGAGCTTGATCATCCTAACCGGTGTACTGGTGGCAGTAATTTCCCGGGTGATCCTTTATCAATACAATAAAAAAGAAATACGAACCAAGCTTTGGGCATTTCTCTTGGTTATTGGGCTAGAAGTTATTTCGATGTCGTTGTTTTACACAATTTACGAATCGGCATTTATTAAAAACGACAATCGGAGTTTCATTGAGGTTTTTAATGCTTCGCTGCAAAATACGGCCCTGGTACTTTTGTTGCCCTATGCGGTATTATGGCTATATTTTTCCTGGCAAGATAAGAACCATAAGATAAAAGAGCTTACGGAATCGGAAGAATCGCCTATGGTTGATAAAAAAAGAATGGTTCCCTTTAAGGATGAAAAAGGAACCATGCGCATTTCGTTGATACTGGACGATATTCTTTATCTAAAAAGCACGGACAATTACGTATCAATATACTATAAAGGCAAAACCACTGTCTCAAAATTCTTGCTTCGCAACACGATAAAAAATTTGGAAAATCAAATAAAGGACCTACCGATTACACGTTGCCATCGATCCTACATGGTAAACTTCGAAAAGATTAAGCTTGTCCGCAGGGACAGAGACAAACACGTGCTTGAAATGGATACAGACCCGCCGATAGAGGTACCTCTTTCGAAAACATATATGAACGAAATTTTCCAGTTATTTGGCAATTATTAACGGGTATAAGGCTTTACAAACCAGCTAAATACAATGCAGCCCACACAAAAATTAGCCACACATTCCAATGTGGCAAACACTATTAGCAAAATTGCCAAAGAATTGGACACCATTTGAAAGCCTGCCAAATTCAGCACCAATATTAAAACGGTAAAAACAAGCCCCAAACGGGCAGCGAACACTTTCGGCGCTTTGTCAGTTTTTCTTCCGTTATTCAAGTAACTAGTATTCACTACCCTGGCAATGCCGGCCAACAAACTATATTTCCCGTTTCCAAAGGCTCTTACATAAAAATCAACCACTAATAAAGTGGGGATCACCCACAATCCACTTATTACATATAATATAGATAGGATTACGACAAAAAATCCGATAACCCTTGGGATATTTTCGTCAATACGCTCTGTTGACAAAGGACATACAATATTTTTCATATCTTTTTATTCTTTCTATTTAGGGAATAAACCCGTAACAAAACGGAATGTTCTGCCTTAACTACATATTTTTCCTATCTTTTTTATATTTATTATATCAAATGCAACAGTGTTGCATTTGATATATTATTATTATATTTGCCATACAGATCAACCATTATATCAGTCAATGAATACTACGGATATACTAAAACAAAAAGGACTTAAAATAACGCAACAAAGACTTGAATTGCTTGAGGCATTGGGGGAGGCCAGTCATCCTTTAAACCAAAAGGATATTGAAAATGCTCTTTCCGAACAAACAGACAGAGTTACCCTTTATCGGAATCTCAAATCGCTTGTTGGCAACGAAATCATACATAAAATTGAGGTGAACGGTTCGGTAACATCGTATAGTATTAACCGAAAAATTTTTAACGAAGAATATAATGCCGAACACCTACACTTTCATTGCAATATATGCAACCGGGTAACATGTATGCCGCAATGTGAGATTGCGAAATACGATTTACCAGCTGGTTTTATTCAACAAAGCAGTAAACTGATTGTTAATGGCATCTGCAACCTTTGCAACCTTAAAAACCAAAAGTAAATATATGAAATACTATTCAAGAACAATTGTTAATGCTGCGGTTATTACACTCATCATTTTTTGTATAGCCAGCTGCCAATCAAAACCAATCTCTAAAAATAACATTAGTGTAAGTATCTTACCTCAAAAATATTTAGTGGAGCAATTGTTGGGAGACTCTACTCCTGTTAATGTAATGATACCCAAAGGAGCAAGTCCTGCGACCTATTCCCCCAGTCCGTCACAAATTAAAAACCTAAGCCAGTCGTTGCTATATTTAAAAATAGGGCATATAGGTTTTGAGCAAGCATGGACCAAAAGAATTGCCGAAATAAACCCGGATTTAAAAATAGAAGATACCTCAAAGGGTATTGCATTAATCAGGGACGAGGATCACGTGCACGGCGATCACATCCATAAAGGAGGCATAGATCCACATATCTGGACATCGCCAAAAACAATGATGATAGTATTAAAAAATACCGAGGAAGCATTATCAAAGGCTTTTCCTCATAAAAAAGAGCTTATTATTAGCAATAGCAAAAAACTAAAAAGGCAGATAAGTGATTTAGACAATACCTTTTTCCAGACCTGCGATTCTTTTAAAAACAGTAAGTTTTATATCTTTCATCCTGCCTACACCTATTTGGCGCGGGATTATGGCCTGGAGCAAATCTCAGTTGAACACAAAGGCAAGGAACCGAGTGCGCAGTGGATAAAAAAACTAATAGATGATGGAAGGGAGCAGAACATCAAGGCTATCTTTGTTCAAGAGGAATTCGACAAACGGAATGCGGAGGTTATTTCATCTGAGCTTAACATTCCAATAATTCAGGTCAATCCGCTATCCGAAGATTGGTTTGTTGAAATGAACCACCTTTTAAGCAAGTTAGAAAAAACACTTCGATAAACATGGAACCATTAATAAGCCTCCGGGATATCTATGCGGGATATGCGCCGAATAAACCTGTACTTAAAAAGGTGAATTTCGAGGTGAAACCTCATGATTTCATCGGCATCATCGGCCCTAATGGAGGGGGCAAATCAACCCTTCTAAAAGTTATATTGGGAATTCTGGAACCTTTTTCGGGTAAGCTGACCTACCATTTAAAATCCACGGCCGACATCGGTTACCTGCCTCAGATCAATTCAATAGACAAATTTTTTCCGATTAAGGTGGTTGATGTGGTATTATCAGGATTAATGGGAAAAAAAGGTTTATTCAAGCGATATACTAAAAATGAGAAAAACAAAGCTTTGGATTTGTTGCGTTTTGTAAATCTACAAGACCATGCGCACAATGCCATTGGCAAGCTGTCTGGCGGTCAAATGCAACGCATCTACCTATGCAGAGCAATTATCAACAACCCGCAGGTACTGATACTTGACGAACCCAATAATTTTGTGGACAAACATTTTGAGGGTGAATTGTACGAACTGCTTCAGGAACTCAACAAAAAAATGGCCATTTTATTGGTATCGCATGATATTGGAACCATATCTTCGTTTATCAAAACCATTGCTTGTGTTAACGAAGAGCTGCATTATCACAATTCCAATAAAATAAGCGACCAAGTATTGCAAACGTACAATTGCCCTATTGAGTTAATCACCCATGGCAAGGTACCACACCGGGTATTACACAATCACTAATATCAAACCAATGCAAGACATCATTAACATATTTCAATATTCCTTTTTTATCAATGCACTGATCGCAGGTTTCTTAACCAGCATACTAGCCGGTATTGCCGGTACCTATATTGTTTCGAGAAAAATAGTTTTTATCAGTGGTGGAATTACACACGCATCCTTTGGTGGTATTGGCCTGGCCTACTTTTTAGGGCTCAACCCTTTTTTAGGCGCTGCCGTTTTTGCGGTATTATCCGCGCTGGGCATAGAATGGACTACTTCCAAGGCCAACATAAGGGAAGACAGTGCCATTGCCATTCTTTGGTCGCTGGGCATGGCCATCGGTATTATCTTTGTTTTTTTAACCCCGGGTTATGCTCCTAACTTAATGAGTTTCCTATTCGGTAACATCCTAACCGTAACCCAAACGGATATATATCAGATGTTCGGTTTAGCAATAATTATTAGCGCTTGTATGGCCATTTTCTATCGGCCTATTCTTTACACCGCTTTTGACCCGGAGTATGCCAAAACAACCGGTTTAAATATCAAGTTGATAAAGTATGCAACTGCTGCCATAATTGCATTAACTATTGTATTTAGCATTAGAATTGCCGGTATAATACTTGTATTATCATTATTTACCATCCCTCAAGCTATTGCCGGCATATTCACCCACGATTTCAAAACAATGATATATTATTCTATCGGCTTTGGTTTTTTGGGTATTATGGCGGGACTAATCGGCTCTTATTACTTTAACCTTCCTTCAGGCGCTATCATTATCTTTACCTTAATATTGATTTGGGCTTTATTAAAAAGTCTATTAAAAACCATCAACCTCATAAAATCACATTCCTAAGCGCCTCTCCTATTACCAGGTCGATAGGTGTTGTTATTTTTATATTCTCCCGATTTCCCGCTGTTAACTCTATATCGTTTCCTGCACTTTCGAACACGCTTGCATCATCGGTAAAGAACTCCCGATAAGGCAAACGATATGCCTCTTTAAGTTTTGAAAGAACAAACACTTGCGGTGTCTGGACCATTTTGTAAAGCTCCCGATGAACTGATTTACTCCCGAAATTCCCGACTTCTCTGATAGATTCAATCACATCAGTTACAGGAATGGCACTTCCCAGCTTTTCAGCGGTGTTATAACAATTATCCAACGTTTCTCTCGAAACCAGAGGTCGAACACCATCATGAACCCCCACCAAACAATCATCTGTTAATTTTTCTAATCCATTCTTTACACTATCAAACCGGGTTTTTCCACCAAAAGCAATTTGTAATCCTATTTGAAAACTATATTGCTCACAAAGCTCATCCCATAAACTAATTTGATGCTTTGGTAACACCAATACAATTTTCATTTGCTTATCATAGGCAGCAAATCGTTCTATCGTATGCATCAATATCGGTTTACCGCACCACCTGATAAATTGCTTAGGCAGTTCGCTTTTCATCCGGGAGCCGCTTCCCCCGGCCACTACAATTACAGCTTTATTCATATCGCAAAAATAACAAATAGATATTTATACGCTAACTTATCCCAATATTACCAAAAAAAGGTAGAGTATTGGTTTAAAGTACCACAACTTATGGGGATTTAGGGTCTAAACTATTGCAATTGCTATCTTTTCGCTTTAAATTGGTATAAATTCTTAAACATTACTTCATCATGATACCCAAAGAGATATTTGATTTTTTAGTTGAACTGAGTGTTAACAATAACAGAGAATGGTTCCAGGAAAACAAACCTAAATATCAAACCGCTAAAGAAGCTTTTGAAGAATATATCAATCAACTAATCGGAGTAGTTCACAACATCGACCCAAGTATTGGTCATCCGCATGCAAAGGATTGTATTTTTAGAATATTTAGAGATGTTAGGTTTTCAAAGAACAAAGAACCTTATAAAAATAACTTTGGCGCATATATTTCTCATGGAGGCAGAAAAAGCCCGTACGCAGGATACTATTTACACCTTGAACCGGACAACAGTTTCATTGGCGGGGGTATCTACTGCCCTGAAGCCAAAATTTTAAAATCAGTAAGGGAGTCAATTATCGAAAATCCCGAAGAATACAGAGCAATTATTGAAGATGCTAAATTCAAAAAAGTATTTCCTGAAATATGGGGGGAGAAACTAAAAACAGCACCGAAAGGCTTTGACAAGACAGACCCTAATATCGATCTTATCAAAAATAAATCGTACACGGCTGTGACAAATGTTTCTGACAAAGAAATTCAAGCAAAAAACATGGACAAGAAAATCGAAAAGATATTTACCATTATGAAACCGTTTAACGATTTCATCAACCACGGAGTTAAAAAGGCCTTATCGTAAGTAATGTCAAACAAGATCATGAAAAAAAAGGCCTCATATGATACGAGGCCTTTTTTATGCTAAAACGGAAAATCTTCATCCAAAGCCTTATGCTGACTTTCTTCCTCCTTAGGTTTTTGGGCTATTTGATGAACCGGGTTACCCTCTATATAAATTGCCTTGTGCGGATAATCTACCGGACAAGGATGTTCACACGCCCCGCACCCAATACACAAATCCTGGTTAACTTCCGGAATCACCAAACCATTCCGATAAGGTACCATAGATACAGCTTTGGTAGGACAATGTTCGGAACATGCACCACAATCGGTTCCATCACGGTGCACCACACAATTGCGCTTCACGAAAACTGCCTTACCTAGTTGAGTTAATTGTTTTTCCTCCAATGACAATGGCAATATGGCACCTGTAGGACAGATATCACTACATCTTGTACAGTCGAAATTACAGAAGCCGGCATGGGCATAATCCATATGTGGCTGCATAAAACCCACCAATCCATATTCGGTTACGGCAGGCTGCAGGACATTCGTAGGACATGCCGAAATACAAAGACCGCAAGCGGTACAAAGACTATTGAACCTTTCTATACTTTTTGATCCCGGTGGAGTAACCGGATATTCCCTTTCAGATAATTTATATGGTGGTCGGTTCCCAAAGCCTCCGTTACCTCTGCCGTGACCATGCCCTTGTCCATGACCATGTTGTGCTAAAATTGTTGAGCTTGCCGTTATGGCCAGCAAAGTGGCTATAGCCCCTCTTCTATCCACGGTTTTTTCACCCTTCACAACCTTAACTTGGGTTTTCTTTTTTTTAGATGACAATGTGTATTTGATGGCATCGTCGTTACAAACCGGCAAGCAATCGTAACAAGCCACACATCTCGAATAATCAATATTTTGTGTTTTTAAATCGATACACTCACTTTTACAAGCACTGGCGCACTTTCCGCATTTAGTGCAGCTTTCACTTGATATCCGAACCTTAACCAAGGCCTTTTTCGAGATCAATCCCAACAAAGTACCTACCGGACAAATCAAATTACAAAACAAACGACCTCGTTTGTACGATAAATAAGCAATCAGAACAAAAAACAAGCTTACATAAATTGTTATTGTCCAAGAAGCATGAACCAACTCGATAACGTGTAAGCTGTAAATCTTTTGTCCCTGAAGTATTCCGGCTATTACATTATTCCCCCAAACAAATACTGGCTTAATACTATAAGTAAATATACGCCCGGCATTACTATATGGGTCCAATAGGTTGATGATTAACGAAGTGCCGACAATAAAACTCAATATCGCAATTCCTAACAATCCGTAACGAACAACAGGATATGCTTTTTTAAATTTAAAGAATACCTTCTTTTTGATTCTTTTTCTTGCAATAAAAGTAAAAATATCCTGCAATATGCCTAACGGACAGACGGCTGAACAATAAATTCGCCCCAACAAAAACGTTACTACAACAACTATAAGAAAGCCTGCAGCCGACAGCGATACTACTTGAATAAATTTAAGTACGGAAGGAACAAATTGCAAAAAAATGATATTTGAGGTAAAGGCTTCTGGCATCATCTCATAAATATCAATAAACGAAAAGAGTGTGAGCGAAAAAAACAAGAGCGCCACAGCCACTCTTGTTTTTTTAAGATTAGAATGTTGCATTCCTATCAAATTTTAATACGATGAATGTTTATCTCATTCAGGTTTTTATTTCCTAACCCCATTTCATGGGCAATTTTAATGTGCCCAACCTCATCAGGCTCAAGTCCGAACATTTTTGCAGCTGCCGCATCTGTTGCGACAATATCAGCAGAAGCAATCAATGCTTTTAAATTAACAACATCCGCAGTGGAAACACCACGCGGTCCGTTTTTTGTCATCATGTTGTAACCGTCTATAATCGTTAGATCCGGCTTGCGGAATGTAACAAAATCAGCAATACATTGATGCAGATCGTTGCTATGGTAGAATTTCCGGTCCCATACAACACCCATCAGGTTTTTCATTCCCAACGAAAGTTTTGTGGAAGCATGATGTTTGAGCACGGGGACATTTATAAATACATCGGAACTCTGAACCAGATCATGCACCTTTGAATTTTTAAGGCTCACACCTTTAGCAATACTAACCTCTTTGTAATAACTCTCGGTATTGCCTGGCACCATTTTTCCGCCAGCCTCTTTTACATATTTTTGTATTTCGCTGTTGCTGTAACACCTGTCCCATTTGTTACATGTTTTATCGAACACATTAACTTCGGCAGCTCCAGCCTCGAAACAACGCTTCACAATATGTCCCACTAATTTGGGGTTTGTGTTTGCAGCCCTTTCCGGTGGCGCATCCCAACCAATATTTGGTTTAACCAGAACAGACTGTCCTTTAGACACGAACTTATCCAATCCGCCAAGCGCTTCCATGGCCTTATCAAACATCTCTTCAGGTTCACCCCCTCTTACAGCAGCCAAATCGGATTTTACTGCCGCATTATTTGCCATTAGGGAATCTAATCCACCAAAAAGGGGACCTACACCCGTCAACAACCCCAATCCTACACCTGTCCTTAAAAAGTCTCTTCGTTCCATATCTATCTATCATTTAAACCATTTCGCTATCACAACCAAAGTTATAATTTTTATGGTTTTGTTTTACATGCATACGGCAATTTAAAAAGCGTATAAATAAAAAAAGGAGACGCTACAATAGTATCTCCCTTTTTTTTATAATTTTTTCAAAAAACTTTTAGAACTCTTTCTTTGACGTCAGTTTCCCTTTTTCGTCATAAATTTTCCAAACCCCCGACTTTTTACCCTTTACATATAACATATCGTACCTTAAGGTTCCATTTTCGTCGAATATTTTCCACTCACCATGCTTTACACCTTTCTTGTAACTGGCCACTCCTAATTTAACTCCCTCTTCGTTCCATGTTTCCCATAGGCCGTCCATTTTGTTTTTGTCATATGAACGAATTCCCTGTGTTAATTTATTGTCGAAATAATAGGTTGAAATACCTTGTTTATTCCCCTCAACAACTTTCATTTCAACACGTTTATTCCCGCTTGGGTACAGTTCCACATAAGTGCCGGTGTAAAGCTCACCGTTTTGGTTGTAATACAAACCATCCTCTTCACTCAGTATCAACTGCGCTTGGCCGAAGGTCACCAGACCCATAAAAAGCAATAATGTCATCAATATTCTCATGGCTTTCAATTTTAAATTGTTTATAATCAAAAAGCCTCCCGGATTTAAAGTAGCTGTGCACCACCTTGTAGGTCAAATCCTCATGTGTACCGTAATCTTAACCTCAAATTAATATTAAAGTTACATTAAATGCAAATTTTCTATATTAAGTTTTAAAGCGAAATAACCATATACACCTTATCTTATTAATAGACAACAAAAAAGCCATCCGGATATAAGATGGCTTTTTTTACTCGTATGTTAAATATTTTTTAATTCACTGTTTTCATCCTGACATGAACAGTGTTTTCACCATTCGCGCTTGCTATTACTTCTTCACCTTTTATTTCACTATATGACACCAACTTAGCTACCATCTTGTAGGTTCCTACTTTTACATTATCAAAAGTAAAATTGCCATCAAAATCAGTGTAAGTTTTCAAATCGGTACCTTCCAACGCTACTTCAACACCTACAAGTGTTTCTCCTGTGACCTCATCGATAACTGAACCACAGATATGGGTTGTTGCGGCCGCTTTGACCTTTACCTTACTTGACTTTTCTCCTTTAAAACTATTCAGTGATAAAATAGCTACAACTGCTGTTAATAATACTATGAATTTCATTTTTCTCTTTTTAGTGGTATAGTCAGTCATCACAGGTTCTCTTTTTTAGAGTATTGGATATGATATTTTATTTGTCATTCCTATATTTCTGTCACAACAAAAATATATTTTTAATATTACCAGAATCTTACCGCCTGTTTACATGTACGTTAACAAATCGTAAGTCTTACGCCATTAATTTTTTGTTTGATTGTATT
The DNA here is from genome assembly GCF_050589685.1 of Saccharicrinis sp. 156. Taxonomy (NCBI): domain Bacteria; kingdom Pseudomonadati; phylum Bacteroidota; class Bacteroidia; order Marinilabiliales; family Marinilabiliaceae; genus Saccharicrinis; species Saccharicrinis sp. 156. Next base: position 22,513 of record NZ_JBNGOS010000011.1, read on the forward strand.
TTTTCTTAAATTAAAGTTCAAACAAACTTAATTCCTCATGAATTATTTCTCCGATTTTTTTCAATTGTTCTTTCCCCGAATATGCCCCATTTGCAATTCAGCTTTATATAAGCACGAAAAAAATATATGTATTAAATGCTTAAAAAAATTACCACGTTCGTATTTTCATTTAGCGGACGATAATCCTTTAAACAAAATATTTTGGGGCAGAGTGGACATTGAAAAAGTTGTATCGTTTATGCTTTACACCAAAGGAAGTATGGTCAAGTACATCTTGCATGCCATAAAATATGGAAATAAAAAAGAACTGGGTTATGAATTGGGCAAGTTATATAGCCAGGAACTACTTGAAGTGAACTATTTTAATAATATTGATTATTTAATACCCGTTCCTTTACATCCCAAAAAGCTTGCTAAGCGCGGCTATAACCAAAGCGAATGGATAGCTAAGGGGTTGGCAGAAAACATATCGGGCAAAGTAATGCCCGACAACCTTTACAAGCGTATTTATACCACCAGCCAAACCAATAAAGGAAGATATAAAAGGTGGGAAAATATTGCGAATAGTTTTGACGTTAGGAATCCTTCGATATTAGAAAACAAAAAGGTGTTATTAGTGGATGATGTATTAACAACCGGTGCGACCCTTGAAGCCTGTGCCTCAAACCTGGCAAAAATTAAAGGAACCAGGATTTTTGTGGCCACATTAGCATATGCCACCAATTAACTCATTTTATCATGAATGTTGATAAAAACGCAACAAGCTACGGTTGCACCAGGGTTAATTACCAAAGAGACTCTCAAATTCATAGTACAATGAAAGACTGACCAGATGATTATACTGACCATATTTACCATCCATCCAATGTGGTGGTTTTTGGTTGTCAAAAGCTCCTCCATAAGCTTTACGAACCCTGGTAAAAGCATACGACCAACGTAAATTCACAAACATACGCGGATGAAACTGGTAATTGACACCCAGCAGTCCTGACAATTCATAGTCCTCGAAGGGGTAATCGGAGATTAATGTTCCATATTGATCCTCCTCTTTGGAATTAATTAACACACCAAAAGCCGCTCCTGCCTCAAACGAAAAATCATTAACATCTACTTTAACCAGCAAGGGAACTTCCATATAATCGAAGTTTAACTTATACAAGTTAAAATCTCCTTTAGATTCATTAGGATTGTGCCTGCTTCCCTTTTGCTTATATACAATTTCGAGTTGGCCTGCCCATATATCGGCAAACTGCCTGGATACATACAGGCCCCCTACCAATCCGATTTTGTTGAAGCCTACATAATTATCGCCATGCACCTGACTAAAGGTAGCACCTCCAATAGCACCGGCTTTAAACTCCTGTGAAAACGAGGAAAACCCAACCAGAAATAAAAATAATATGACAATTTTAAACCTTAACATGTAACAGAATTCGATTTTAAGTCAAGATAGCACAACTAACTGAACAATTCAACCACATGCTATTAATTTGACATCAATATATCTATTAACTCTTCCATTCCGTGCGAAGCCTTTTTTTGAATGAAAGTAATATTCTCTTGTGGAGTAAAAGCAGGCGATCCGGGATCAATTACATAAATTGGTATTGTATCTTTAATGTAGTTCATTAGCCCTGCTGCCGGATACACGTTTAACGAAGTCCCCACCACAAGCACCATTTCAGCTTCCTGAATAAGCTCAACCGCTTCGTGCATTGCCCAAACAGCCTCGCCAAACCAAACAATATGGGGCCGTAACTGGCTTCCTTTTTCGCACAAGTCACCCAACTTCAATTCCCAATCCTTCATTTCATAAACCAACGATGTGTCAATAGTACTTCGTACTTTTTTGAGTTCACCGTGTAAATGCAGCACATTTGTTGAACCAGCCCTTTCGTGCAAATCATCCACATTTTGAGTGATCACTTGTACGTCATACTTCTTTTCTAATTGCGCAATCAACAAGTGCCCTTTATTGGGCTCACACTCGAAAAGTTGTTTTCGTCGCTGATTATAAAAATCCATCACCAGCTGAGGGGTGTTGGCCCAGGCAATTGGGCTTGCAACTTCAGTTATATCGTATTGCTCCCAAAGCCCGCCCATATCCCGAAAGGTCATGATACCGCTTTCCTGGCTCATGCCGGCACCCGAAAATACTGCAATCTTAGTTTTACTCATTAAATTAATATTTTTACTTTAGTGAAAATACAAAAATGAGGTGACAAATGGTACATGATTTCATCAACACTTTGGAAATTGAATTTCTAAGGTTTGCCGATGCAAGTACTGCCCAATGGCAAAAGAATTATATGAAAAACAAATTTGAGTTTTATGGTATCAGGGCACCTAAGCTAAAAGAAATAGAAAAGCCTTTCCTCCAAAAAGATTTCTTACCTCCAAAAACGGATATCGAAAATTTAGCAAAATCGCTATGGAACAAGCCTCAGCGAGAGTACCAATATTTCGGCATACATCTTTTATATAAATACCGGAAACAAATAGAATTTGACGACATCAAGTTGTTTGAACACCTCATCGTTAACAAGTCGTGGTGGGATAGCGTTGACGGTATTGGCCCAAAACTTGTGGGAGATTACTTTCTAAAATTCCCTGAACAAAGAGATGTGTATACTGAGAAATGGCTAAACTCTGACCATATTTGGTTAAAACGTTCATGCCTTATCTGTCAATTGTTTTATAAAGAGCAATTGGACACAGAGTTCCTTACTTATGTAATCAAACACCTTTTAGGGTCGAAAGAGTTCTTTATCAACAAGGCTATTGGATGGATCCTAAGGCAATATAGCAGAACAAACCCGCAATGGGTAGAACAGTACTCAAAAAGTACTGTTCTACATCCACTTAGCAAAAGAGAGGCCCTAAGATTGATAAAGTAGAAGAACTTTAGAGCTAGAAACGACGTGACATGGTATCACCTGTTAGCTGTATTTCAGTTGACCCAACACAAACTCTTTCTTTCTTCTGGAAACAGGAATTGACATTCATCGTTCACTTTATGGTAGTCTTCATCCTACTGTTTGGTTAATTTATCACTTCGCGATTTCATTATATGGTCTAATTCCGTCTTAAAATTATACATGCGAAAATTATCATCCATCACTTTCCCCTCTTTGTCGATAACAACATATCGCGGGATACCATTGAATTTAAATAGCTGGCGTAGGTATAAATAATCGTTGCCCGAAATGCGATAGGTGTTTCTTAACTCCTGATCTTTAATAAACTCATTGTAGTTTTTTTCGGGAGAGCTTTGTTCATCTGTGATAAATACAAAGTCGATTTCCTTGCTGTTTTCATACTCCTTTCGGGTCTCTTTCATTCGCTTGATACCTCCAACACAAGGACCACATGAGGTAGCCCAAAAGTCCACAAACAATATTTTGCCTTTGTGGGGTTTAATAATGTTGTTGAAAATTTCAGCGGCTGTTCCTTCCGGCAGTTCGTACGCTCGGTTGGCATTATCTCCATAGACTTTTTCAAACAGTTTATCACCTGTCGCAATTAGGTACGGATGCTCGATACCTTCTTTTAAATCCTGCCAAAATTCCTCAGCAACTCCCTTGTCTACATTTTCGAATTTGTACTTTAATGACCTCACTTTAGCAACATCCAACGTGAGGTTATTTTCGATGTTATATTTTTCGGCCAGTTCTTTTTCTGCATCATCCCATGTTGGCACTTCTGCTTTATATCTGTGAGCCGATGCCAGTTCTTGCCATTTTTGGATAGTGCTGCCATACCGTTCACTAAATACCTTATAGCTTAACTGCATATCTTTCATTTGCTCAATTTCTTCGGGTGTTTTTCCTTTTTTTGAGGCAAGTAAAGCGTATTCCTTGTCCTCTTTGGATAACAATGGTTCATTATCGATTAAATATTGATATACATTAACAGGGGGTTGGATTTTTATGTTTCTTGTGTGTTTGGTTATCAACTCGCTGAATTCATAAGCGTTTACAAATGATCTAAATTCAGTATTGATAAACAAAGCATGATCGCCCAATGGAATATCCCTTAAGAAATTGTAAAACGAATCGGGAAGTGGTTTTTGTAATTCCTTATTAGTCGTATCTTGTCTGGCTATATATTTTCTTTGCCTGGCCAACGAATACAATTCTTGCGCATGTGTTAGGATAATCTTATTTTTTAATATAGGATAAACCTTGTCAGCGTTTATTCGCCATGCTTTAATATAATACTCGACCTTGGCCAGTTCCATTTCCTTCTTACGTGTATATAGTTCTGCCAATTCATCCTCGGTCATTTTTTTCTGCTGCTCTCTGTGTTTAAAGTAACTCCTGTCTTCAAACTCAAAGTCCAACAACTGTTGGTTAATCTTTGCCAGTTTGCCTTTGAAACCGGTATCCCACATTTTGTAGTTTATATGTCTATAGCGGTCGGCGTATAAAAAATCCTCCCAATTCAAAATCATACCTAAAGTGAGGCCAGGTTCCAGGTAAAAAGGAATCCAGGTTTTACCGATTTTCATGGATGAATATAATGGGGAGATGAGCGGAAGCATTACATCAAAACGTCCATCTGGTTGTATTTCAACTACAATAGGGTAATCCTCTCCTGTTAAATAGTTGCTCAAATATACCATTCCAGTGGTTATACCAGATTTAGCGGAGTAACCTTTTATATAACCTACAATCCTTCCTTCTTCTTCCAAAAAGAAATCCCTGGAGTTATAATCCTTTAAAGGTTCTTTCTTACATTTATCCACTTCTTTGTTAAGCCATTCGTTTATTTCAATGGGCAATGTTAAATTGTGTGGTTTCAGTCCCGCTTTGCCTTCATCGAGCGAAACACCAAAAATTTGATCGTTAAAATCAAAGCTTTGGGTTGTTTGATCGAGCGGAGGAAAAACCAATACAAAGGTGCTGTCACTCGAACTTGGCATTCTTACTTTTTGACCGAATTTTACCCCAACAACTTCTTTTATTTTATATTCCTTCTTTGTATCGCAATCTATAAGTTTTTCTTCATTGCTAAAGTCGACCCACCAATTCGGTATAAAAGTTGAATGTATATAGACACGGGTTTCTTCCGGGCTTGTTTCTATTTTAGAAATCGTATTGAGACCAGTGTTTCTGAACTCATAATAAGGGTTATTGATTACTTTGGCTTTTTGGGCAAGCATACTTGCCGAGATTAGCAAAACCAAGGCTGATAAAAATAGGTTCTTCATAGTTTAAAATATTATTTGACAATTTGAACAATAAATATACAAAGTCTATTAGTCAAAACAGCTCAATTTCCTTAAAATTATGGATGAAATTTAGTTGCAATGCGTAAATAGGTAATCGGCAATAATTTTTACATTTGTGTAAACTATTATTTATGATCAACATTATTGCCGATAATAAAATTCCTTTTCTGGAAGGAGTACTTGAACCATATGCGAATGTTACTTATCTACCGGGAGCAAAAACGGATGCCAATGTTGTAAAAAATGCCGATGCTCTGATAACTCGCACCAGAACAAAATGTAATTCGGAAAACCTGAAAGGAAGCAAAGTCAAAATGATAGCCACGGCCACTATCGGGTTTGATCATATTGATACGAACTATTGCGAAAAAAGTGGAATTGAATGGACGAATGCACCGGGTTGCAACTCTGGCTCTGTTAAACAATATGTAGCCGCTACCTTGGCCACCATTGCAAGCCAACAGAACATTGATCTGGAAGATAAAACTTTGGGAATCGTTGGCGTAGGTAATGTAGGTAGTAAAGTAGCTGATTTTGCGAAAGCCATAGGCATGAAAGTACTTCTGAACGATCCGCCCAGAGCAGAAAAAGAAGGAAATGGGAATTTTGTGGGACTCGACGAACTGATCACAAAATCGGATATTATCACCTTTCATGTTCCATTACAAAGAGAGGGTAAATACAAAACATTCCATTTGGGGAATACACAATTGTTTTCGAGATGTAAAAAAGGTGTGATCATTATTAATAGTTCAAGAGGAGAGGTTACGAATAATAATGATTTGTTAGTTGCTTTAAATAATCAGTTAATTGGGCAAGTTATTCTGGATGTATGGGAAAACGAACCGGACATGAATATTGACTTGCTGAACAAAAGCTTTATCGCCACGCCGCATATAGCAGGATATTCTGCCGACGGGAAGGCTAATGGAACTTCCATGAGTGTTCAGGCTATTAGTCGGTCTTTTGATTTACCGTTAAAGGATTGGTATCCAGATAATATTCCGGCTCCTGGTAACCCAACTATTCACATAGATGCGTATGGCCTAAGCCATCAGGATGTTTGGACGAAAGCCGTGTTGCACACCTACATTATCAAGGAAGATGATACACGTTTCCGGCATCATCCAGAAACTTTCGAACAGCTAAGAGGATCTTATCCAATTCGGAGGGAGTTTCAGGCGTACCAGGTAATTTTAAAAAACGGAACGGAAGAATTAAAAGAAATGCTGAACAAAATAGGTTTCGAACATATTGAATTGGTTTAAATAAATTAGATAATAAGGCCTAACCTGATCTATTCATCAATTATTCTATTACAAAAGTTTATGAAATAATCAGGTTAAAACGTTAAATTTGAGCTTCTACAAATAATTTACTGATATGAGCAAAAAAGCAGATATAGGATTAATTGGTTTAGCCGTAATGGGCGAGAACCTGGTTTTAAACATGGAAAGCAAAGGCTATACTGTAGCTGTTTACAACAGAACCACCGAAAAAGTCGACAAATTTGTGAACGGTCGCGGTGCCGGCAAAAACTTTATCGGAACCCATTCTATCGAAGAACTGGTGGCCTCGCTGGAACGCCCACGTAAAGTCATGATGCTGGTAAAAGCCGGTGGGCCTGTTGATGCACTCATCGACCAAATCATTCCTTATCTTGAGGAGGGCGATATCATCATCGACGGTGGCAATTCCCATTTCCCTGATTCCATCCGCAGAACCAAATATGTGGAAGAAAAAGGATTGCTATATGTAGGCACCGGTGTTTCAGGTGGCGAAGAGGGAGCCTTAAAGGGACCATCAATAATGCCCGGAGGCTCTGATAAAGCATGGCCTTTTATTAAAGATATCTTTCAAAACATATCTGCCAAGGTAGAAAACAACGTACCATGCTGCGACTGGGTGGGACAAGACGGTGCCGGCCACTTTGTGAAAATGGTGCACAATGGCATTGAGTATGGCGATATGCAGCTGATCTGTGAGGCTTATCATATCATGAAGGAATATGTAGGGCTGTCGCATGATGAGATGCACGATATTTTTAAAGAGTGGAACAAAGGCGACCTGGACAGTTACCTGATCGAGATCACGCGCGACATCATGGCCTACAAAGAAAACGGTGAGCCGTTGGTGGAGAAAATACTGGATGCTGCGGGACAAAAAGGAACCGGTAAATGGACAGGCATTTCTGCCCTGGATCTTGGAGTACCATTGACCTTGATTGGCGAATCGGTATTCGCTCGTTGCCTGTCAGCGCAAAAAGCAGAGCGCGTTGAAGCCGCCAAATTATTGGGCTCGCCTATCAAGAAATTCGAGGGTGACAAAGCGCAATTTATCAAGTATATCAAGGATGCCCTTTTTGCTTCCAAGATTGTTTCTTACGCACAGGGTTATGTATTGATGCGCGAAGCAGCCAAAGAGAACAACTGGGATTTAAATTATGGAGGCATCGCTTTGATGTGGCGTGGTGGATGTATTATCCGTTCCGTATTTTTAAAGAATATAAAAGAGGCTTTCGATAACAATCCTGAATTACCCAACTTATTGCTCGACCCTTATTTTAAAGGTAAGGTATCGGAAGCACTGGAAGGATGGCGTCAGGTAGTTGGACAAGCTGTTATGAACGGTATTCCTGTTCCAACATTCTCAAGTGCATTGAGTTATTTTGATGGTTACAGAACAGAGACCTTGCCAGCTAACTTATTGCAAGCGCAGCGCGATTATTTTGGAGCGCATACCTACGAAAGAGTAGATAAACCAAGAGGAGAGTATTTCCATACCAACTGGACCGGACGAGGTGGAGATACGGCTTCTACGACTTATGATGTATAGATTGTCAGGCATTAGATAAGATACTTATATACAAGGCTGTTCATTGATTTGAGCAGCCTTTGTTGTGTCAGCTATATCAACAACAATTTTTTACTCTGAATAGCTCAAATACAATTTGAATTTTTCAGGGTAAAATGCATAAAAAAACCTTGACTAAATTAATAATCAAGGTTTATATCTATTTAAACTTCAACAATTAACCCGCAATATACTTTGCTAACCAATCACCTACTTCAGATGTTTTGTACGATTTTTCCTTGCTGATATCTTCTGTTACCACTCCTTCTTCCAATGACTTATTAACCGCGTCACGCACCAATTGCGCTTCCTCCAATAAATCCAAAGATTCCAGTAACATAGCAGCCGAGAGAACCGTTGCAACCGGGTTGGCAATATCCTTACCCGCAGCTTGTGGGTAAGAACCGTGAATAGGCTCAAATACGGAGGTATGCACACCAACAGAAGCTGATGGCAATAATCCTAAAGAACCTGTGATTACAGAAGCCTCATCGCTAATGATATCACCAAACATATTTTCGGTAACCATCACGTCGAATTTTTTAGGCCACTGGATCAACTGCATAGCCGCATTGTCAACGAACATGTAATCTACGGCAATATCTTTATATTCTGGTTCCATTGCCTGGGCGGTCTCTCTCCAAAGACGAGAAGTTGCCAATACGTTAGCTTTATCCACAACCGTTAAACGCTTGTCTCTTTTACCTGCATATGAAAACGCCAGTTTTAGGATACGCTCAATTTCCTCCGTGGTATAGGTACAAGTATCGAAAGCCTTTTTTAAGTCCTCCGAACGGCCTTTTTCGCCAAAATAGATACCCCCGGTTAACTCACGTACCACCACCAAATCGGCACCTTCCACAATATCTAAACGCAATGGACTCTTATCCAACAAGGAAGGAAATGTAGCTACCGGACGTATGTTAGCATACAAGCCTAACTTTTTACGCATGGCCAAAAGACCTTGCTCCGGACGAACCTTGGCTTTGGGATCGTTATCGAATTTTGGGTCACCGATGGCCCCAAATAAAACGGCATCCGAATTCATACAAACTTCGTGCGTTGCTTCAGGGTAAGGATCACCCACCTGATCGATGGCAGTAGCACCAACCAAAGCTGGCGTGTAAGTTACTTCGTGGTTGTACTTGGTAGCAATGGCATCAATCACTTTTTGTGCTTGCGCTACAATCTCGGGACCAATTCCGTCACCGGCTAATACAGCAATATTCAATTTCATTTCCTAAAAATTAATCACAAAGTATTATAAACTGACAAAAAACACAGAAGCACGGAGGCTCTGAGCTTTTTTATGTTTATTACTTTATTCGTTTATTTATTTTGAATTTATATTTCAATTTAGCAGAAACTAAACACATTACTTTAAAATTTTTCTGTGTCTTTTTTGTCTCTGTGTTCGTTTCTTACTTCTCCAATTTCTCTTTCCAGTCGGCCTGGCGCGTTAGGGTGCCTTCCTCAATTACGTTTAGCACTTTAATAGTGGCTTCGATGGCAGCTTCAGTCTGGTCAGCAGAAAGCCCTCTCGATTTAATTTCAACCCCTTTGTAATCCCAGGTAATCATGGTTTCTACCAAGGCGTCCGTTTTCCCTCCCGGAGGGATACTCACCCAGTAATCCAACAACACCGGATGTACTTTTTTTAGCTTGTTATAAATACGCCATAAGGCTTTCATAAAAGCATCGTACTGACCGTCACCTACCGCGGTTTCATCATATCGCTTACCGTTAATTTCCACACTAATAGATGCTAAGGGGCGCAAATCATGGGCTAAAGAAAGGTTATAATTTCTTATTTTGATGGCATCTTTTACAGATGAACTCTTTAATACATCGGCAATAATAAACGGTAAATCCTCAATGGTTACTACCTCTTTTTTATCACCCAGTGCAATCACCCTTTCGGTCACTTTTTTCATCGCCTCTGGCTCCAGCTCAATGCCCAGTTCCTCCAGGTTCTTTTTAATATTGGCCTTGCCCGAGGTTTTTCCCAACGCATATTTACGATTGCGGCCAAATCGTTCCGGCATGAGGTTATTGAAATACAGGTTATCTTTACTGTCTCCATCTGCGTGAATACCACTACATTGGGTAAACACATTATATCCGGTTATAGGCTGGTTCTCCGGAATTCGCAGGCCTGAAAGTTGTTCGACTACCTTACTCACGTTCGTGATATTGGATTCGTCGAGATTGTTTTCCAATTTAAGATGATCATTCAATATTCCGATAACGCTGGCCAATGGCGCATTCCCGGCTCTTTCGCCTAAACCGTTTACCGTGGTATGTATGCCCTTAATACCTGTTTTTAATGATGAGAAAACATTGGCCACAGCCATGTCGTAATCGTTATGTGCATGAAAATCGAAATGCGTATCCGGGAAGCGAGTAACAATGTCGGAGCAAAACTGATAGGTTTGATCAGGATTCAGCACACCCAAGGTATCCGGCAGCATAATTCTTTTCACGTTCATCTTTTTGATTTCGCCAATTACAAAGTACACATATTCCGGCGAAGTCAGCATTCCGTTACTCCAATCCTCGAGATAAACATTTACAACGATGCCCATTTCGCTGGCAGTTTGAACCACCTTGGCCACATCGGCCATATGCTCTTCCGGTGTTTTTCGGAGCTGGCTTTGAACATGCTTTAACGAACCCTTGGTAAGCAGGTTGATAACCTGGCCGCCAGCATCTTGAATCCATTTTAAGGAGACATCGCCATCCACAAAACCCAAGACCTCAATTTTCTCCAGGCAATTATGTTTTTTTGCCCATTCGGTAATTCGCTTAACAGCTGCAAATTCACCTTCAGAAACCCGAGCCGAAGCCACTTCAATCCGATCTACTTTTACCTCTTCAAGCAACAAACCGGCCATGGCCAGTTTTTCTCCTTCGTTAAACGATACTCCGGTAGTTTGCTCCCCGTCACGGAGCGTCGTATCCATTACTTCAATCTTCATGTTTGCACTTAATAGAATGATGAACACAGAATCGCAGAGGCACAGAGGATAATAACAAGTAATGCTTCCGAAAACGACGAACCTGTGTTTAATAAATTATTTAAAGGCCAAAATGCCAAATTTGTATAGAAACGGCATAAACCCTATAAAGTTTATGCCGTCTATATTAATTTAAGCTAAGCTTTGCTCGTAGGCTTCTATTTCATCTTTTGAATTGATCAGATAATCGATATCATCATAACCGTTCAACAAGCAGTTTTTCTTGTAGCTATTTATTTCAAAAGATTCCGTTTTTCCCGAGGCAGTATTGGTAATGGTTTGTGCTTGAAGATTAACCACCACCTTATTGGTTTCGTCGGCTGCAAATAATTCGGCAAGGAAACTTTCCGAAACAACTACCGGTAACACACCGTTATTGAGTGAGTTGTTTTTAAAGATATCGGCAAAAAAACTGGATACTACCACTTTAAAACCATATCCATGAACTGCCCATGCGGCATGTTCGCGACTTGAGCCAGAACCGAAGTTCTTGCCAGCCACCAATACTTCACCGGAATACTTTGGATTGTTCAACACGAAATCAGCCTTAGGGGAACCGTCTTTATTGTATCTCCAGTCGGCAAACAAGTTATCCCCAAATCCTTCTTTGGTAGTAGCTTTTAAGAAACGGGCCGGAATAATTTGGTCGGTATCCACATTCTCGATGGGTAGTGGCACATAAGTCGACTCTATTGTTACAAATTTATCTATTGGCATTTTCTTCTGATTTTTAAATTATAAAGTTCGAGGATCGGTAATTACTCCCGTAACAGCACACGCCGCAGCAGTCAACGGACTTGCCAACAATGTTCTGGCACCCGGGCCCTGACGACCTTCGAAGTTACGGTTACTTGTGGCCACAGAGTATTTTCCTGCAGGAACCTTATCGTCGTTCATTGCCAAACAAGCAGAACACCCGGGCTGACGCAATTCAAAACCGGCTTCTTCAAGAATATCTTTTAACCCTTCAGCAATAGCCTGCTCTTCAACCTGATGGGAACCGGGAACAATCCATGCGGTAACGCCTTCAGCTTTTTTCTTGCCTTTAACGGCATTGGCAAAAACTCTTAAATCCTCGATACGTCCGTTGGTACAACTACCCACGAAAATCCAATCTATTTTTTTACCTAACATAGCTTCACCAGGAGCATACCCCATATAGTCAAGCGATTTCAAATAAGTTTTTTGAGAAGACTCTTCAACCGTATCCAAAGTTGGGATACTTTGCGTGATACCCACTCCCATTCCTGGGTTTGTTCCGTAGGTAATCATAGGCTCGATATCTGCCGCATCAAAGTTGTATACCTTATCAAATTCGGCATCTGCATCAGTCACCAGCTCTTTCCATTTGGCTACTGCTATATCCCAGTCTTTGCCTTTGGGAGCATACTCACGGCCTTTAACGTATTCAATGGTTTTCTCGTCGGGCGCAATCAATCCTCCACGGGCACCCATCTCGATACTCATGTTACATACGGTCATGCGGCCTTCCATGCTTAAGCTGCGAATTGCAGAACCTGCAAACTCAACAAAGTAACCCGTACCTCCTCCGGTAGTTAATTTTGATATAACGTAAAGCACCAGGTCTTTGGCTGTGACGCCTTTACCCATTTCACCATCGATGTTAATTTTCATGGTTTTAGGACGTGGTTGCATAATGCACTGGGTAGAAAGCACCATTTCCACTTCCGAAGTGCCGATACCAAAAGCGATACTACCAAAGGCACCATGTGTGGAAGTATGGCTATCACCACATACGATGGTCATACCCGGTTGAGTGATCCCATTTTCCGGTCCGATAACATGAACAACCCCGTTTTTAGGATGTCCTAAACCAAACAAGGTTACATTATTGTCTTCGCAGTTTTTCGTTAAGGTATCCACTTGAAAGCGTGAAATCTCATCTGCGATGGGTAGGTGTTGGTTGATCGTTGGAATGTTGTGATCAGGTGTAGCAAATGTATTTTGCGGTCTGAATACTTTAATTCCTCTTGCCTTTAGCCCAGCAAATGCCTGTGGGCTGGTTACTTCATGAACCAAGTGGCGGTCGATATACAATACGGAAGGACCATCCTCGATAGTCTTCACTTCGTGCATATCCCAAATCTTGTCGAAAAGCGTTTTCCCTGCCAATTTTCTAATATTTATATGTTATTACTATTCTATTATAAAGCATTAAGAATAAAGACAAAAGATATCAGAAACAGTAATCTTTATACTTTCGCCTTTATACTTTTGTCTCTGTTAAACTATCTTCGATAGTGCGTCCAGATATGCCCAAACCGATGCGGTAAGGATATCTACATTCGCGCCAAAACCATGCACTGTTCTTCCATCATGAGATAACTGAACGTGCACTTTGCCAATTTCTGATGTGCCACGTGTAACGGCCTGAACCAAATATTCTTCCAATACAACATCTTCTACCTTAAGCATTTTTTTTATGGCCGAATATGCCGCATCAACAGGCCCATTACCTATGGCGTTTTGCGTCATCACTTTTCCGTTGTGGTTAATCGTAACGGTCGCTGACGGAATGCATGATTTTCCACATATCACCTGGAATTTATCCAACTTCAGCACTCGTTTTTCCTTCTTCTCATGCCCCACCAAAACCTCGATATCTTCATCGCTGATATCTTTTTTAGAATCGGCCAGTACCAGAAAGTTCTTATAAACGTGATCCAACTTTTCTTTTTCCAGTTTATATCCCAGCACCTCTAATCGGTGCTTCAGAGCTGCACGTCCACTGCGAGCGGTAAGTACAATACTTGATTCTTTAACACCTACATCAGCCGGATCGATAATTTCGTATGTTTCGCGGTTTTTTAACACACCATCCTGGTGAATACCTGAAGAGTGCGCAAACGCATTACGGCCTACAATAGCCTTGTTAGCCTGAACCGGCATACGCATTAAGGTAGATACTAACTTACTGGTTCTTATGATTTGCTTTGTATCAACATCCGTCCTAAAGTTAAGATCTTTATGACTACGGATAGCCATAACCACCTCTTCCAATGCGGTGTTGCCGGCACGTTCACCAAGTCCGTTCAGTGTTACTTCCACCTGGCGAGCACCGTTCACAATACCCGCTAAAGAGTTTGCCGTTGCCATGCCCAAATCGTTATGACAGTGCGTTGATATAATTGCTTTGTCGATGTTAGGCACGTTGTTTGCCAGATAGGCAATTTTTTCTCCATATTCCTTAGGCAAACAATAACCGGTTGTATCCGGAATATTTACCACTGTAGCACCTGCACCTATCACGGCTTCTATTACCCGGGCCAAATATTCGTTGTCGCTACGCCCGGCATCCTCGGCATAAAACTCCACATCATCCACAAACTGACGGGCATATTTAACGGCTGCAATGGCGCGTTCGATAATTTCGTCGGGATTAGAATTTAATTTTTGGTAGATATGGTAAGGCGAAGTTCCTATTCCGGTATGGATACGACCTCTTCTTGCAAATTTAAGTGCATCGGCAGCTACCTCAATATCCTTTTTTACCGCACGTGTTAAAGCACAAATAGTTGGATTGGTAACCGCCTTAGAAATTTCGACGACCGAATTAAAATCTCCAGGACTGGAGATCGGAAACCCGGCCTCTATAACATCAACACCCAGTTTTTCCAGTTGCTTAGCTACTTCTATCTTTTCAATAGTATTTAACTGGCAACCCGGGACCTGTTCCCCGTCCCTCAAAGTGGTGTCGAAAATATAAATTTTATTGTCCATAACTTTATTATCGTATTTAATGGAAGAAGCCGGGAAGACCTCTTGCCTATTATTAAAACTTTGTGACCAGACCCCGATTACTGCGTTACCTTTTTAAACATTTATCCGGTGGCTGCCAGACCCCTTGTTACATAACATTGTCAAACCAGGTCTTTGAAGCCATCTGATCAAAGCCAATATATAAAAACTTTTAATATGTCTCGATTCCTCTAATTTTATTTTCAGTTCTCAATTTCTTGAGATACTTTTCCAGCAATTCCGTCCTTAGTTTTGTGATAGCAATTCTGCCCGAACGCACAAATTGCAATACGCCATACTTATCGAGCTTCACAAACAATTCTTGCGTTTCGGCTTTATGGCCTGTTTTCTGAATTACGGTATATTCAGGTGTTACCTCCATAATTTGCGCACCATACTTACGTACGATTTCTTCTATCTCATTGCCATTAAGCAGAGCTGCTGTAGCCACTTTGTATAAAGCCAACTCCTGATGGATTATTTCATCGGTTGTAAATACAAACACTTTAAGCACATCCAACTTTTTCTCCAGTTGGCCAACCAGTTTATCCATTTGCTCGCGGGTTGTAAACACTACGATAGTAAACTTATGTACTCCTTCAAGGGCCGATTCCGAGGTATTTAAACTTTCAATGTTGATACTACGACGGGTAAAAGCCGTAGTAACCTGATTGAGTAGCCCGACATGGTTTTCGGAAAATATGGTAATTGTGAATTCTTGTTGCATGTTTCAATCTTTTTAAGCTGAAATAAATACTACTATTCTAAACGAATATCTGAAACTGAACTACCCGATGGTACCATTGGAAAAACGTTACCCTCCTTCTCAACCTTTACTTCCAAGAAAAACGGGCCATCATGTTTTACCATTTTGTCAATCGCCTCATCCAGGTTATCCCTGGATTCAACTAACGCACTATCAATTCCAAATCCGTTGGCAATCATCTGGAAATTAGGATTCAGCAACTCAGTTGAAGCGTATCGGCTATCGAAGAAAAGTTCCTGCCATTGACGTACCATACCTAAAAAGTTATTGTTCAGTACGATGATTTTAACCGCTGCTTTAGTCTGGAAAATAGTTCCCAGCTCCTGGATAGTCATTTGAAAACCTCCGTCGCCGATAAAAACGCACACATCACGTTCCGGGGCACCCAGTTTAGCACCCAAAGCAGCCGGAAGGCCAAATCCCATGGTTCCTAAACCGCCAGAAGTTACGTTACTTCTGGATTGCTTAAATTTAAAATAGCGTGAGCCCATCATTTGATGTTGACCTACATCTGTTACCAATACAGCATCATCATTAAAAGCCTTGGATACTTTATGAACCACCTCGCCCATGGTTAAACCTTCCTGTGTTGGGAAAACCTCGTTGGCAATGACTTTTTCATTTTCTATCTTGTCGCAAGTTTTAAACTCTGCCAACCATTCCGGGTATGCATTACCATTCACCTCCTTTGTTAAGGCAGGCAAAGTATCTTTTACACTTCCTAATACGGCAACATCCGCCCTTATTATTTTATTTACCTCTGCCGGGTCAATCTCTAAGTGAATAACTTTCGCCTGTTTGGCATAGGTACTAACATCACCGGTCACCCTATCATCAAAACGCATTCCGATGGCGATTAACACATCGCATTCGTTGGTTTTAACGTTTGGCCCATAATTACCGTGCATGCCTAACATACCTACATTCAATTCATAGTCGGAAGGCATAGCGGACAGACCTAACAATGTCCAAGCGGCAGGTATACCCGTTTTGTCCAGGAATGCCTTCAGCTCTTCTTCCGCATGCCCTAAGATTACTCCCTGACCAATCAACGCAAGCGGTTTCTTGGCAGAATTGATGATGTCGACCGCATCGTGTATTGATTCCGGTTTGGTCAGTGGAACCGGAGTATAGCTTCTAATGTGGTTCACCTTTTTATAGTTGAACTCCACCTCTCCAAACTGAGCATCTTTAGCTATATCAATTACTACCGGGCCCGGGCGGCCGGTCGAGGCTATAAAAAAAGCTCTTGCAATAGCTTCCGGGATTTCTTCCGCAGTTTTCACCAAATAGTTCCACTTGGTAATAGGCTGGGTGATACCAACCACATCAATCTCCTGGAAAGCATCGGTACCCAGCAATGGCGAGGCGACTTGACCAGTGATAACTACTAACGGGGTAGAATCGATCATCGCATCTGCAATACCTGTTACCGTGTTTGTGGCTCCGGGACCCGAAGTTGCAAAACAGACACCCACCTTGCCTGTAACTCTAGCGAATCCTTGTGCGGCATGAACAGCGCCCTGTTCATGGCGGGTGAGTACATGGTGAAGTTTGTCTTGATAATCGTAAAGGGCATCATACACCGGCATGATGGCGCCTCCGGGATATCCAAAAATTAAATCCACACCCTCACATAATAATGACCGAAGCAATGCTTCCGAACCGGAAATTCTCTCTTTTCCCTTGTTGTTCTTTTCCATGAGTAATTGGCTTTGTGGTTCCATAATATTTATAGATTGATTGACTTTGAGATAAGAGATCATCGACTTCTCTGACTCTTATCTGATGTATAATCGTCTAATTTCTAAATTAATCTTACTGCTCCTTTATCCGCTGAGCTTACCAAATGTGCATATGCCTTAAGTGCTTTTGACACTTGGCGTTCGCGCGGCTCCGGCATAAATGCAGTATCACCTTTTGCTTCCTCGGCTTTTCTTCTTACAGATAATTCCTCATCCGAAACAAGCACGTTGATGGAGCGTTCCGGAATATTGATTTCTATTTCATCGCCGGTCTGAACTAACCCTATTGCACCACCTGCTGCTGCTTCCGGTGAGATATGCCCGATGGATAATCCTGAGGTTCCCCCTGAGAATCTGCCATCGGTAATCAAGGCACATTTCTCACCCATGTGACGCGATTTGATATAAGATGTCGGGTAAAGCATTTCTTGCATACCAGGCCCTCCTTTGGGCCCTTCGTATATGATTACGACAACTTCACCCGCCTGTACTTCCCCTGAGAGTATACCTTCACAAGCATCATCCTGTGATTGGTAAACTCTGGCTTTTCCTTTAAATATAAAAATTGATTCATCAACACCTGCGGTTTTTACTACACACCCGTCTGCGGCAATATTTCCTTTAAGAACAGCCAGACCACCATCTTTGTTGTAAGCTTTTTCAACAGAACGGATACAACCGTTTTCCCTATCCAAATCCAGCTTGGCATAATGTGTTTTTTGCGATCCCATAGTCAGGTTTCTTATACCTGCCGGGGCACTCGTATAAATATCCTTAGCTTCATCCGAAACGTTTGGATTAGTTACATCGTATTTGGCAACTGCTTCTTTTAAGGTAAGTCCATCCGCCCTGGAAACAGAATTCTCCAACAAACCGGCTTTATCCAACTCTGCAAGAATACCCAAAATACCGCCAGCCCGGTTCACATCCTCGATATGGTAATGCGAGTTTGGTGCAACCTTTGAAAGAACGGGTGTGTTCCTTGAAATCTGGTCGATATCGTCCATCGTAAAATTAACGCCTGCCTCATGTGCGATGGCTAAAATGTGCAGTACGGTATTGGTAGATCCTCCCATGGCCACATCTAAGGTCATCGCATTTTTAAACGCGTTGAATGTTCCAATATTTCTTGGCAAAACAGATTCGTCGCCATCTCTATAATATTTGTACGTATTTTCAACGATTATTTTGGCCGCTTTTTCGAATAATTGTTTTCTGTTGGCATGCGTTGCCACTATAGTACCGTTTCCTGGCAAAGCCAAACCAATGGCCTCGTTTAAACAATTCATGGAATTGGCTGTAAACATACCTGAACAAGAACCACAAGTAGGACATGCGTTTTCTTCGACCGCACTTACCTCGGCATCGGAAACCGAATCGTCCGCCGCCATCACCATGGCATCTACCAGATCAAGCGCCCTATCGCCCACTTTACCCGCTTCCATAGGGCCACCTGAAACAAATATGGCCGGAATGTTTAATCGCATAGCCGCCATCAACATTCCGGGTGTTATTTTATCGCAATTACTAATACAAACCATGGCATCGGCCCGGTGAGCATTGCACATATACTCCACACTGTCAGCAATAACATCGCGCGAAGGCAATGAGTACAACATACCGTCATGTCCCATGGCAATTCCGTCATCCACCGCAATGGTATTAAACTCCGCAGCAAAACACCCCTGGGCTTCAATCATTTTTTTTACCTCCTGCCCAATCTCATGTAAGTGAACGTGACCAGGAACAAATTGGGTAAATGAGTTAACAATGGCAATCATCGGTTTACCGAATTGCTCCTCTTTAACCCCGTTTGCCCGCCACAAGCTCCGTGCGCCAGCCATTCTTCGGCCTTCGGTAGTTGTTGCACTTCTTAATTTATTCTTCATTTCTTTTAGTATCAAATCGCAAGTATCCAGACACAAGATCATCACATCTTTACTAATGTCTATTCAACCTTTTTACACTTTTAAAATCAAACTATGCCCATAAAAATTTAGCAAAAAAAAAGCCTTTCTCAACACTGTGAGAAAGGCCTATACAAAATATCCTATATGATTATTTTTTGCACAGCATTCTCACGTTCGCTTGGTAATGACCAAGAGAATGACGTCAATGAGAATGAGTGAAAAAATATTATTCATTTCGCTTTGCTTTTGTTGAAACCAACGATTACAAATGTAGAGTTTTTTTTCAATCCCCAAAAGAATAAACGCAAAATTATGCGTTTACCTTTCATCTAATAGCAAGGCTTTCAACGCAACATCAATTCCAAAACGTATATTTTTTCATTTTCAAACAAGTCAACTGCATGTTTATACAATACCTTCCAATCTTCTTTTAAACACCTGATTGTGTGGTCGTTTACATAAGACAAAATCATTGCGACGCAGATTGTTAACTTATTCGATCATCGAATAATTAAATAGATAATCCGAATCTATTATTTTTATTATTCACTCATTCTTTGTATGAAAAACTCCTATCGTTTTTCAATAGTTTGGATAAAGGAAAACCCCGTTTTAAATTCATCATCAAAACAGGGTTTATATCATTAATGAATTATCAATTTTAGATAATAGCTTTCATGGCAGTCATAGCATCGCGCAACTCAGCACCCACAATTTCCACATCGTGGAATCGTATCGCTTCGTTAACATCTACCAACTCTTTGTTGCTCACACTGCCCTCAACGCCTTCGTTAAAGTTTTTGCCAATTATGTTAGTCTCCACTTTTTTCATAAAGTCGGTTAACAATGGCTTACAAGCGTGATCGAACAGGTAACATCCGTATTCTGCCGTATCAGAGATTACACGGTTCATTTCGAAAAGTTTTTTACGTGCGATAGTATTGGCAATCAAGGGCGTTTCGTGCAATGATTCGTAATACGCACTCTCTTCTTTGATACCTGCCTCGGTCATCGTTTCAAAAGCAAGTTCAACACCAGACTTCACAAATGCTACCAACAAAGTACCATTGTCGAAATACTCTTGCTCGCTGATTTCCACATCACCAGCAGGCGTTTTTTCGAAATCAGTTTCACCCGTTTCTGCTCTCCAACCCAATAGGTTTTTATCTCCGTTAGCCCAGTCCTCCATCATGGTAGAAGAAAACTCTCCGCTCATGATGTCATCCATATGCTTTTGAAATAATGGACGCATGATAACTTTCAACTCTTCGGCAATTTTAAATGCTTCAATCTTAGCAGGATTTGAAAGACGATCCATCATGTTAGTGATACCACCGATTTTTAAAGCTTCGGTAATTACTTCCCATCCATACTGGATCAATTTAGAGGCATATCCTTTTTCAATTCCTTTTTCAACCATTTTGTTGAAAGAAAGAATAGAACCAGTTTGTAACAAACCACAAAGAATGGTTTGCTCTCCCATCAAGTCTGATTTAACCTCTGCTACGAAAGATGAGCGAAGCACACCAGCCCTGTGACCTCCGGTTGCCACGGCATATGCTTTTGCAATTTCAAGTCCATCACCGTTCGGGTCATTCTCGGGGTGAACAGCGATTAGGGTTGGAACACCAAATCCTCTTTTGTACTCTTCACGTACCTCCGAACCCGGGGATTTAGGAGCAACCATAACAACCGTAAGGTCTTTACGGATTTGCATTCCTTCCTCAACAATATTGAAACCATGCGAATAAGAAAGTGTGGCGCCCTGTTTCATCAATGGCATTACCTCAGTTACCACGTTCGTGTGTTGCTTATCAGGAGTAAGGTTTACTACCATATCGGCGGTTGGAATCATTTCTTCGTAAGTTCCAACGGCAAAATTGTTTTCAGTAGCATTTTTCCACGATTGTCGCTGCTCCTTGATAGCTGCTTCACGCAAAGTGTATGAAACATCCAGGCCAGAATCCCTCATGTTAAGCCCCTGGTTTAAACCTTGCGCCCCACATCCTACGATTACAACTTTTTTGCCTTTAAGCTTCTTAACTCCATCCGCAAATTCCGAGCTGTCCATGAATTCGCAAACTCCCAATTGATTCAACTGCTCACGCAACGGTAAAGTATTAAAATAATTAGCCATTTTAATAAATTTAGATATTAAATATTTTTAGAATAAACACTGAAAACGAGTAAAATAACCAGCTTCCCTTTAACGGATTAGCAAGTTACAGAACTTCACATTACAAATCAACAGATAAAAACATTAACAAATATCGTAAAAAAGCACTTTTATTAGGTACTTTTCATGGATTTATAAATATACAGAAACAATGAATAAAAAATTACCGTTCAAATTCGCTTCTAAAAACAATGGGTGTAACACCGGTTTGCTTTTTGAAAAACTTGGTAAAATACGATTGATCGGTAAAATTAAGCTGGTCGGAAATTTGGGTAACCGTGAGGTTAGTATGGACCAATAACCTTTTTATTTCCAGTATTTGTTTCGATTGGATGATTTCGTTAGAAGTACGCCCCGTTAATTGCTTAAGGGTTTGGGTTAGATGGTTGGGAGTGATGGCCAATAACTCTGCATATTGGTTCACGTTTAAATTGTTGTGGTAATTTTCCTCTACTAACTGAAAAAACCGCTTCACAATCAGATGCCCTTTCCCTGATGACACCCCTTCTTCTTCGGTAGGATATAATCTGGCCGTATAGTTTAATATAGTATCTAACAGAGAACGAAGCAGGTTAATGTCGCCGCCATCCTTTCTGCCCACTTCATCAATTCCTTTAACAAACAATTGTTTTAAAAATTCACAATCTGATCGGTCTACCAATTGCAACGGCGGATTGTCCTGATGAATATTAAAAAAGAAAGGAAATTCGAGCAAACGATTCTGGTTGTTTTTATCGAACAGATAAAATTCGGCGGCAAAAATAAAAAGGTAGCCTTCAATATCGCTTGAAAATTCGATTTTATGGGCCTGCCCGGGCGACATATAAAATACACAGGGCGGCTCAATTTTGTACTCACTACTATCAATCACATGAAATCCTGAACCTTTTGTGAGATACAATACCTCAAAAAAATCGTGGCGGTGCGGATAGCTCACCCTAAAATGACGGTTGGCATCAAAAGGCTCCACATGAAAATGCCGGCTGGCATGCTGCGGATGACTAAAGGATCTTAACCCGTAGGTTGGTATGTTTTGTTTTGTTGTTGGCACGTAGAGAAAAAGTTATGGCTAAAGATAGGAAATTTGAACCATACCTCGTTGTAATATTTCAATCCTTCCGCTGCGAAATCATATAAGCTACGCCAAGTCTCAGCTCACCATAGGAAAACCCATTCCCTAACTCTTTTTTAAGTGGAGTCAGAGCAAAAGTATCCAGTTTATGAATAACCTTTTCGATCATGGCCAGTTTTCCCTGGCCTATAAAATCCAACGCATCCAATTCTCCCAACTGAACATAGTGGGCAAGATGTCCTTCCACGGTTCCTTCGGTTAGTGACCTTTCTTTGGCAATGGCTTGAATGTTTTTACCGTCTTTGTACATTTCGTAGGACACCAACTTGGTGTCTGCTTTTTCCTTTTTATCCTTGGGTAGTTTTTTCTTTTTATTGGGATTCAGGTTATCTCTCGATTCTGCAAAGTCAGGCTTTCTAATGGCATTTCTGTCAAAATCTGTTCCGTCAATAGCTGTGTTAATTAAAGATTGTGCCTTATAGATTACCTGCAATTGTCCGTAGAATAAATTGGAAAGATCAACCAGTTCCGTGTGGTATGCTTTGGCCCCTTTTACACCTTTTAGCTCAGCACATAGATCCCTGATGTTATCGTGAATGGCTTTGATCAAGGGCTCAAAGTACCCAGCTGCCCTGCTAACCCTTTCGTGCAGATGGGGAAGATAATTGGCATGTCCCGAATTAACAATACGATTTACCTCTGCCCTGAAAGAATCAGCTACTGTGCGCAATGGTTCCGATGCTTTCATCCATTCCAATGCCTTGAAATGATATTGCTGCTTGACAGAGCGCTTGGCATCCTTGGTGTAGGAAGAAACATGAAAACTTAAATCTTGCATTAAACCCGAAAAATCGAAGGCTCGCATCACAAAACTGTTAAAATACTTTCTGGATTCTTGCTGAAGAATGGGCTCCAGCTCCGCTTGCTTTTTCTTTAAAGTCGAAAATGTTTTTAAAGACGGATCCACCTGAAAACCTTCCTTGGGAACGGGAGATGTAAGTATCAGTCCATCCAGACTTCTAAGTCTTGAAAGCGCCACGTAAATCTGACCAGGTGCAAAAGCATTCTGTACATCTATTATGGCTTTATCAAAGGTCAAGCCCTGACTTTTATGCACTGTTATTGCCCAAGCCAGCTTTAAGGGGTATTGCTTAAATGTTCCTACAATACTCTCCTCAATTTCGTTAGAATCTTTATCTATGGAGTATTTCTTGTTTTCCCAGATGTAAGGTTCGGCAATAGCAGGTTCATCTCCGTTGTTAAAACTGACCTCTATTTCATCTTTGTGTAATCTGGTAATTGTTCCTATTTTACCGTTGAAATATTTTTGCTGGCCCGAATAATCGTTTTTAGTGAACATGACCTGCGCTCCCTTTTTAAATTCTAATTGAGGCTCTATAGGATAACTGTATTCTTTAAAATCGCCAATCACCTCCGCTTTAAAATAAACGGACTTCTCTTTAATGCTTTGAAGCGCCTTTAAGTTTTTGTCGTTGGCTATTCGATTATGTGTTGTCAACAATATTACACCCTCATCGCTTTTTTGTTGGTAATTGGGTTTGTAAAATTTGTTTAGCAGTTGCGCATCCGCATCTGTCATTACGTTGTTACGAAGGTTATTCAATAAGCCAATAAAAGTATTGTCGGACTGACGATATATTTTCTCCAGTTCTACGTACAGGGGTGGCATCTGCCTTAATACTTGCGAATGGAAAAAGAATGCACTCGGGTAATAAGCCCCAATAACCCTCCACTCGTCATCTTTAACCACTGGAGGCAGCTGCAACAAATCGCCGATAAACAAGACCTGAACCCCACCAAACGGTTCATCTCTTTGTCGCCGGACACTCCTTAGAATCAAATCAATAGCATCCAGCAAATCAGAACGCAACATACTTACCTCATCAATAATCAACAGCTCCATTTTCTTGAGCATATTGCGCTTGGTTTTATGCATCTGAAAAGAGCTTAACAAAGTACGAGGCGTATTTACTTGTGTATTAATAGTTTGATTTGCCAGCCCATTGTTGTCTGGCACAAAAGCACCAAAGGGTAGTTGAAAAAGCGAATGCAATGTAACACCCCCTGCATTGATGGCAGCAATTCCGGTGGGTGCAGCAACAATAACACTTTTGTGCGTATGATTTTTAATGTTTCTTAAAAAGGTGGTTTTTCCTGTACCCGCCTTACCCGTTAAAAATATATTTTGGCTGGTATTATTGATAAATTTTGCCACCAATTGTGGTAACGAATCGTACTGCTGGCTCATCTTGGATTACATTTGTTCAATTCGCAAAATAAGCAAAGATTTTGGAGAGGTCAACAGAATTTCTCAAAGAGTATGGCAGATATATACATCCATCTTTTCATTGACAGGATTGACATGCTATATTATTTCTTGTAGATCTTGTTTTAAAATCCATGTATACACAAAACTCAATCTTCAGAAAATAGAAACCACTCTTCGTTGCCCTTAAGATTTTTAAAATCGGTAGAAGCCCGAAGAATAGAGGCCAACAAATCATATTCGGGCATTTGATAGTCTAAATTATATCCCGTATTTAAAAACACCATAAAAGAATCCAGACAGGTACCCTGGTAATCGGTCAGATGCATAATGTTTTCACGGGAAACAAAATAATTAAAGCGCTTGCTTTTATACTGAATATCTTCCAATCTGTGTACCAAGTTACGTTGTTCTACTACCTTATCCTTGCCTCCCAACGAAATACCAACACCAAAAGTACCGTTTGCTGCTTTGGCATCTGACTTACCCCAGGCAACGGCTTCGGCAAAGCTATCCTGCCAGGCATCTATTTTTTCCTTCGCCTTTTCAGTGTCCGTTTTTTCCAGCTTTAAATCTTTAAAAGCCTGCTTGAAATGCGCATAGGAGTAGTATCGGACCACTTCTACCTCACCCAAAGAGTATATATTGGGGTGCACCTTTAACTCTATGGTCCCTTCCATTGAGAACCAAATACCTGGGACTACCCAAGTGGCGTCTTTGTACCCTAAACTATGAAAACGTAAAGTATCCCCAACCGTGCCTGAGATTTCAAAATATCCTTCATCATCCGACAAGGTAACCTCCCCTGTCTTTATATTTTTTACTGCTCCGTATTGCACCGCATCTTTAGAATTCGATTCATTTAAATAAACACCAAACGTTTTTTCTTCCCTATCCTGCGAAAAAGAAACAGAAACGATTAGCAACAAAGCAATTATTGATATAAAATATTTAGTTTTCATTTTAATATTATCTATTTTTTCGGGCTTGTAGCTCCGACTCAAATTTTTTCAATAAATCATGAATACGTTGCTTTACAATCATAGGATTATCTCTTGATGTCACTTTAAGATTAACATTACAATACACAATAAAGCGGTTGAGCTTTTCTCCTTCAACGTATCGTGAAACGTCCTTTATAACATCCCTATTAAAAAAAACATTTATCTTCTCCTGATCCTTGGCTTTAGATATTTCTTTGATAGCGTTTCTTTTTCTTCGTTCTTTTTTGCTGGTGTAATAATGCACATAACTAACTGGGTTAATAACCGCTGCCAACACTGGCGGCTTACTCGCGAAAGCATTACTTCGCAGCGCCATCGGTGTTTCACTTTTCTTTCGCATTTTTATGTCCTCGGGTAAGTGCAAATGTAATTCTTGCTTTGCTGGAACATCCACCGAGCGAATCATATATGTACGCCGAGCCAATTTCAACTCCATTCCTTCGCTCATTGTTTTAAACCTGGCCACTTTTACTACCCTTGCTTCGTACCCTAAACCAAATACTTTTAACGAATCTGAAGGATTAAAAACATTCCTGAAAGTACCCATCGAATCGGTAGCAAATACCTGCATGGTTTCATAACTGATGACCTGCGCGTTCTCAATGGGCCTGTCATCCGTTTTGTCAAAAACAAATAGCTTCACCCAAACTTCGTTATTCAGGCTATCTTGAGCATGTGCCCAGCAAAAAGGCAGCATCAATAAAACCAATACAGTCAAACGCATCATAAAACAGAAATCGAGCGAAAAATAGAAACAAATGGGGAACAACACATATTTATTAGACGGGATTAACAAAACTTTAACCTAATTGGATTGTTACAACAACCGTACCTATTGGTAGCATATTTTAAAACAGAAGACATATTACCTGTACATTATCATACAATAGGCACATATGATTTGCAATTAGGTTGCTTTCATTATATTTTTGCAGCAAATTATAAATTAAGTACTATCATGTTAGAACAATACAAAGAAGTTGTTGAGCAAGCCTGGGAAAACAGGGATCTATTAAGCAAGACTGAAACGCAAGACGTTATCCGCGAGTTAATGGAAATGTTGGACAAGGGCAAAATCAGGGTTGCGGAGCCAAACGGTGATGATTGGAAAGTAAATGAGTGGGTAAAGAAAGCCGTCATCCTTTATTTCCCAATTCAAAAGATGGAAACCATCGAGGCTGGCCCCATGGAATTCCACGATAAGATGGCACTTAAAAAGAACTATGCCGAACTAGGTATACGTGTGGTTCCCCATGCTGTAGCCCGTTATGGTGCTTATATTTCAAGTGGGGTTGTGCTTATGCCTTCATACGTTAACATTGGTGCATATGTTGAGGGTGGTACCATGGTAGATACCTGGGCAACTGTTGGTAGCTGTGCCCAAATCGGCAAAAACGTTCACCTTAGTGGTGGTGTAGGTATTGGTGGTGTATTGGAACCTATACAAGCCGCTCCTGTAATTATTGAGGATGACGCTTTTATTGGTTCCCGTTGTATTGTTGTTGAAGGATGTAGAGTAGGAAAAGAGGCCGTATTAGGTGCCAATGTAGTACTGACTGGTTCTACCAAAATCATTGATGTCACCGGTGACGAGCCTGTGGAATACAAAGGTTACGTTCCTCCACGCTCGGTAGTTATACCTGGAAGCTATACCAAGAAATTCCCGGCTGGAGATTTCCAGGTACCTGCTGCACTTATCATAGGAAAGCGCAAGGAATCGACGGACAAGAAGACTTCGTTGAATGATGCCCTGCGTGAGAACAACGTAGCAGTCTAAATCTTTTTGCAATAAAGCGTCAAATACAGCGTTACGCTTGCCAGAAAATACTCATTTACACATGTTAAACTACGTTTTTTCTGGCTTCATAAGCCTTGTCTTTAACACTTTATTATCAAAGAAATCAGTGCATCTTATACAAAAAGAAAATTGGTCAATGGTCATTAGTCAATAGGTACTAATGACCATTAACCAATATACTAATGACCCATTTATGCAAGACGATATCAAAAAAGCCGTTGAGGTTTTACAACAGGGTGGATTGATACTTTATCCTACCGACACGATCTGGGGTATCGGTTGTGATGCCTCCAATGCAGAGGCTGTTAAAAAAGTGTACGAACTCAAAAAGCGCGAAGACAGCAAAAGCATGTTGGTATTGTTGGATAACGATGCCAGGCTGAATTCGTATGTAACTGAAGTTCCGGAGATCGCATGGGATTTGATTGAATTAAGCACCAAACCTATTACCGTTATCTACCCCAATGCCAAAAACCTGGCCGCTAACTTATTGGCAGAAGATAAAAGTGTAGGGATAAGAATCACCAAGGAAGAGTTCTCAAAGAAATTGTGCGAAAGATTTAAAAAACCCATTGTTTCAACTTCAGCAAATATTAGTGGGGAACCTTCGCCTAAGCATTTTGGTGAGATTTCTGACGATGTTAAAAATGGGGTTGACTACATTGTTGAGTTCAGGCAGGATGAAACCAACAATCCTGCTCCATCAAGCATTGTAAAACTTGAAGTGGATGGTCAGGTAAGAATTATTAGGGAATAAAAAAACACCAAGGCACTAAAAAACACGAAGGATTACTATTCAATGAGCACAGAAAATATAGAATTCCACCACAAAGATCCGGTTCAAATCCGTTTTAATGATATTGACGGCCTGGGGCATGTAAATAACGCTACCGTTCAGGAATACTTTGATTTAGGTCGATTAGGCTATTTTAATAAAGTATTTGACAACCATGTAAACTGGAATGAATTTGGTGCTGTAGTAGCTTCTATCAAAACAGATTTTTTAGCGCCCATATTCTTAAATGAGACGTTGTTTGTAAAAACCAAGATAAAAATGATTGGTGACAAAAGTATGCAACTGGTACAGCATATTGTTGACAAGAAGGGTACCATAAAAGCCACATGCAGTTCGGTTATGGTGGGCTATGACCCTAAAACTCATACCTCCAGGGTTATACCGGAAACTTGGAGACTAAGTATTGCGAAAGTTGAGGGGTGGTAAAACCATGCCCTACTTTTTAATCCTTCCGGGGTTTTTGCCGATGAATTCTTTCCAGCTTTTAACCGACTTCCCGGTCTTTAGATTCTGATTCTGGAAGAAATGGCAAAGTGCCGCAGCAACACCATCGGTGGCATCGAGATACTTAGGCTCTGATTCTATTTTAAGATAGCGCGAAAGGAAATTAGCCACCTGCTCTTTACTTGCGCCACCATTGCCGGTAATAGCCTGTTTGATTTTTAGAGGGGCATATTCAAATACGGGAAGGTCGCGGGAAAGGGCGGCCGCCATAGCCACCCCTTGTGCACGCCCAAGCTTAAGCATGGATTGCACATTTTTACCGAAAAAAGGGGCTTCTATCGCCAGTTCGTCGGGATGGTAATTATCACAAAGCCGGATAATTGTTTCGTATATTTTTTTGAGTTTGATATAATGGTTGTCGTATTTTTGCAGTTCCAGGACGCCCATTGAAACCAACGTGGCTTTATTACCCAGCACCTTTAGAACGCCATAGCCCATCACCGTTGTACCGGGATCAACACCTAATATAATGCGTTCTTTGACCACTCAATTAACTATAAAGATTTTAATATAGTGCTGAAATATAAAGCATCCTGCCCAAATTCCGAGCTCATTTGTCCAAGTACGACAAGGGATTGTTTGTTAATAGCCTCCAGATCCGACGGTGTCGCCACCTTACATTGCACAGAAACAGTTCGCTCCTCTTTTTTTTCGGCTGCCATCACTTCATAAATCCCTATCTCACTCATAGGAATCAGGTTCTTGATCAATGGCTTGTAGGTGTCCCTGACCCACTTATCCCACATTTCGAATTTGCTTATGTTGATTACAAAAGTTGTGTTGAATATAAACATATAATTCATTCAATTAAGGAATGTTGCCCCTGCCGTCCAGGCAGGGAACAAAAATAAAATTGTCTACTATTTTATGTTATCAAACCCACAATACGGAACCAATACATCTGGTATTTTAATTCCTTCAGGAGTTTGGTTGTTTTCAAGAATAGCAGCCACAATACGAGGTAATGCCAAAGCACTTCCGTTTAAGGTATGCGCCAATTCCGGCTTTTTCATGTCTTTGCCCTTATATCTGCATTTTAAACGATTGGCCTGATAACTTTCAAAATTGGATACCGAACTAACCTCTAACCAGCGTTCTTGAGCCGCCGAATATACTTCAAAATCAAATGTTAATGCCGACGTAAAGCTGATATCGCCACCACACAAACGCAAAATACGGTAGGGTAATCCTAGTTTGTTCACCAATCCTTCAACATGAGCTACCATATTATTTAATGCTTCATACGATTTTTCGGGATGGGAGATTTGCACGATCTCCACCTTATCGAACTGGTGCAGGCGGTTTAATCCGCGGACATGTGCGCCCCATGAACCAGCCTCGCGGCGAAAACATGGCGTGTAGGCCATATTTTTAATGGGCAAATCCTCTTCTTTCACAACCTCATCGCGATAAATATTGGTAACCGGAACCTCCGCCGTTGGTATTAGATACAAATTATCGGCCGTAGCATGATACATCATACCTTCTTTGTCGGGTAACTGACCAGTACCAAAACCCGAATCTTCGTTCACAACAATCGGAGGCAGCACTTCCAAATAACCTGCCTTTTCACCTTCATCTAAAAAGAAACTGATTAATGCGCGTTGCAACCGGGCGCCCTTACCTTTATATACGGGAAAACCTGCCCCTGTGATCTTAGTACCCAGCTTGAAATCTATAATATCATATTTCTCGATCAACTCCCAGTGCGGAAGTTTCTCGCCTACAATTTCTTTTATTACACCGCCTTCTTTCACCATCTCGTTATCCTCATCGCTATTTCCCTGAGGTACGGATGGATGCGGAACATTTGGAAGCTTAACCAACTCAATATCTAAAGCAGCCGTTGTATCATTCAACTGGCTGTTTAATTCCTTGATGGCTTCTTTTAGATTGGCTGTTTTTGATTTTGCCTCATTTGCTTCCTGCGCCTTCCCCTGCTTAAACAACATCCCAATCTCTTTGGATAAGGTGTTCATTTCGGCCTGTTTTTGATCAACCGCACTTTGGGTAGCCTTACGGTTATCGTCAAGTTCAACGATAGATTCAACTATCTGGGCAGCATCAAAGCGCTTTATTTTAAGACGATTTATCACTTCGTCCTTGTTCTCGCGGATAAATTTAAGCGTAAGCATTATATTTCGTGTATTCTGGTTTGTTAGTCTACGGATAAAAAAAATCTCCTGAATCCGTTACGAAAGTAACAAAAACAGGAGACTCTTAAAATCATTACAAATCTTTTTTATTCAGCAGCAAAAGGCTCAACTGAAACATAAGATCTGTCGTTTCTTTTTTTACGGAATGTTACTGTTCCATCAATAAGTGCAAATAAAGTATGGTCTTTTCCCATACCTACATTGTCACCTGGGTGATGCTGAGTGCCTCTTTGGCGAACGATGATGTTACCGGCTCTGGCAGACTGGCCACCAAAAATTTTAACACCTAAACGTTTACTTTCGGACTCCCTACCGTTTTTCGAACTACCGACTCCTTTTTTATGTGCCATCTTATTCTAATTTTTTATTATCCAACTAAAATGTCTTCAATTTGAATTTGAGAAAATTGTTGACGGTGACCGTTTTTCTTCTTGTAACCTTTTCTTCTTTTCTTTTTGAAAACGATTACCTTATCACCTTTAACGTGTGTAAGTACCTTAGCGGTAACTTTAGCCCCCTCTACAACTGGTGCTCCTACCTGAACAGTTCCATCGTTGTCGATTAGCATCACTTTTTCAAATTCAACAGCAGCTCCTTCTTCTTGAGCCAGACGGTGTACATAAATCTTGCTGTCTTTTTCTACTTTAAATTGCTGTCCTGCAATATCTACAATCGCGTACATCACAAATTGTTTAAAAATTTAATCCAGGAGGCGGGCTTCTCTCTCATAATCAGCCACTTTACCATGCCCCACAAGAAACATTGGAGTGCAAAAGTACACATTAATTTTATTCCTGCAAAAATATTTTATTTAAAAGCATGAATTTCAATACGATTAGTTAATAGTTGATTGGCCAATAGCGCTTAAAATTACCTAATTAGGCTATACTAAAACTGATAATGCTGTAAGTATCATTAGTCGATACATTCGCTTTCGTGTTAAAACATACAAGACTGCATAATAACAAATGAGATATTTCTTTTAACCCGGATTATGCATTAGAACTTCGTCGTGAACATTGAAAGTGCAATAAAACAAGGCTTTACTGAAACGAGGCATCGCATCGTTATGGTGAGTTGAAGCGAAGCAGCGGAGTGTCTTGTTTTGAAAACAATTTCAATGTGTAATAGATTTTCTAATGCATATTGCGGGTTTAATTGACTATACCATTATCCATGTTACAAAAAGTTAGTTGTCCCAAAATCACAATCCACTTTTGACTACTGACCAATATGCTTTGTTGAACTGCTGATATAAGTTCGAACTTTGTTAAAAACATTTTGTTATATTTGTTTTAATATTATAAACATTACGTGTCTTCGCTATATCGAAGTTAGTCTATGAGCAAAAAGAAAATTAAACTAAATATACTTGGCTTGTCCTATAGCCAAACCCAATCGGGAGCGTATGCTTTGGTTTTGGCCGAAGAAGAAGGAGAAAGAAGAATTCCTATTATTATTGGAGGGGTAGAAGCACAATCTATTGCTATTAAATTAGAAGGACTTGAACCACCCCGTCCGCTCACCCACGATCTGTTTTTAAACTTCTCGCGTGCTTTTGGCATCGAAATTATTGAGGTAGTTATTTATAAACTGGAAGAAGGTATTTTTTACTCCGAGCTGGTTTGCAAAAAGGATGGGGAACAATTAAGAATTGACTCCAGAACTTCTGACGCGGTGGCACTGTCTTTACGCTTCAATTGTCCAATTTATACGTACGAAACAATTATCGAATCGGCGGGTATCGTGCTCGATGTTAGCAAAGACAAGGAGTTGGAGTTAGATGTTGATGAGCATGCCGCCAAAGGAGGAGAGTCAAAATATTCAAAAAAATCGTTGGACGACCTTCATAAGCTATTGGATGAGGCCATTGGTAACGAAGATTACGAAAAAGCTTCAGAAATAAGGGACGAAATTCAAAAAAGAAGTGCATCCTAACATTCAATTATAAACCTCATACATCAGGGATTCATGAGTAAAAAATTTATTCTGGTCATTGCTATGCTTTTACTGGCGGTGACACAACCCGCCTGGGCCAATTCGGTTGTTGAAACAACGCATGGCAGTGGCATATCCTTTCCAGGTGTTGCCAGGGGGGTTATTGGAATGATTGTTTTAATTGGCATAGCCTGGGTTTTCAGCACTAATAAAAAAGCAATAAACTGGAAGGTGGTTGGTATCGGGGTTTCTATTCAACTGATATTGGCCATTTCTATTTTAAACATCCCCTTTGTTCAATCCTTTTTTGAGTTTGTTAGTAGAGGTTTTGTTCAGGTATTAAACTTTACAGAAGCCGGTACTGCCTTTTTATTTAAAAGTTTTGGTTCCGGAGAAATTGAGTCTCCCCTATTGAACTTCGCCGTAACTATTCTGCCTACCATTGTATTTTTCTCTGCTTTGACAAGCCTTCTGTTTTATTTCGGTATCATTCAAAAGGTGGTATATGTTTTAGCCTTGGCAATGACCAAATTAATGCGCTTATCGGGTGCCGAGAGCCTATCCGTGGCAGGAAATATTTTTCTTGGCCAGACAGAATCCCCACTGATGATCAAAGCCTATCTCGATAAAATGAACCGTTCGGAGATGCTATTGGTAATGTCGGGAGGAATGGCTACCCTGGCAGGAGGCGTACTGGCCGTTTATATTAAAATTTTGGGCGGAGGAGACCCTGCTCAGGAGGTGATGTATGCCAAACACCTGCTGGCTGCTTCCATTATGGCGGCACCCGGTGTAGTTGTCATTTCAAAAATACTGCTTCCTCAGACAGAAAAAATTGACAACGAGGTAATTGTTGGCAAAGAGAAAATAGGTAAAAACGTACTGGATGCCATATCCAACGGAACCACAGAAGGACTAAAACTGGCTGTTAACGTAGGTGCCATGCTATTGGTATTTATTGCATTTATTGCAATGGCCAATTATATTTTCCTGAAAATAGGTCATTACTCCGGTTTAAACGAGATAATTGCGAATGGCACTAATGGTGAATATTCCGAATTGAACCTGCAATTTATCCTGGGATATCTATTTTCTCCTTTGATGTGGCTGATAGGTGTTTGCAAAGAGGATATAGACCTGGTAGGACGTGTTTTGGGCGAGAAACTGATTATGACCGAGTTTATTGGTTATGTGAGCCTGGGAGAATTGAAAGAGGCGGGAGCCTTTGCCCAACAAAAATCGGTTTACATAGCTACCTATGTACTTTGCGGCTTTGCTAATTTCGCATCCATCGGTATTCAGATAGGAGGTATTGGCGCAATAGCCCCAAGCCAGCGCGTTACATTAACTCAGTTAGGTGTTCGGGCCTTATTGGCAGGAACGTTGGCATCGCTTCTTTCTGCTACTATTGTTGGAATGATATTGGGTTAAAGACATTTAAATTTTTCTTAGCGACAGGGAGATTATTTACAACGTGCAAATATTTTCCCCGTCACTTTTTTTTGCGTACTTGTAACTTATCTTCACTCACAAGCGTCTCACCTAATATCTATCGGCATACCTTAATCATTATAATATTCAAATAGTATAACTTTCATAATCATGCAAAAACTAAAAATTTATTTTGTCGTTGCTGCTGTGCTTTTAAGTATGAACAATTGCATAATCAATGAAGTAAGCGGGCATGCGAATATAGTTATCGACCAAGCTGAAATAGACTTTGAAAACGTGGCAAGCCTTGTTGTGAACGGTTCGTTTTGTAACGTAAACATTGATAGCCACAGCTCAGACAACCTTCTTTTTAAGGGTGAAATTAAATCCAGCAAACAGCGTGATGACATTAAAATCAAGTACAAACAAAATGGCGCTAAACTAGTGGTGTGGATCGAAAGACCCAAAACGCTAAGAGGCTCTTTTAAAGGAGTACTTGATTTCAAGGTGCCCACCAACACCAATATAGATGTCGACAATTCATCGGGAAGCATGTATGTGGCCAATATCGGGCAAAGCACGATTGAACTCAAGGCAAGCTCCGGAAGCATTAGGGTCGAAAATGTTGACAGCCATCTCGAAGCTAAAACCAGCTCAGGAAGTTTAAAAATTAATAATATAAGGGGTGACCTGACTTGCATATCCTCGTCAGGCAGCCAATCCATTGTAGAGGTTGCTGGAGACGTAATCTCCAAATTATCTTCTGGAAGTATTAGCATGGAAGACATTAAAGGCAATGTTGTTAGCGAAAGCTCATCTGGCTCCCAAAGCATACAATTGGTGAAAGGAAATATAAAAGCTACAGCATCATCGGGTAGTATCCATCTTAACGATATACATGGTCATGTTAAAGCTAAGGCGAGTTCCGGCAGCATTAAACTGAACAACATCACAGGGGCGCTTGATCTTTACACTTCCAGCGGGGGACAATATGGCGAAGAGATCATGCTTACGGGCAATTCGTCGTTTAAATCTTCATCGGGCGGCATTAAAATTGGGGTATTAAACTCCGCGGATGAACTTTCTTTTGACCTAACAGCCTCTTCCGGCGGATTACAAGCAAAAGGTATCAACGGGAGAAAGGAACTAAAAATTAACAAAGGGGCCATACTGATAACGGGCGCCAGTTCATCAGGAGGACAAAAATATTATTAATCCGTTTAATCCTTGCACTTTTCCAAAGTTTTGAGCTTTAGAAAAGTTGTTATAAATCGAGATAAATGATATCTTGTGTTTACACACATACAAGTTCACATGAGCACGTTCGATTATTCCATTGCATACCACCTCACTTCCGATTTACAGGAAGACAAAAACGGCAAATATATTTGTAATTACAAAGCCGATATCAAGGTAAACAAATCGTCCGGGGACTATTTAAAAGTTGGACAGTTCAGTTTTACCATCATACTTTTGAACCAGATTCGACATGCAGGTCTTCAGCTGATAAAAATATTGGAACAACAGGAAGAATTAATTAATCCCTGCGAACAATTTGTAAAATTGGAGACCGGCGAATTTAAAAACGATTTAAAAGAAGTTATCCAGGGCAACATCTGCATTATTCACCAACTGGATTTACTTCCCGGGTTTAGGGGAAAAAATATTGGCGCCAGTGTGATTGAAGATTTTTGCTGTCGGTTCAAATCCATGTTTTCAGTACTCGCTGTTGAAGTGGAGCCATTCCAAATTACCACCATGAAGAAAAAGCGAAAAACAGGGGGTGAATTGGATGAATTTTCAAAAGCCATGAAATACGAGGATGACGTTTTTGATGAAGAAACAGCAAAATTAAAGCTGTTTTCGTTCTTCCAAAAGGTAGGTTTTAGTTACTTGAAAAAAGACTGGTTTTATATGAGCACATCGGTGACAAAACCGAAAGCGATAAATCATTAGAAAAACAAAGCCCGAAGAAATCAATCCCCGGGCTTTAATTATTTTTTAGAGCCTATTGCATCTTACCGCCAATTGAAAAATCCAGGTGGCGAGATGTTATTTAACTCCATATGTATTGTTTAGTCTGTAAGCTATAGTTTTGCCTTAATGGCTGCAGTCTCTGCTTCGAAACCTGGTTTTTCCAACAAGGCAAACATATTCTTTTTGTATGCCTCCACTCCTGGCTGGTCGAATGGGTTAACATTTAAAATATAACCGCTGATACCACAAGCTATCTCAAAGAAATACAACAATTGACCCAGGTAATACTCGTTCAATTCCGGAATTTCAATCTTGATATTTGGCACGCCACCGTCAACATGCGCCAATAGCGTACCTAGTTCAGCCATCTTATTCACGTCATCCACACGTTTACCTGCCAGGAAATTTAAACCATCCAGATCGGCCTCATCCGTTGGGACCGTAACCGTTTTATTGGCATTGGTTACTGTAATAATAGTTTCAAAGATGTTACGAACACCCTCCTGAATCCACTGTCCCATCGAGTGAAGGTCAGTTGAAAAATCAACAGCTGCAGGAAAAATACCTTTATTATCTTTTCCTTCGCTTTCGCCGTACAATTGCTTCCACCACTCTGCTACAAAGTGAAGTTTAGGCTGGTAGTTCACTAAAATTTCTGTTCCCTTTCCGTTTTTGTATAGCTCGTTACGTACGGCAGCATAGGTGGCTGCAGCACTGTTTTCTGCTTCGTCTGCCGTAATTTTTTCCATATCCTGTGCTCCCTTAACCAAACCACGAATATCGATGCCGGCCACGGCTATAGGCAATAAACCCACTGGTGTCAGCACAGAAAAACGACCTCCCACATCATCTGGAATAACGTAAGTCTTATATCCTTTTTGATCTGCCAAAGTTCTTAATGCACCTTTTTTAGCGTCGGTGATGGCCACAATACGATCTTTCGCCTCTTCTGCCGAATATTTGCTTTCCAGCAAATCTTTTAACAATCGAAAAGCCAATGCTGGTTCAGTGGTAGTTCCTGACTTGGAGATGACTACCAAAGCAAAAGATTTATCCTTTAAAAGGTCTAACAATTCAGCGGTATAATCTTCGCCTATATTTTGACCAGCGTAAACTACCACAGGATTTTTCCTGTCTGTAATTAACTGATCGAAACTGTTTGACATAGCGTCAATAACCGCTCTGGCCCCCAGGTAACTTCCGCCAATACCGATGACAACAACAACATCAGCTTTTGATTTCAAGCTGGCTGCAGTCGCTTCAATATCGGCTAATTGACCATCGTCAATGCTGGATGGAAGGTTTACCCATCCAAGGAAATCGCTTCCTTTCCCTGTTTTTTCGTATAAAGATTTAAGGTGAGAGGCAATCTCGTTCTTGTATCCGCTCACTTTCTCTTCTGAAATAAAATCGAAAGTTCTTGAGATATCAATTTTTAAATTTTCCATGGTGAAATTGATTTTTATGAATAAGGACTATATTTTAACGTAAGTTCTCAGTGAGCAAACGTATTTCGATGGATGGTGAAATACGCTCGTAGATTATATTGTAAACCGCATCAGTAATCGGCATGTTCACTTTATATTTTTCATTGATCTCTTTAATGCTTTTAACCGCATAGTAACCCTCAGCAATCATTAACATCTCCATTTGCGCATATTTAACCGAGTAGCCCTTTCCAATCATAGTTCCAAAGGTCCGGTTGCGGCTAAATTGCGAATATCCCGTCACCAACAAGTCGCCCAAATAGGCCGAACTTTTTATGTCACGGGTAATTGGATGCACCGTGTCCACAAATCGCTTGATCTCCTGAATTCCATTCGACATCAATACCGCCTGAAAGTTATCGCCATATCCCATTCCATGACAAATACCCGAGGCCACCGCCATAATATTTTTTAAAACGGCAGCAAATTCAGTCCCGTAAATATCGTCCGAAATAGAAGTCTTGATGTAACTGCAGTTTAAAAAAGAAGCAAATGCCCGGGCCTTTTTTACGTCCTGGCAGGCAATAGTCAAATACGAGAGTCGTTCTAACGCAACCTCCTCGGCATGACAGGGACCGGAAATCACCCCGATGCTATCCAATGGCACATCATAAAACTTGTTCAAAAACGTACCCACAATCATATTTTCTTCAGAAACCAAACCTTTAACCGCGGACACCATAAACTTATCCTTTATCGGCACCGATAATTCGCTTAAGGTATTTTTTAAAAAGGCTGACGGAATTGCAATAATAAGCACATCGCTCTCTTCTACAATATGGTTAATATCAGAGTAGAAATGTATTTTGTCTGTCTCAAAATCAACGCTAGTAAGGTAATTGGGGTTATGTCCAAACTTCCTGAACTTTTTTATATGTTTAGAATTTCGAAAATACCAATTAAATTCCAGTACATTGTTGGTGAGCATCTTGGCCAATGCCGTAGCCCAACTCCCACTACCAATTATACCAATTCTAGATGATTCGTCCATAAGATGTGATTATTCACTGCTTAAAATTAAGTTTTCCGATTAACACCCTACCCCCATATTCTTCCAGAAAAAGTAAAAACATTAGGCGTAAGGTACGAAAGCAAAATTTTTAATCCATTGGTTTTTAAAATGTAAGATTTTGATTGTTATTTAATTCAAAATATGTATTAATATTTTGCCGACTAACTTATTATAAGTCAAAAACCTGTTTGGTTTTGGCTTGTGTAAGTTAGGCTAACCAAGCCTTTACTTCATCTTGTGAAGGATTTTTATATCCTAACTTGTTCTTTTTATTGTAACCACACATATCCTGATGTAGCTTGGTAGGTTTCACCTCTTTAACTTCTTCAATTTTTTTATATCCCAGCTTAATGATAATCTCTGCCCATTCCTGGGGAACTCCAATTTCCGAGTATTTTTCAACACCATCTGCCTCTACCTTTTTCTCCGGACGCATCTGTGGAAATAACAGCACCTCCTGAATAGATTGTTGATTTGTCATCAACATGGCCAACCGGTCTACACCAATACCCATACCTGAGGTTGGCGGCATACCATATTCCAGCGAACGCACAAAGTCCATATCAATAAACATGGCCTCGTCATCTCCTTTTTCGGATAGTTTCAACTGGTCCTGGAAACGATCTAACTGATCGATTGGATCATTTAACTCCGAGTAAGCATTCGCAAGCTCTTTCCCGTTTACCATCAACTCAAATCGTTCTGTCAGCTCCGGGTTTTCGCGGTGCTTTTTGCAAAGTGGCGACATCTCCACAGGATAATCGGTTATAAAGGTAGGTTGAATATAACTACCTTCACACTTCTCTCCAAAAATCTCATCAATCAATTTTCCTTTTCCCATTGAAGGATCTGTCTCCACACCCAAATCCTCGCACACTGCCAAAAGCTGCTCTTCATTCATTCCGTTAATATCCACCCCGGTATGTTCTTTAATGGAGTCAATCATCGAAATGCGTTTGAAAGGACGCTTGAAATCAATTATGTTTTCGCCCACCTGTACCTTCGTTGTTCCATGCAAGGCAATTGCAACCCTTTCCACCATTTCTTCGGTGAAATTCATCATCCACTTATAATCTTTATAAGCCACATATATTTCCATTACCGTAAACTCGGGATTGTGTGTTCTGTCCATCCCTTCGTTTCGAAAATCTTTGGCAAACTCATAAACTCCGTCAAATCCGCCTACAATTAACCTTTTTAGATATAGTTCATTGGCTATACGCAAATACAACGGGATGTTTAAGGCATTATGATGGGTAATAAACGGACGGGCAGCGGCCCCTCCGGGTATTGCTTGCAAAATTGGTGTTTCCACTTCAAGATAGCCCTTCTCGTTAAAGAAATCACGCATCGTGTTGATGATCTTGGTTCTTTTAAGGAAAGTATCTTTTACCTGATCGTTTACTATCAAATCGACATAACGTTGTCGGTAACGCGTTTCAGGATCGGTAAATGCATCGTATGTTTTACCATCCTTTTCTTTTACAATGGGAAGCGGTTTTAACGACTTTGTTAATACCTTAAATTCTTTTACATAAACGGATGTTTCGCCCATTTGTGTTTTAAAAACATAACCGCGCACGCCTACAATGTCACCAATATCCAACAATTTTTTAAATACGGTGTTGTACATGGTTTTGTCCTCTCCCTCGCATATATCATCGCGACGGAAATATAATTGCATGCGGCCTTGTTTATCTTTGATTTCAGCAAACGAAGCATTACCCATAATCCTACGACTCATGATTCTTCCGGCCATAGTAATATCCTTCAATCCCTCCTCGTCTTCCTCAAACTGTTTCTTAACATCTTCTGAGTAATGTGTAATTTCGAATTCTTCAGCGGGAAAAGCATTTATCCCCAATTTGTTTAATTCTTCCAGACTATTACGTCTGATAATTTCTTGTTCGCTTAGTTCAACGGCACTCATACCAATTTATTATCTATTAAAATATTTAAGTTTTCTCACTGCAATCACAATGCTTCACAAACACAAAATCAGCAAGATAGCATATAGTATCCTTCTTTAAAATTATAGAAAAATCGATGCAAAGATAATCATTACGGGTTAATATTGAAGCCATAAAACCACATAGGCTTTGAACTTTATCCCAATTTTTTCATTATATAATGAATAATCCGCCATCAAAGGTGACGAAAGGTATGAATATCAAAACCTTGTCAGGATGAGCCCTGATATTGAAATTAAAAGAATTTCTTAAAAAAATAAATGTATTTCTCTCAATTTCAATAGCCAGCGTTAAGTGCTATAATACTATGGCATTTGTAGATTTAACTTATCTTTTAATATTTTAGGGTGATATCACATATTGTGTATCCTGTCAAAACTAACAAATTTCATAGGTTGCACCAGACAATTTTATGTAATATTGTAAGTTAATTTATACAAGTAATAATTTGCGTGGTAAGAGTGAAATAGTTTGTTTCTGAAAAAACAGCCAGCTCCAGACATGGTTTGGAGATTAAAATATGACCCTTATCAGCACTTTTAGTAAAATATATATAGAACATGAAAATAACAAGAAGGAAACCTGACTGGTTAAAAATACAACTCCCCAACACAGCTGATTACAAATGGATGAATCAGACTATCCGGGATAACAAATTACACACCATTTGCACTAGTGGGAAATGCCCAAATGCGGCGGAATGTTGGGGAGCGGGCACGGCCACTTTTATGATACTGGGTAACATATGTACCAGGGCGTGTAAATTTTGTAACGTGGCAACCGGAAAACCGTTAGCTGTAGACACTAAAGAACCTGTGCGAATTGCGCGTTCCATTCAAATAATGAAACTTAAGCATGCGGTAATTACCTCTGTTGATAGGGATGATTTGGAAGATGGCGGCGCCGGTATTTGGCACGAAACGATATTGAAAGTAAAAGAGATGAATCCAGAGACAACGCAAGAAGTACTGATTCCTGATTTCAACGGGCTTCATCATTTAATACAGAAAGTAATTGATGCTCAACCAGAAGTGGTTTCGCACAACCTGGAAACTACCAGAAGAATAACTCCAATTATCCGAAGCAGGGCAAAATACGATATTAGTCTGGATGTGCTAAAATATATCGCCGATGCAGGCGTGGTGGCAAAAACGGGCATCATGGTGGGCATAGGCGAAACAGAACAAGAAGTACTTGAAACCATGCAGGACGCTCATAAAGCAGGCGTAAAGGTGTTTACCATTGGCCAATATCTGCAACCCAGTAAAGATCATCTGCCTGTTGAAGAATACGTTACACCAGAACAATTTGCAAAATACGAAAAAGCAGGATTAGAGATGGGCTTTAAATATGTAGAGAGTGGCCCCATGGTACGATCATCGTATCATGCCGAAAAACATATTAATGCTTTAAAAGACTGACCATGAACACAAACACCATATTTGAGGATTTAGGCCTGATTGAATATAAAAAAGCCTGGGACTATCAGGAGGCAAACTTCAACGCCATTATCGATTCAAAGCTTTTCAACCGGGAAAATACCGAAAATCCCAAACTTATTACACACAAACTTTTGTTTTGCGAGCATCCACATGTCTATACTTTAGGGAAAAGCGGAGCGGTTAACAACCTTTTGATTAACGATGTTTTTTTAAAACAGATTAACGCCACTTATTACAAAAGCAACCGAGGGGGAGATATTACATACCATGGACCAGGTCAGATTGTTGGCTATCCTATTTTCGATCTGGAAG
The DNA here is from genome assembly GCF_050589685.1 of Saccharicrinis sp. 156. Classification (NCBI taxonomy): domain Bacteria; kingdom Pseudomonadati; phylum Bacteroidota; class Bacteroidia; order Marinilabiliales; family Marinilabiliaceae; genus Saccharicrinis; species Saccharicrinis sp. 156. Next base: position 65,158 of record NZ_JBNGOS010000011.1, read on the forward strand.
AAATGGGCCTAACGGTAAAAACCTATATCCAAAAGCTGGAAGAGGCTATTATTAATTGCATTGCTGAATACGGTATCCATGGTGCCAGGTTAAATGGTGCAACAGGTGTTTGGATAGACAAAGATCTGCCCGGCAAAACAAGAAAAATATGTGCCATCGGGGTGAAAGCAAGTCGTTATGTTAGCATGCACGGCTTTGCGCTCAACGTTAACACCGACCTAACGTACTTTAACCATATTAACCCATGCGGCTTTGTGGACAAAGGGGTAACTTCCATGCAAAAGGAATTGGGCGGAAAACAAGACTTTGAAAATGTAAAGAAGAATTTGCTGGGACATCTCGAAAAAGTATTCCAGTTAAATGTAAACAAATAGTACTTTACCTTAAACAGCTGATACTGCATTTGTTCACGATAGCATATTCACGCATTATACAGTTCATAAAGCATAAATAGCGGCACAGGGTTTTGAAAATCCATTTTTTTTGGGAAAATTTAACCTCGCAAAAAAGGCCTCATAAACAATATGGAGAAAAGATGGAATATTAAAGAAACTGGTGACGACGAAAAGGTCGAACACCTGTCGAAGGTTTTAAATATCGACAGGTTCCTTTCTAATTTACTGGTGCAAAGAGGGGTTGAGACATTCGATGAGGCAAAGGCGTTTTTCCGTCCGGCTTACGAGCACCTTCACGACCCGTTCTTGATGAAAGATATGGACAAGGCCATTGATCGCCTGGAACAGGCCATGGAAAAGGAGGAGAAGGTAGTTGTTTATGGCGACTACGACGTTGACGGGACAACTTCGGTAGCTTTAGTCTACTCATTCCTGAAGCCTTATTTTAAAAAAATTAGCTTCTATATCCCTAATCGTTACGAAGAAGGTTACGGAATCTCATATAAGGGTATCGATCATTTTTTCGAGGAAAAATGCACACTGGTAATTGCTTTGGACTGTGGGATTAAAGCGGTGGATAAAATGGAATACGCCAAAAAAAAAGGCATAGAGTTTATCATTTGCGACCACCATACCCCGGGAGATGTACTGCCGGATGCAGCAGCATGTCTCGATCCTAAAAGGCCGGATTGCAATTATCCCGACGAAAATCTTTCCGGTTGCGGCGTAGGATTCAAATTTTTACAAGCTTTTTGCAAAAGAAGAAATCTGGATCATTCCAAATTATACGATTATCTCGATCTGGTAGCCGTAAGTATTGCCTCCGACATTGTCCCCATTGCGGGCGAAAACAGGGTATTAGCTCACTTTGGACTTGAGAAGCTAAATACGAATCCCGGCATAGGACTTAAGCATATTATTAAGGTGGCCGGAATGCAGGGCCGGGAAATCACCATTAGCGATATCGTGTTTAAGATTGGGCCTAGAATTAATGCTGCCGGCAGGATTGATTCAGGTGGCGACGCCGTTGACTTGCTCGTTAGCACCAACGAAGAAAATGCTTCCAGCATGAGTATCGACATCGACAAGTGCAACGATACCCGCAAAGGGTTTGACCGGGATATTACCCAACAGGCCCTGGACTTAATAGCCAATAACGAGGAGTTTAAAAACAAAAAGTCAACTGTGCTCTTTGAGCCCCAGTGGCATAAGGGCGTGATTGGGATAGTAGCTTCCAGACTCACCGAAACCTACTATCGCCCCACGGTAATCCTAACCGAGTCAAAAGGTTTTGCAACAGGCTCTGCCCGCTCAGTCGAAGGGTTCGACCTGTACAAGGCCATCGATTCGTGCAGTGACCTACTCGAAAATTTCGGGGGACACATGTATGCGGCCGGGCTCACATTAAAACCAGAAAACATACCAGCCTTTAAAAAGAGGTTTGAGGAGTATGTTGCGGAAAACATCACCCCGGACCAACTTATACCCCAAATCGAAGTGGACGAAGAGATTGGCCTAAAGGACATCAACGATAAATTCTTTAGGATTTTAAAACAGTTTCGGCCTTTTGGACCAGGTAACCTAAGGCCGGTATTTGTGACCAAGCGTGTTTTTGATTACGGCACAAGCAAAAAGGTGGGCAAAGATCAAGATCACCTTAAAGTGGAACTTATCGAAGAAAAATCAGGTTCTATTAAGCAAGGTATTGCTTTTTCAATGGGTGATTACCTGGATCAACTGCAAACCGGAAACCCGTTCGACGTATGTTACACCATAGAGGAAAATGTGTACAACGGTCGCTCAACCTTGCAAATGATGCTTAAGGATATGAAATTCCCTTATGCGGGAGAATATTCAGATTAATTGACAATTTGTTAGAAAAATAAAACAACAAAAATCAATTTCTTTTTGAAATAAATTATATTTGTAGCCATTGACAGCAATAAATGAATTATTCAACATCTGTTAACCACAGTTAGAATAAGCTGATATACTTAAAAAGTAATACCTACACTTATGAAAAATAGTTTAAAATTTTGGGGTGCTACCTCATTGTTATTAGCCCTAATTATTGGATTTGCGTCGTGCAACAGCTCATCTAAAAAAGGCAAACAGACCGAAACTGCTCAAATTGAAAAGGCTGAAGTTGAAACTAAGGTTAGAGAATTCGTTTATCCTCTTCCTACCTCTTACGAAATTGTTGAAATGCTTAATGAGATCGAGGCATCCTATATTTTTGATTTGACAAACAATCCGGCCAATGCCGATAAGTACTCAACCGAAAAATCGTTGGCCCTTAATCTGGGCGTTTTTGGTGGCGACTTAAGTTATGCCAGTACTTACAATCAGAAACAAGAAACTGCCAATTTTATCGAAGCGTCCAGAAAAATGCTGGAAGGCCTTGACTTGTCTGCAGCAATAAGTGAAGATTTACCTGAGCAAGTTGAGGCGAATGAGGACGATAAGGAAGCGTTGGTGGAACTGATAACAAACTCGTTTTACGACACCTATGATTTCTTGCACAAAACCAACAGAGCTCCCGTATCTGCTTTAATAATGTCAGGAGCCTGGGTAGAAGGACTTTACATTGCCACCCACATCTCTGAAGAGACCTTCAACAGCAAGGAGATGGTTGAAATTGTTTTAAAGCAGAAGGATCCGTTACTGAAACTAATGGAAATTCTTGCGAAGTATAAGTCAGATCAGGGTGTTGCTGAAACCATTGCCGACTTATCCACTATGGCAAATATTTATGCCGGCATAGAAAGCACCGCCATAACACAAGAACAAATGATTCAAATTGCAGAAGAATCATTAAAGATCAGAAAGAAATTTATTGCTACCAAATAAGCAAGACGCACGGAATATCCTAAAAGCGATCATCTTAGGTCGCTTTTTTTTATGAATACCTGTATATTTATAGGTATCTTGTATTTTTATACCTAAGGACTTCGGTTAATCAAGTATCATAATGTTATGAGTGAAACTTTACTGGATGCATTAATGAAACTGTACGCTTTGCTTACTAATGTGCGCAAGGAGAGCAGGTTAGATAGTGCAAGGAAATTAATTGAACAGGAATTGCTCCGCAACTTTAATAAGGAATACGTGGACCAATATCTGCAGCGTTTCAATTTTTATATCCAGTCCTTTCATAAATATACATATAGCCCTATAAAGTCCAAAGCCGAAAAACAATCCACAGACAATTATAATCAGCTGAGCTCAATATGCGATGAATTAAACAAGGAACTTGAAAGCGAATCCAAAATATGGCTTTTCGTTCAACTTTTTGAGTTCATGCGCAAAGAAGAGAAAATAAGTACAATTGCCAACGAGGTAGTGGACAAGCTATCAAGCGGTATGATGATTGACCCGGTTGATTATCGGTTATTAAAATCCTTTATACTGCAAGGCCCCATGGAAGTTAATGATCCGGAAAAGGTACTTGTAATTAGTGGCCAGGAGGAACCTCCCATGCCTAGATTCAAACATTTGTACAATCCTAAACAACAAGTATATGTTTGGGTATTATATATTAAAAGCACACATACTTTTATTTTCAGATATTCCGGTGATAGAAACCTTTATTTGAACGGCCATAAAGTTGAAAGAAACAACTCATATATTTTGTCCGTAGGTTCTGTTATAAAAACCTCACGGATGTCACCTGTATATTACAGTAAGGTAGCGGAGGTTTTTGTACAAAAATCCGAAAAAGGCCGGATCATACTAAAAGCCAGAGATGTTGTTTACAAGTTTAACGACAAACAGACCGGCATCCATCGGTTTAGTTTTACCGGCAGGTCGGGGCAATTGGTTGGCATTATGGGAGGCAGCGGAACCGGGAAATCCACCCTGCTAAATGTGCTTAACGGCACTTACAAGCTTACTGGCGGATCGTTACGCATTAATGGACTTGATGTGCACCTGCACAAGGAAGAGCTGAAAGGCGTTATCGGATACGTTCCACAAGAGGATCTTTTGATTGAAGAACTCACCGTTTTCGAAAACCTGTACTTTAATGCCCAACTGTGCTTTAGCGATTTCAGTAAGGAAGAAATCGATGAGCTGGTAAACAATGCTATCAAAGACTTTGACCTGCTCGAAGCCCGTGACCTGATAGTCGGCAATCCACTAAATAAAATCCTAAGCGGAGGACAACGAAAACGATTGAATATTGCCCTCGAACTTATTCGGGAACCCTCTATACTGTTTGTTGACGAGCCAACTTCGGGCCTTTCTTCTATGGACTCGGAAAAGGTGATGGTATTGCTAAAACGCCAAACATTAAAAGGGAAACTGGTGGTCATTAATATACATCAGCCATCGTCCGATCTTTATAAATTATTGGATAAGCTGCTGATCATAGACAAGGGCGGCTATATTATATACAACGGAAACCCTATGGACGCCATCGTATATTTTAAGCAAAAAGCGAATTATGTTAATCCCGAAGACAGTGAATGCTATTTATGTGGTAATGTAAAGGTTGAACAGCCATTGCGAATTATCGAGGGTAGGATGGTTAACCCTAACGGTAGATTAATTCGTGAAAGAAAGATTAAGCCGGTAGAATGGTACGAAAACTATATAAGTGACATTGAAAGCAAGTTTGACTGGAAAAAATCCGAGGAACCTGACGAACGAGAGAAGTTACCACATAACCTTTACAATATTCCTGGCAGGATACGCCAGTTTTTAATCTATACTTACCGCGACAGCCTATCCAAATGGAAAGATCGTCAGTATATAATGATTAACTTTTTGGAAGCTCCCGTGCTTGCCTTGATACTTGGCTTCTTTACCAAATTTATAATTGGTACCGACACAAATCCCAACCTCTATATCTTTAGCCAGAATGACAATATCCCGGCATATCTCTTTATGACTGTTGTTGTTGCCTTGTTCCTGGGGTTAAATGTAAGTGCCGAGGAAATCATCAAGGATAAGAAACTATTGCAGCGGGAAAAATTCCTGAACTTAAGCAGGTTTAGTTACCTCAACAGTAAAATCACCATTCTGTTTGTAATTTCGGCGATTCAAACCCTAAGTTTAGTTTTGATAGGAAATCATATCCTTGAAATACAAGGACTTAATCTAAGTTACTGGTTAATTTTATTTTCTACGGCCTGTTTTTCCAACATGCTGGGTTTAAATATCAGTAGCGGTTTAAAATCAGTGGTTGCCATATATATTTTAATACCGTTAATTTTGGTCCCCCAGCTTTTATTTAGCGGTGTCATCGTTAATTTCGATAAACTTCACAGTTCCATCGCGCCCAAAGATTATGTCCCCCGAATAGCTGACGTGATGACCTCAAGGTGGGCATATGAAGCTTTAGCCGTCAATCAGTTTGCAAATAACGAATATGAGAAACATTTTTTTGAAGACGAGCAGATAATTAGTCAAGCCTCGTACTATTTATCATTATTGATTCCCCGACTCAAACAACACAACCTGAAATGTAAAGACTTTCTAAAAGCAGGTAACGTAAGTCAAGCTGAAGCACATAATACACTAATAATACGGGAATTATCCAAAATTGAGGAAAAACAAATTATTAATTTAGATCACGTAGTTAATCCTCTTTCCACTAACCTAAGCGAGTATTCCATTGAAAGAATGTCTTCGACGCTGGACAGTTTGGAATCTTTTTTTCAAAAGCAATACAAAACCTCCCGAAACCACAAGGATAATTCTTTCAGGGAACTTGAAGCTAAGCTCGGGGGCTCCGATAAGCTCTTTGAAAAAAAGCAGAAATACCACAATAAAAAATTGGCGGCGATGCTATTAAAAAAAGGCGAATTGAAACAAATTACCTTTAAAAATGGCGAGTACATTCCTAAAAAAGATCCTGTTTTAAGAAATGGAAGTTCTGAATGGGGAAGAGCACATTTTTTTGCCCCGAACAAAAAAATGGCAGGCATTACAATTTCCACTCCTATTTTCAACGTACTTGTAATCTGGCTTAGTACATTCCTTTTGTACATTACATTATATTTAGATGTGCTCAGACATATAATAAGTTACTTTGAGAAATTTAGGTTGAGACGCAGGTTCATGGTTTACCTGAATAAAGTATAGGGGGTGCACTGAGGCGTTGCTTGAATTGGAATGACGCATCGTATCTTGTTTGCCGATTTCCCTTCTATATAAAACGATCCTTGCATTATTCCCGTTTTTTAAAGTAATTTTGCCGATAAAGAATAAGTAAAAAATGAAAGTCTATTCCGATCCTGAATCTTTTTCTGGCAAAAACGTAATTGTAACCATTGGAATGTTCGATGGTGTGCATTTGGGACATACTAAATTACTTGAGCACTTGGTTCAACGGGCTAAAGAGACGAATGGCAATTCGGCGGTTTTAACTTTTTGGCCTCATCCCCGGCTTGTACTGAATAAGGAACCCCAAACGCTTCAGTTTATTACTACGCTGGATGAAAAAACTAAAATAATCAGCGAGTTCGGAATCGACTACCTCATCCTTCTTCCATTTAACAAAGAGCTGGCCAACTTAACCGCCGAAAAGTTTATCGAAAACTTCCTTATTGCCAAAATTAATATGAGCCACCTGGTTGTTGGTTACAATCATAGGTTCGGAAAAGACAGGTTGGCTGACTTCGGCGTTTACACTAGACTGAGCAAAAAACTCGGCTTTGGTATCTCACGTGTCGATGCTGTATACAAGGATGGCAAAGCCGTTAGTTCCACCGCTATCCGCCAATCCTTAAATGAAGGGAAAGTGGAAGAGGCCAAACTAATGTTAGGCTATGATTTTTCTATTTTTGGAACAGTTAGAGGAGGTCAAAGATTGGGTCGCAGGCTGGGTTATCCAACGGCCAATATTAAACCTAACGAAAATTATAAGCTAATACCGTCCACTGGCGTTTATGCCTGTAAAATACACGTAATGGGTAAAACATATGGTGGCATGTTGAACATTGGTGTTCGACCAACCGTTAATAAGGATAACGAACTTACGATTGAAGCACATATCCTGGATTTTAATCAGGATATCTATTCCGAAGAAGTAGAAGTAACTTTTATCAAAAAAATCAGGGACGAACAGAAATTTGATGGCATTGAAAGTTTGATACAACAACTTAAGACTGATGAAATAAATATCCGGAAGATTCTGTGTCCACTTATGCTATAAATATGCAAAGTATCTGATTTTTATTACATTTGCGTACAAAATTAAAAACAACAATATGTCTGAAATGTTAATAGATACACTTCCGTACAAAGTGAAAGATATGGCCGAAGCGGATTTCGGCAGAAAAGAAATTGAAATTGCGGAAAAAGAAATGCCCGGCCTAATGGCTTTACGCGAACAGTATGGGGCTAAAAAACCATTGAAAGGTGCCAAAGTAATGGGTTCGTTGCATATGACTGTTCAAACCGCCGTATTAATAGAAACGCTGGTTGAACTTGGAGCAGATGTGCGCTGGTGTAGTTGTAACATATACAGTACCCAGGATCACGCTGCAGCTGCCATTGCACAAACCGGAGTTCCCGTATTTGCCTGGAAAGGCGAAACATTGGCTGAGTATTGGTGGTGTACAGAAAGAGCATTAGATTTTGGTGATGGCGAAGGTCCCGATCTTATTGTTGATGATGGAGGTGACGCCACCATGATGATTCACCTGGGACGTGACATCGAATCGGATAAATCTATTCTTGACAGAGATTACAGCGGAGAAGGTGAAGACTACAGAGAGCTTGTTTCACGCCTTAAACTGGAGTTCGAAAAGAACCCTACACGTTGGACAAAAGCTGCAGAAAAATGCAAAGGTGTGAGTGAAGAAACCACCACCGGCGTTCATCGTTTATACCAAATGATGGAAAAAGGAGAGTTACTGTTCCCTGCTATCAACGTAAACGACTCGGTAACCAAATCAAAATTCGACAACCTCTACGGATGCAGGGAAAGCCTGGCTGATGGTATCAAGAGAGGAACAGATGTAATGGTTGCCGGCAAAACCGTACTGGTTTGCGGATATGGTGATGTTGGTAAAGGATGTGCGCAAAGTATGCGTGGATTCGGTGCACGGGTATTGGTTACCGAAATTGACCCTATTTGTGCATTGCAGGCTGCCATGGAAGGATATGAGGTAACAACAACCGAGGATGCACTGTGCGAAGCTGATATCTACGTAACCACAACAGGAAACAAAGATATCTTAACCATAGAACACATGGAAAAAATGAAAGATCAGGCCATTGTTTGTAATATTGGTCACTTCGATAACGAAATCCAGGTTGAGAAACTAGAAAACTATCCCGGTATCAAGGAAAAAAACATTAAACCTCAAGTTGATTTGTTCGAATTCCCTGATGGACATGCGATTATCCTTTTATCTCGCGGTCGTTTGGTAAACCTTGGCAATGCAACCGGTCACCCAAGTTTTGTGATGAGTAACTCGTTTACCAATCAAACCTTGGCTCAGCTGGAACTTTGGAAAAACGATTACAAAATTGGCGTTTACACCTTACCTAAACGATTAGATGAGGAGGTTGCCCGTTTACACTTAGCGAAGTTAGGGGTTAAACTAACTCAATTATCAAAAGAACAAGCGGATTATATCGGTGTTCCACAGGAAGGGCCATATAAACCGGAACACTACAGATATTAAACAAATTTAGTACTTGCAAAATATATTAATAGGGGCTTACGATTTTTCGCAAGCCCCTTATTTATCCCAACATTGTTAGTAAAATTCACCGCAATTCCAGTTCCATCAATAATATATATGCATTGCTAAACACAGCCATGTAAGATTTTCTATCCCAATAACAACCAGGGCCACTGATGCCTGCCGAATTTCTCAAATCCCTAATGACAGCTCTCGGTTTATCGTAGTATTCCAATGCGGTTTTATGCTCAGGACCTCCTATTAAATATAGGCTCGGCACGCTGTAAAGTTGGCTATTGTTTAACCAACTTGTCTGCAAACTCTATAAAATCTATGCCCGAAAAATTACCTGAACTCATAAAAAGAAGATTGGTATTTTCCCATGTTGATTGTAGCAATAATTCCTGGAGTTGTGCAGTATCAGAAAAAACAGTCACATTACTTGTTCCAAAAGCCTCATAAACCATTTTTTCGTCAATTTCCGGGAGCTTTTTATGTTGAACTACCTCAGGATTAAAATAAACATAGGCCATGTCGGCATCCGCCATGGTATTTTTATATTGCGGCAAAAATTCCTTGTTTAAGCTGCTAAACGTATGCAATTCCATACAGGCCACTAATTTCCTTTCTGGATATTGATTTTTTACCGCCTTAACCGTCGCACTCAGTTTGGACGGTGAGTGGGCAAAATCAAGAAAAACGGCGGTATTGTTCTCATCTATTAAAGTCTGCAATCTTTTTGCCGCCCCTTTAAACGAAGCTATGCATTCGAAAAACTTGTTGTCATCAATCCCCAACTCCGCACATATAATTCTGGCTCCATTTAGGTTCTGAAGGTTATGTGCACCAAATACAGATAACACAAAGCGTTCATCGTTAAAAGTAACCACCGACTTGCCATCCTCCAAAACCGAAGGTAATTCATCATAGGCCAAACTCTTAATATCCTTTCGCAAATGCTGTGAGATATTCTGAAGCTCTTCATCCAATAAATACCAGATTAGTGTAGCATCCTGTTCCAGCGAATCGGCAAATATTTTAAACTGATCCACATAGTTTTCCCAAGTGGGGAATACATTGATGTGATCCCAGGCAACACCGGTCAACAGGGCAATGTGCGGTTTGTACCAATGGAATTTAGGGCGCAAATCGATGGGTGAAGACAAATATTCATCTCCTTCGAAAATAGCAATGGGAGCATCGTGCGAAAGCTGAACCATTGTATCAAATCCTTCAATTTGCGCTCCAACCATATAATCGAATTTGTATTCCAGCTGCTTCAATACATGCATCACCATAGAGGTGATGGTTGTTTTCCCATGACTTCCCCCAATGACCACACGTTTTTTATCCTTGCACTGCTCGTATAAATATTCAGGATAAGAATACACCTTTAAATTAAGCTCCTGCGCTTTTACTAACTCGGGATTATCTTTGCGCGCATGCATCCCTAAAATGATCACATCGATTTCCCCGTCTATTTTCTCGGGAAACCATCCAAATTCATCGGGCAATAACCCATGTTTGTTCAAACGGCTACGCGACGGATCAAAAATCTCATCGTCGGACCCGGTTACCTTATATCCTTTTTGATGTAATGCGATAGCCAGATTGTGCATGGCAGCACCTCCAATGGCAATAAAGTGAATATGCATAGTAAAATTTCTATCTTTGTTTGTTTAGATATTTACACTGTTTACAAGAGATCATTGGCTGACTATTATAACTTTTTCAGTGCAGATCCGATTTTTATTGTAAAATTTAACGCTTATCGTTACTACTTACGTTAATTAACCCAACTTATTTAACAAATATAACCAAATGCAAATAAAACCATCCTATATTAAAAAATCCATTCCCTTTATACTGGTTGCCCTGACCTTTTTGTTACAGATTATTTTTAAAAACAATCCATCTTTAACCGAAAGGTTTTATTCTACAGGTATCTATCCGTTCATTGCCCGCGTATTATCTGCTATTTCGGGCTTAGTGCCATTCTCACTTGACGATGTTTTTTATGTCTGCTTAATCCTGGTTCTATTGGCAGGCTCAAGCATGGTCATCTTCCGAAAAATGAAATTTAAAAAGTATTTGCTGAGCGTGTTGCAAATTACAGCGCTTGTTTATATCTCGTTTTACTGGTTATGGGGTTTCAACTACTACCGCGAACCTGCACATAATCGCTTCCATCTGAACAGGAGTCACGCCAACGATTCTACATTTGTGTCCATGTTTAACCGCATCATTGAAGAAACAAATAACAGCTATACCCCTTCCTCCGGTTTCCATAAAGATACCTACGATTCTGTGTTGGAAAACTCGTACAAAAACCTGTCCCATTATCTTAACTTGAATCATTCAATGGGAAAGCGAAGAATAAAACATATTACTTTTAGCAACTTTTTTGCGAAGGCCACTATACTAGGCTATTACGGCCCCTTTTTTAACGAAACCCATATTAACAAACATCTAACCGTTTGGGACATCCCTGTTGTTTCGGCACATGAAAAGTCGCACCAGCTGGGAGTTACCAGCGAAGCGGAAGCCAGCTTTTACGGTTGGTTGATTTGTGTGAGCAGTGATGAACCATTTGTGCAATATTCAGGTTGGTTATATGCAATGGATTATTTCATGCATCAATCCAGTAGATTGGAAAAAAGAAAAGAGCTCATAAAAAAAATCAGGCCTGAGGTTATTGAAGATATCAAAACCCGGAACAAGCATTGGCGGGGCTGGCGCAACGCCAAAATTGATAAAGCGGCTTCTAAAGTGAACGATGCTTACTTAAAATCGAACAGCATTGAAAAGGGAATTGATGATTACAACGGTGTTGTTCAGTTGATTATTGATTATTTGCTCCAGAATGGTTAAACCCAAAAACATACCGATGATAAAACTAATTGTTGCCGACATGGACGGTACGCTATTGAATTCAGACCATGAGCTATCTCCAAAATTTGAAGACACGTACAATGAATTAACCCAAATGGGAATCCGGTTTACCGTGGCAAGCGGCAGACCCTATTATACACTTCTCCCACAGTTCCAACATATTAATCACGACATTATTCTTATTGGCGACAATGGCGCCTATATTGGAACGCATCCGGAACCTGTTGTGATGAACCCCTTTACGCAGGAAGAGGTAGCTGAAATTGTAGCTGCCGGACGTAAAATCTCCGATGTTCATCTGATCCGCTGTACACCGGAACGCCCTTATACCGAATCTGACAATCCACTTTTTATACAAGAGGCTAAAAAGTACTATCCGAATTTAAAGATTGTGGATAACATAAATGAATTGACGGAAAAAACACTAAAGATGGCCATCTACGATGCCAAAACTTGGCAATTAAACAGCGGTGACGCCTGGGATATTTTTATTGACAAATTTGTTATTGCAAAATCGAGTAAGGTTTGGGTTGACTTGATGCCGCTGGGCGTAAACAAAGGGGCTGCCATAAAATACCTTCAAAACAAGCTTGGAATAAGCAAAGAGGAGACCATGGCTTTTGGCGATTTTCATAACGACATAGAAATGTTGCAAACGGCCTTTCATAGCTATGCCATGGAAAACGCACATGAAGATGTTAAAAATGTGGCCAGGTTTCAAGCCCCAAGCAATAATGATGACGGAGTAATAAAAGTGATTGAAAACGTTGTTTTAAATGGAAGACTTAATCGCTTGGCATAATCCGTCCACCGATTAATCCGATTCATACAGATTTCAACAATAATGATTTAAAACATTGCCTGTTAACAAATAATAGTTACCTTTGCAGCCGCAAAACAGAGTTTTTGCATCATTTGTTAAACAAATAAAATTTAAACACATGCCAGTAAAAATTAGACTAGCAAGACACGGACGTAAAAGGCATGCTTTCTACCACATAGTGGTAGCTGATAGCAGATCACCACGTGATGGTAAGTACATTGAGCGTATTGGATCGTACAATCCAAACACCAATCCTGCTACTGTCGATTTGAACTTCGATAAAGCGTTAACTTGGTTAAACAACGGAGCGCAGCCTACTGACACTGCAAGAGCAATCTTGTCGTACAAAGGGGTAATGATGAAGAAGCACCTGCTTGAAGGTGTTAAAAAAGGCGCTTTTGACGAGGCTGAAGCCGAGAAGAGATTCCAGGCATGGCTGACTGAAAAAGAAGCTAAAATCCAAGCTAAAGTTGACGGACTTGCAGGTAAAGCTGCCGATGAAGCCAAAGAACAGTTTGAGCGCGAAACGAAAATCAACAGCGAAAGAGCTGAAGCTATCGCCAAGAAAAAATCAGAATTGATTGCTGAAGCTGAGGCTGCAAATGCGCCGCAAGCTACTGCTGATACTGAAGGCGAAGAAGCTGCAAGCGAAGGTGAAGCTGCTGCTGAAGAGCCAACTGCCGAGTAAGGAAAAAGATCTTAGTTATCCTTGATAAAATTAAACCCTCATTTTACGATGAGGGTTTTTTTGTACCGTATAAAAATCATGTTCCTAAAAAAAATGGCGGAATATGATTTATAAGGTGCTGCATTTTTCTATTTTTAACCCGTTAACATGTAATGGTATGCTTTTAAAAGAAAAATCCACACAAATAGGCTTTATTCAAAAATCCCATGGCGTTAAAGGCGAGCTTGCCCTTACGCTACATGATGGGTTCTACACCGAGGACCTTGCTCCCGAATTTATTCTTCTGGAAATCGACAATGGCCTGGTTCCCTTTTATGTGGAATCGCACCGCATTAAAAGCTCTAAAAGCATGCTGGTAAAACTGGAAAATATTGACACGGAAACCAGGGCAAGCGAACTGGCCGGAACCCTGGTTTACGTTGAAAGTTCTACCCTTGAACAGGAAAAAGAACTTACCAACAACGCATTCATCGGATATACCGTAAACGACAAAAGCAAGGGTTTTATCGGTGAAATAACGGAAGTTCAGGAGATATCCAACAACCCTCTATTCGTACTTGATTTTGAGGGCAAGGAAGTACTGTTCCCGATCAATCCGGACTTTATTATCGAGATAGATGATTCGAACACCACCTTGAAGGTGGACTTGCCCAACGGATTAATCGACCTATACCTTGGCGAAGATGATGACGAAGACATTTAAACCCGGATTATGTATTGGAGGTTCGTCATGAGCATTGCAAGTACAATAAAACAAGGCATTACTGAAACGAGGCATAACTTGTCCCGATTACTTTCGGGAGCATCGTTCAGGTGAGCTGAAGTGATGCAACGAAGTGTCTTGTTTTAAAGAAATTTCAATGGGTAATAGAATTCCTAATGCATATTGCGCGTTAAATCACCCGCATGAACTAAAAAAAGGTTGGGCGCCAATGACGCCCAACCTTTTTTTTAGTAGTATTCTATCGATAAACCTTAAAGGTTATCCTTAATTTTTTGTGTAATCTCATTAAACTGCTCAGGCGTAAACTTAAGTTTCGGATTTGAAAAGTTGATGTCACCTTCACCCTGAAGAGGTACCAAATGAATATGAGCATGGGGAACTTCCAAGCCTAAAACAACAACTCCAACCCTTTTACATTCCACCGCCTTGTCCAATGCCTTTGCTATTTTTTTAGCAAACACATGTAAACCTGCCAGTGTATCGTCATCCAAATCAAAAATATAATCTACCTCATCCTTGGGAATCACTAGCGTATGCCCTTTCTGCAATGGGTTAATATCCAAAAACGCAAAAAACTTATCGTCCTCTGCAATTTTATAACAAGGAATTTCTCCTTTAACTATTTTCGAAAAAATGGTTGACATAAAGTATCGTTTAAATAGATATTTCTACAATTTCAAAAGTCATTAAGCCGGATGGCACCTGGATTTCTGCAAGATCGCCCACTTCTTTTCCCAACAACCCTTTTGCAATAGGAGTTGAAATAGAAATTTTACCTTCTTTAAGGTTGGCTTCACTTTCCGGCACCAAAGTATAGGTCATTTCGGCATTGTTTTTCAGGTTTTTAATTTTCACCTTGTTCAACAACTGTACCCTGGAAGTATCGATTTTCGATTCGTCAATTATTCTTGAGTTCGCCAACACACCCTTTAGTTTGGCTATCTTCATCTCCAACATACCTTGCGCTTCTTTTGCAGCATCGTATTCCGCATTCTCCGATAAATCCCCTTTATCCCTGGCCTCGGCAATCTGCGCCGAAATACTGGGTCTCTCTACCGATTCTAACTGGTGCAATTCTTCCTTTAATTTTCTCAAACCCTCTTCGGTAAGATAACTTACGTTTGACATGTCTTTCCTCCTTTATTTAGGTAACATCTAAAAACCGTTATTTTAAAACATGACTTCGTTATTCTCTAAATTAATTCCCTCATTTACATCACTTAACCGCGGATTTAATCTATCAAAAGCCTTGTCATTTTTCACAATATTCAATTCTTAGAAACCACCTGTATTCTATATAAAAAAATAAAGAATCCCGGAAACCGAAACTCTTCGTTACAAAGATATAAAAATATGTGTTTAAATTGAAACCGGCTTTTTGTTAATATTCAGGCCGCTTGAGAATTTCGGAATAAACAACGGCCTTTCTCAAATCAAAATCAATTCCTTCAGGTTCCTTTTGCCATTCCTCTTCCTTGATTTCTGGTTTTAGCTGGGTACTTTTAATCCGGGTAAAGGTTTTTTCCATCTGCCTCTTCTTCTCTTCCATAGCTCTATCCGGTTCCCTTTGCATTGCGTGCTCCTGAACGAATACAGGTTTTGGCTGTTCAATCCCCGGCTCATCGCTCAGTTCCTTTTCCAAACCCGGTATTGGTTCATCAAACGTCTCCCCTTCCTCATCTTCAGACATTATTGGCGGTGTTGCTTGTTCAGCTTTTCTGCTGTTTTTTTTCATAAGGCTGTAGACAATACCTATAATTGCAAAAACTATATATAATAAATCTCCAAAATCTTCCATTAGTTTTAATTTACAAACAATAAAGTTATAAAAATATCTGTTGATTTATAATAGGCATTATCCTTTTTTTAACCGGATACATAATACTGATAGTTTTTTGATAAGTTTGCATTATATTTTAATTATTTAATTACCATGAAATCCACCTTGTTTTCTACTTTCATTATCGCCGTGCTGCTGCTTGCTAATTCTTGCACCGCTGACACGGAAGACATAATACCTAACATTAGTTTTACGGCTCGGCTCAATTACATTGCAACCGATCCCCAATACAATCAGAATAACCCTTTCATCGTTACTCACGACTCGTACGGAAACTACATTGGAACGGCTGGAGTTGTTATATTTATGCTCACCCAAGAAGAATATTACGTATTTGATTTGATGTGTCCATACGAGAAACAAATAAGTAGTTTGGTGGAGATTGAAGAAAATGGCATCAACTGCGTATGCCCAACTTGCGGTTCCAAATTTGCAATTGCCAATGAGTACGGGGGATTACTGGAAGGCCCTTCCAATTGGTCACTTAAAAAATATAATTCCGAGGTAAGGGATGGTACCTTATATATTTGGAATTAAAATTAAAGCGAGTCTCATTTACCACAGCTTGACATTTTGTCTGTTTTGATAAAAAAATAACGGGAGTTTCCCCTTAACAATGTGGGCGATAAATATAGTTCTATCTGGAACGACTTTGAAGGGGGATTTACTAACCGGATTCAATCCCCCTGTATTTTCTTCATTTGAAACTCTCCATTACTCCTCTCTTCGCTAAGGTAAAAATGCCTTAACCTGGCTCCTTTGAGTTAATACGTAGGTGAGAGGTATATTAGCAAGAGTTAAATATTCGCTTTAAACTGCTCCAGGAAACGGACATCGTTTTCGAAAAACAGACGGATATCTTTAATTTGGTATTTGAGCATGGTGATACGTTCTATTCCCATACCAAAGGCAAAACCTGTATATTTTTCACTGTCAATATCAGAATACTCCAATACGTGAGGATCTACCATACCGCAACCTAATATCTCGACCCAACCTGTATATTTACAAACGTTGCAGCCTTTTCCACCACAAAGCGTACAAGAAATATCCATTTCGGCAGAAGGTTCTGTAAACGGAAAGTACGATGGTCGCAATCTGATTTGTGTTTTCTCACCAAACATCTCCTTGGCAAAATAAAGCAAAGTCTGCTTTAAGTCGGCAAACGACACATTCTCGTCAATGTACAATCCCTCTACCTGATGGAAGATACAGTGTGCGCGGGCCGAAATAGCCTCGTTGCGGAATACGCGACCAGGAAAGATAGAACGGATAGGCGGCTGCGTTTTTTCCATCACCCTCACCTGTACTGACGAAGTATGGGTACGCAACAACACATCTGGGTCTTTCTCGATAAAGAAGGTATCTTGCATATCCCTTGCCGGATGCTCCTCGGGGAAATTCAAGGCTGT
This sequence comes from Saccharicrinis sp. 156, assembly GCF_050589685.1. Classification (NCBI taxonomy): domain Bacteria; kingdom Pseudomonadati; phylum Bacteroidota; class Bacteroidia; order Marinilabiliales; family Marinilabiliaceae; genus Saccharicrinis; species Saccharicrinis sp. 156. Next base: position 82,571 of record NZ_JBNGOS010000011.1, read on the forward strand.
AAACACGTGAAAATCGTCTTCAATCTCTGGTCCTTCGGAAATATTGAAGCCCAATCGCGCAAAAATATCCACAATTTCGTTACGCACCAACGATAAAGGGTGACGGCTACCCAGTTTCATAATGGTCCCCGGAAGTGTTAAGTCAACACCGCTTCCTTTTACCTGGGAATTAGCAAATTGTTCTTTTAAGTCGCTAATAAGCTCTTGCGCCTCATTTTTCAGCACATTGATTACCTGTCCTACCTCACGTTTTTGCTCGTTGGGGATCGTTTTAAATTCGTTGAACAGTTCCGAAATAATACCCTTTTTACTGAGGTACTTGATTCGTAAGTGCTCTGCTTCTTCTGCCGATTGGGCAGTAAGCTGCTTTATTTCTTCGCGTAAAGCATTTATTTTATCCAGCATGGTTGGCTTCTTTTGTATATTATTCTGAATCCGCAAATTTAATAAAAGGAATAAAATAGAATGATAGATTTTAGATAAAAGATAAGTGATTCGCAGAATAACTTATTGAGTCAAACAATTTTCCTCTTTCCTGTGCATTGCACGAAGGCGCTAAAGCGACACAAAGCCCGACAAAAGTGTGTTTTGTTAAATAGCCAGACATGCGATGGCAGCGATTAAATATTTAATCCTCCATGTAGCATTCGGAGTGCGACTAATTACATTACGCCCAATGTCGTACCCCAAATAATAAATCCTACCTTCTAAGAATCTCAATCTTTATAATCCGTATACCATTTAGTAAATGAATTAATCATTTAGATCACGTTGTTTATAATTGCTTTTCATTTATCGATCCCCAACTAATACATTACCTTTCCGAAGTTGAAATAATCCCCACAAAGATTTCACCTCTTTAGAATATCTATCCCAAGAATCCGTATATCCTTCACGGGCCTGTCCACCGCATAAATTTCAACGGCAGCGATCTCATCAACCACATCCATGCCTGAGGTTACTTCTCCAAAAACAGCGTATTCGCCGTCGAGGTGGGGAGCACCGCCAACCGTGGCGTAGGTGTTTATTTGTGACTGGGTAAAGCGGATCCCCTTCTGTTTTTCGATGTCTTTGAGCTCATCCAAAGTGAAAGTTCTACCCGAGATAATATAAAATTGCGAACCATCAGAACGGTCCTTGGGGTTTCGCTCCGGGGGCATTTTGGAAGCAGCAATGGCGCCCCGTTTATGGAACAACCCGGGAACAATATCAGTTTTAAGATTATAACCAGGCCCCTGCCATCCCACAATATCGTCTTTGCCGGCATATTTGCTATCGGCTGCTCCGGTTTGAATCAGGAAGTCTTTTAAAACACGATGCACCAACAGGCTGTCGTAAAACTGGTCGCTGACCAACTTGATAAAATTATCGCGGAAGACAGGTGTTTGGTTATACAGCCGAATACCAATATTACCCATGGATGTTTTGATACGGAATCCTTTTATATCCTTATAAGAAGGATATACTTTATTGGTTTTTGTCCTTAGGTCGTAAATGGATTTTTGTTGCTTTAGTTGCTTTTTGCGCAAAGCGATTATTTCAGATGACGGAATTAGCGTAGAAACTTTTCCGCTGTCGGTATTTTGGTTTTGTACCATTCCCACCAGGTGATGTAAAAAGGTAAATGCGGGTAATCCGGATGCCATATTTTTACTCAATTGATATAGGATAAGGGAATCACCTTTTATCTTCGTAACTTCAGCTTTGGGTGCATATATCTTTCTTGATTTACGATATAAACCTGCAATTGAATCCGGAATATTTTTAATAGACTTTTCCAGCTTCAGGTAATGGAGGTTCTCTTTCCAGGTTTTCAGGATGACCAGGTTATTTTCGATATCATAAGCCGTATATCCTGCCACATCGTAATAATCGTTGGTTCCTACAATGGTTACCTTTGCCTTGAAGCTTCCTTTAATCAAGTCCAGGTTGGTAATCAAAGTTTTTGAGGAGATATAGAAACCGTAGCCCTGTTTAAGCAAGCGGTTGTAATGGTCATAGGTTTCTATGGTTACAACGGCTTTGATGTTTCGTAGGTAAGAACCTTTGGGGCGGGATAGTTCTTCCCTGGCAACCGTTGTTTTTTGCTGCTTGGGCTGGCAGGCAACTAAGGTAAAAACTACGAGTAGAAATGCACCAATTTTAGTCATAAAACTATCTCCTTATACATAATTGAACCCCATTCAGGGTTCTCTTTATTTCATATAGTGCCACGGGTTTCACCCGCGGTTATTCAAAATTAAACCACTTCGTGGTTTCTCATACACTTATGTAAAGACTTATTTCCTCTTTCTTTCCTAACTACCCACAATCTGTTTAATCTGAAAAATCTGCGGACAAGCATTAACTTACAATATTCTTACGACCAATTTAACATCGGTATAAGGACGGCTGTTTTTATCCGTTTTTAAGGCAGCGATTTTTTCTACCACATTAAAACCGCTGACCACCTCGCCAAAAACCGTATAATCACCATCCAGCTCAGGCAGTCCGCCTTTGGTTGTGTAAATTTGTTTTTGTTCTTCGGTGAATTCCAATTTATGGGACAAGGCGTATTCAACGGCAATCTTATCTTTTATCTCCCGTAAACGTCTGTTAAATTCCTTCGGGTTCTCTGCTTTTAACTTCCGGAGTTCTTCCTTATGAGGATTATAAAATTTTTTTTTGAGCTTAAGTTTTATCGGGTTGTTTATGGCCTTCTGCAATAACGCCAGTTCTTCGTGTTTATACACCTTGCCATGAACGATATAAAACTGGCTGACGTCCGACATTTTAAAGTGATTGATATCTTCTGGCTGACGCGGCGCACAGATAGCGCCCTTTTTATGGAAGCGGTTTTCGCGAAATTCGGAATCGATATTGAGTTTGGCACTCCCATATCCAATATGCTTTCCGGCCGGGGCATTTTTAGAGTCGGAAGAACCCCCTTGAATCACGAAGTTCTTCACCACCCTATAAAACAAGGTTCCATCGTAATGTCCTTCTTTGGCCAGTTTTAAAAAGCTATCGCGATGTTTGGGGGTATCATCGTACAACATGATTTTAATATCACCCATGTTGGTGGAGATGATCACATGCCGGCTTTGGGAGTAACCCCGGTCAGCACACAAAAGTAATATTACAAGTATTAAACCTAATAATTTTCTCATTGTAATTTAATTAAAAAAGCGCCACTTTATCCTCTTCTCTTTAGCGATTTACAAGGCCTTACAATTTATAAGTTTGATCAATATTTTTGACTTTTGAGACAACCCCCTAATAAAACCCAACCCATTCAGGGGTGTTTTGCTCACTAGTATTGAGTTCGTAAAGTTACAAAGTAAAAAGTTTATAAAGTGAAAATGTCATTTTTAGACTAGAATACAATTACTTGCAATTGTCATTTACACTTTGAAGTTCTTAATGTAATTTATTGAACGCTCTACTAGTAAGTTCCTACAACCTATTACCTTAATCCTATTTCCTAATCCCTATACCCTATTACCTTACCCTATTCCTTGATCACTTTGATTTCCATCACAATGTCTTTCAGCGGTCTGTTCCTTCCATCGGTTTCTTCTTCCGCAATCAGGTCGATGACCTCAAGACCGTAGCGTTTGCCAAACATAGATCCTATTTTCTCCATCAGACACTTATCTTCAATCACCTCCCCAAACACGGTATAGCTTCCATCCAGATGCGGGGTTCCCCCTACGGTTTTATAAATCTCTTTAATATTTTCGGGAATACTAAACTCAGGTTCTTCACCATATTTTTGGTTGACCTCGGCCATAATTTTATTCTGCAAGGCCATCATCTTGCTTTCATCCCCGATCTTCTGAAGCACATTTAGCGAGTCGTTATATTCTGTCAGCAACTGATTGAAAATACCTCTTTTTTTCCCTTCGCGGGTTTGATTCTCGATTTTTGTCAACTTATCATCTTCAAAAACTTTTCCCTGAACAATGTAAAACTGCGAACCTGAAGAACGCTTTTCGGGGTTAGTTCGGTCACCTTCCCTGGCAGCGGCCAAAGCTCCTTTTTTATGAAAAATGGCAGGATAAACAAACTCGGCCGGTAAAGTATAACCCGGGCCACCCTCTCCCAAATGCATACCCGCTTCTGCCCCTTTCGAATCCGGATCTCCCCCTTGAATCATAAAATCTTTGATCACACGATGAAACAAGGTACTATCCAGATACCCTTCCCTGGCTAGCTTTAGAAAATTGTCTCGGTGTGCCGGCGTTTCATTATAAAGCCTAAGCTTAATATTCCCATGGTTCGTTTTAATAAGAACAATGGGTTCGTTTGATTTTGGTGAACACCCATAAATACTTACAAAAAATGCAGTAAATATCAGAATTAATATCTTTCTCATCGTTGTTAGATTGTGTGTTATAATTTTTCGCCAAGATATTCGATCATAGCCTCTTTCAAAATACTTTCCCGTTCCGAAGGCGGAATATCATCAATAACATTAACTACGGTAAAGGAAGGCCAACCACCTTCGTCCAGTCCCTCTCGCTTATAAAAACCTTTATGCTCAAACAGAACACACCGTGCCAAGTTAATCAAATCCATTTTCTCTTCCTTAGAATATTTAATATAGCCTGTTCCCCGTTCTTGTATGCCAATTAAAAACAGCAGAAAATCGAAGTCCGCCAATACATTAAACCTTTTGCTGACCTTTAGCAGCAGCTCTTCCCAAACATTATCTTTATGATCCATCGCTATAATTTCGTTCAAAAATACCATAATTGGCACCTTAAAAATAATACTTTGCCCAAAAATGCCATAATATTATTTTTTAGGCCCATTAAGTAAATATCCTTTTCGCCTGGCATCATCCACCATCCGCAATACTTCGTTCCACAGGGTTTCAGAACCTTCCTTCACAGGATTGTTCCTTTTTAATACTGTATCGGCAGTGACTCCATGTTTTAACCATTGTTTGCCATTGGTTTTATAATTATGAAGTATGGGCATAAAACGGTCAATTGCGCCCACAAATTTTGCCTCGGCAGTTTCCCCTGCTTCAAACTCCTCCCAAATTTGCGTAAACTCTATTCTCAAATCATCGGGAAGCAGTCCAAAAATCCTTTTTGCAGCTTTTTGCTCCCGCTCATCCTTGTCATGATGGGCATTTTCATCGTATGCATAAGTATCTCCCGCATCAATTTCAACCAAATCATGAATAAGCACCATCTTCACTGCTTTTATTAAATCTAAATATTTTTCGTTAGCGTATTCAGCAAGCACAAAGAGGGTTACAGCCATATGCCAGGAATGCTCGGCATCATTTTCCTGTTTTGATGAATCCATTAATAAAGTTTGCCGTATAATCTGCTTTACTTTATCTATTTCGATGATAAAATGGAGTTGTTGTTGGAATCGGGATGATAAATTGGAATCTAATTTTGGCATAAATATTGGTTTAATAGGGTTAATTGAAGGAGACTAACATAGTTAGAGATGAAGAAAATACAGGATAAAAACGAATATTTTGGTTATGCAAACAGTGTTTGGTTGCCTATTTTTAGTGACGAGGAACTTCATGAAGTACTGGAAAGAGTTATTCTAATAAATCCCGGACATCCGTTAATTGCCGAACCGATATTAATTGGCAAAAATTAATACTACAGATCTATCAATTGATGGCTTCATATTTTTTTGAGGAGCTAATGCATGAAATCCGACCTCCTTATAATTAGGATTCCGGCTTCTTGGCGGGTATTACTTGCATTTAAGTAAAAATCATTTTCTGGTATACCCCCTTGAACAAGGTATTTTTTTGGCGATTTCTGCTGGTATTCTTTATTATTCATGTAATAGCTCATATCAAACAATCTCCCTCCCTGGTAAGTATTCATAACAAAATTCTAAACTGGCATTATAGCCGTTAACTTAGAAATCATGTTAACATTTTGAATACAACATTAGTTCATTGCATCATGAAACTTAAAGTACTAAAACGAAAAAAGACCCAAGGGCAGCGGGTCTTTTTTCTTCCGGATTTTTTTTATCTGATTTAAGGGAAAAGGGTATTATTTTTTCCGAGCACTAATATAGAGTTTATTTTTATTTTTTAACAAACTTTTAACTATAAAATTGTAAAAAAACAGCTGTTTAAAGCAAGAATTAACATTTATACTCCTACCATTAAGTCATTTGGACATGTAATTTCCATAATACACCAGTTGTTAAATCCGTTAACATATTTTACAAAATACTTATCATTTATTTAATACTACAACTGTTGACTGATACCCGGGATAATACCGATCACTTATCAAAATGCGCCTTTATACGATTCGCATCGAAGCTATATTGTAAAGTATCGGCATTTACCATTGTAACAAGCAAAATACTTATCGGCATATTAAATATACAATTGGAATAAAAAGTTATCTGTGTTTTAAACCTTTTTATATTTTTGCTATCCAAGTACCAAAGCGTGCAAACAGACTAACCGAAATGTGTGGAAAGGTTAGATTAAAAGCAAAACCATGAGACAATTAATCATATCATTGATGTTTCTGCTAATGGCGGGAAACATTTTTGCGCAGGAAGCTGTCCTAAAAAAGGAAGTTCCCGATGTTAAAACCATAGAAATACGATCAAACAGCAGGCAGCAATCCGTTGTTAAACGGGATAATTACCATCAGCGCTTGGATATACGAATGTTGCAGATGAATCGAATGATAAAGATGTCGAAACAGCAGCGCAGGGCGGTTATGAAAGCCTTAAAACAAAATCCGAAAGCAAATAACAAAAAGCTGTTACAACTGAGAAAGGCACAGCTACAAAAACTTAAAAAACTACAAAGACAAAGAGCTTTGAAAAGAAAACTGAAGCGCTAGTTAACCCAATTGATGAAAACCATGACCACAATTAAATTTCTATTGATTTTGCTGTTAGGTGCTTCCATTAGTGTTTCCGGGCAAAATAAAATTGAAGACCTTGTTAAACAAGGCAATAAACAACTTGAAAAAGGACAGTATGACAAAGCCGTTGCTTCGTTTCAACAAGCTATTGTCATTAATAAAGATGATGCCCGTTTATATTACTATTTAGGCAACACATACTTTGACATGGATAGTTTGGAAAGGGCCATTGAAAATTACAGAAAATGTATAAAACTTGATAGGAAATACATAGATGCTTATTATAATATGGCCAATGCATTGTACGAAAAAGAAGATTTCAATGGTGCTATTGATGTCTTTACCGAGCTTTTAGCCATTGATTCGGAATATTACGACGCTTATTTTGACCGCGGGAACGCCTACTACCAGCTCGGCAAGTTTAAAATGGCAATTATGGATTTCGACACAGGTATTGAGATCCGACCCGATTATGCCTTTGCCTACTACGATAGAGCCAATACCTGGTTTCGAATGGGTAATTATGCGGATGCTATCATAGATTATACGCATGCCATAGAATTGGATAGCGAGATTGCCGACTTTTTCTTTAACCGTGCCATCGCACATTTTAATATGGAAAGCAAAAGCGCCGGATGTTCCGATTTAAACAAAGCAGCCGCTCTTGGCGACGAAGGTGCAACGTTTTATTTGATGGAGTTCTGTAACTGAATAGTAGTGTCAATAATAAAGAGTATAGGTGATAAGAAGCCATAGGGTAAAGTACAACCTACGATTTGTAAGGGTAGGTATGAATTTCAGCCCCACCCCCTTCTCTGACGTGGCACTTCCCCCTTGCCTCGAGGCTAAAGGGAAGAGCCATTCGTGGGATACTTATTGATGGTACTTTTATAATTTTCTCGATCTCATTTATTTTATTTCCTCAAGTTTAAAACTTTCACTATTTGTAATTCCCTTATCTGCTTGTTTCAAATAGCAGCATTCATTATATAAGTCGTGCTCAAATAATAAAATGTAATTATTTTGCAGTGCTTCATTTAAAAAGTCGCGTTTTTCATTCATCGAAGTTACCGGATCAATATCGTAAGATGCTACCCATGCCTCCGGAATACTGGCCATTACCGGAATTAAATCCGCAGTAAATACAAGCGTCTTACCCATATATTTAACAAAAGGAATAATCTGCCCCTTCGTATGGCCGTGAAATAGCCTCAGCTCAATATCCTGAGTAAGCCAGGTGTCATCCTTGATCAATTTCAACCTTCCCTCTTCCAGAACAGGTAAAATATTTTCCTTAAAATACACCGATCCCTCCCTAACGTTTGCATGGTTAAAGTTATGCCATTGGGCCTCACTTAGCCAATAAGCAGCATTGGGGAAGGTAAGCGACAAGTTTCCATCATCATCTTTTTGCACAGCACCACCACAGTGGTCAAAGTGTAAATGAGTAAGTATCACATCCGTGACTTCTTCAAATGAAATGTTAGCTGCATCGAATGATTTTTCCAGGGAGTCATCCCCATTTAAATGGTGATACGAAAAGAATTTTTCGCTTTGTTTATTACCTATTCCGGTATCTATTAAAACCACCCTGTTTTCGGTCTTAACAAGCAAACAACGCAATGAAAGGTTACAGTAATTCTGACTGTTACAAGGGTATTTTTTCTCCCACATCACTTTGGGCACCACCCCAAAAACCGCACCTCCATCTGCCATAAAGTTGCCGGCTTCTATCTTATGTAATTGCATGAAAATTTCTTTAGTGATTTTTCCAAAGCTAGAATCTTTAGAAAAGGTTTAAGAATGGTTACGGATAGCATTTACAAAATCCTCCACCACCCAATTATCGGCATCGGCTATCAGTTTAGCCTTGGTATAAAAACCTTCCCTTTCCGCTAGTTTAACAGCTATATAGTCAAGAAGTTCATCACCTTTTTTCCCTTTAATCAGCGGGCGCTGCGACTTCGATGTTTGTAATCTATTATAAATAACCTGAGGTGTAAGCTGAAGATAAATTGATAAACCCGTATTGTTCATTACCTCCATATTATTGAAAAAGCAAGGCGTTCCGCCTCCCGCTCCAACAATTACCTTTTCAAAACAACTTATTTCCCCGAGACATGAGGCTTCTATCTGACGAAAACCATCTTCCCCTTTTTCTTCAAATATTTGAGGAATGGTTTTATGATACTTATTTTCGATAAAATGATCCAAGTCTAAAAAAGTCCATCCTTCCATGGCATTTGCCAGCCAACGGCCAAGCGTGGATTTCCCGCTGCCCATAAATCCTATCAGGTAAACTCTTTTGGTCATTTCCATAGCTTTAGATACGAGAATTTGAACTTTAAAACAACGACATCTGATCTTTATCTTCCCTGTCTTCTCCCTCCTTATTTTCAGGTTCAGCGGGTTCTTCCGGCTCTTCCTTTTTAATCAACGGTTCCAACTCGTTAATTTTTGAAACTTGATAGGTCGTTAACCGTTTGCCTCTGGCCTTAAAGCTTTTCACCCCAATGAACTCATCTACCTCAACAATCATCTTATCGCGATCCTTATCTTCCCCCCCGAATTTTACTTCCAAGCGAGGGTAATCCACTGTTGTTACCCTAACCAGATAGGATCTGTTGTTTTCTCCGATAAAACTTTGCGCCTTGGTTGAAGCTTCTAGCTGGAACCTTTTTAAGTAGTAATATTTTTGATCGGCATCGTAATAGGCAACAGACCATACCTTATCTGATTTGTATTTTTCGATCAACAAGATATTGTCCTCGTAATGATTGGTCAGATCAAAATTAGTGTGGTAGTAATGACCATCCTTGGTAATCACCAGAATCAAATCATCTGCATGAAACTCTCCCAGATATTCTCCCCTGCTGTCGGAATTTAATCTGAGCACATCTTTATCGAACCAAATTTTCCGTCCACCAAGTGTAGAGACTCCCTTTTTGCGCAGGGCCACTTTCTGAACCTCGTATTTGGTAAGAATATTACCCATGGCACCTCTACCTTTAATGGCCAGGCCGGCCATATCGAAGTCGAATATCATATTACGAATTCTGGCCTTTGGTTTCAGCATAATTTTGAGCACCTCGGCCTCTCCATTTGGGTTAGCGCTAAAGTACAATATGTCCGATCCTTTTGTTCCCTTTGTGACATCATATTCTTTGTCGCGGGTGATTCCGGTGACCGCAAACCGCTTAACATATACTGCACCTGCCTTCCCATCCCGGTAAACCACGTTATAGATGGTTCGTGTATCGGATTTTTTGAAAACTGCCAGATGCAACACTCCTTTGCCGATAAATGCCTTGTCGGATACTTTTGTAATCAAATAACGACCATCTTTATAAAAAATAATAATATCGTCTATATCCGAGCAATCGCAAACAAACTCGTCGCGTCGCAGCGACGTTCCCATAAATCCTTCCTTCCGATTGATATACAGTTTCTCGTTTTTCACCACAACTTTGCTTGCTTCAATGTTCTCAAAGCTTCTGATTTCGGTTTGTCGGGGATGATTTTTACCGTACGTTTTTTTGATATGCTTGTAATAGTTGATACTGTAAGGGATGATATTTGCCAGATTGTATTCAATCTGTTCCATTTCTTCCTCTATGGAAGCAATATACTCATCCGCCTTTTTGGCATCAAACCTCGAAATACGCTTAATCTTAATTTCGGTTAGTTTAATAATATCATCGCGTGTTACCTTTCGGCGCAAGATCTCTTTAAACGGGTCCAAGCCATGATCGATGGTTTGGATAATGGCCTCCATCGTTTCACACTCCTCAATTTTCTGGTAAATTTTGTTTTCGATGAAAATACGTTCCAGGGAGGCAAAATGCCAGGCCTCTTCCAGCTCACCCTTGCGAATCTCCAACTCACGTGTCAACAAATGAACCGTATGGTCGGTATTCCGCTTTAAGATTTCGGAAACCGGCATAAACCTAGGCGTGTTATCCTCAATCAAACAGGAGTTGGGCGAGATTGAAACCTCGCAATCGGTGAAGGCATATAGCGCATCTATCGTTTTATCCGTAGAAACACCGTTGGGCAAATGGATAAGAATCTCCACCTTTTCCGCGGTGTTATCGTCAATCTTTTTAATCTTAATTTTACCCTTTTCGTTGGCCTTTATGATAGACTCGATTAAGGTGGAGCTATTCTTACCGAACGGAATGTCGCTGATATTCAGGGTCCGGTTATCTTCCTTGACTATTTTGGAACGTACTTTTACCGCTCCTCCTCTTAGCCCATCGTTATAACGGGAAACATCAGCCATCCCGCCGGTCGGGAAGTCCGGGAATATTTCAAAGTCCTTACCTTCCAAATGACAGATAGAAGCATCGATCAATTCATTAAAGTTGTGTGGCAAAATTTTGGAAGCCAAACCCACTGCAATACCTTCAACACCCTGGGCCAAAAGCAACGGAAACTTAACCGGGAGGGTGATGGGCTCTTTGTTACGGCCATCGTAACTCATTTTCCAATGCGTGGTTTTGGGATTGAAGACTACCTCCTGGGCAAACTTGGTCAATCTGGCTTCGATATAGCGCGGAGCGGCTGCACCATCCCCTGTTGCCACGTTACCCCAGTTTCCCTGGGTATCAATCAATAAGTTCTTTTGCCCCAATTGCACCAAGGCATCGCCAATTGACGCATCTCCGTGCGGGTGAAACTGCATGGTAAAACCAATAATGTTGGCCACCTTGTTGTATCTCCCATCGTCCATCCGCCGCATGGCGTGAAGAATACGTCGCTGAACCGGCTTTAAACCATCGTTGAGGTGAGGCACCGCGCGTTCAAGAATCACATATGATGCGTAATCCAAAAACCAACTTTTGTACATGCCTCCCAAATGTGAAATCCGCGTTTCTGTATACGGTTTTTCTGTACCTTGATCTTCGTCCGAATTAAACTCTTTGCGGTTAGGCGCTAATTCTTCCTCGTTTTGTGTATTATTTTCGTCGCTCATTCTTCTGGTGCATTATAAAAATTATGCAGGATCTTCTTCTACTACAAGATTTTCAATAATAAATTCCTGGCGGTTTGGTGTATTTTTACCCATATAAAAAGTTAGCAGTTCCTTCACCGAATCTTCTTTTTTCATCCGTACCGGTTCCAACCGGATATCTTTCCCGATAAAATGCTTGAACTCATCGGGACTAATCTCGCCAAGTCCTTTAAATCGGGTTATCTCGGGATTGGCGCCCAGTTTTTTCATGGCAGCTTGCTTTTCTTCGTCGGAGTAACAATATATGGTCTTCTTTTTATTCCTGACCCTAAACAATGGCGTCTGCAGAATATACAGGTGGCCGTTTTTAACCAATTCGGGGAAGAATTGCAAAAAGAAGGTAATCAACAACAAACGGATATGCATTCCATCCACGTCGGCATCCGTAGCAATAATAACGTGGTTATACCGCAATGTTTCCAAACCATCTTCAATATTAAGGGCCGCCTGCAACAAGTTAAACTCCTCGTTCTCATATACCACCTTGCGTGTTAATCCATATGAGTTAAGGGGCTTTCCTTTTAAACTAAAAACCGCTTGCGTATTCACGTTTCGTGCTTTAGTAATGGAACCACTGGCCGAGTCACCCTCGGTAATGAAAATAGATGAGTTGGGTGCATCCTCATTGTTGGTGCTGTAATGTACCCGACAATCACGCAGTTTCTTATTGTGCAAGCTTACTTTCCGGGCTCTTTCTTTGGCCAGTTTCTGGATACCTGAAATAGCTTTGCGCTCTTTTTCGGATTCCAGTATTTTCTTCATCAAAAGTTCTGCCGTTTCAGCATTTCTGTGCAGGAAGTTATCCAGCTCCTTTTTAATAAAGTCTACAATGAAATTTCTGACGGAAGGGCCTTGAGGGCCCATATCCTTAGATCCCAACTTGGTTTTTGTTTGCGACTCAAAAACAGGCTCTTCAATTTTTATACTGATGGCTGCAATAACCCCAGTTCGGATATCCGAAACATCGAAGTTTTTATTGTAAAACTCTCGTATTGTTTTTACTAAGGCCTCCCTGAATGCAATCTGATGTGTACCCCCCTGTGTGGTATGCTGCCCGTTTACAAAGGTGTAATACTCTTCTCCATACTGGTTTCCATGCGTCAATGCCACCTCAAAATCATCTGTCGAAAGATGAATAAGTGGATAAATCCCCGGAGAGGTCATGTTGTCGTTAAGTAGATCCAACAAGCCATTCTTCGATTTATACACTTTACCATTGAAATAGATAGCTAAACCGGCATTTAAATAGGTATAGTTTTTCAGAAGTGGCTCGATGTACTCGTCTCTATAGTTATATTTATCAAAAATAGACGAATCCGGTTTAAATGTCACAAAGGTTCCGTTCTCTTCGGAGGTTGGCTCAATCTCGTATTCTTTAATGATATTCCCTTGTGAGAAATCGACTTTCTTACATTCCCCTTCACGAAAGGCTGTCACCGAGAAATCTGCGGATAGCGCATTTACGGCTTTGATACCAACTCCGTTAAGCCCCACAGATTTTTTAAACACTCTAGAATCGTATTTTGCCCCGGTATTCATTTTCGAGGCCACGTCAATCACTTTACCTAAAGGAATTCCTCTACCATAGTCGCGGATGGTAACGATACCTTCTTGCACGGTGACATCAATCTTTTTCCCAAACCCCATCATATACTCATCGATAGAGTTGTCCATAACCTCTTTTAAAAGCACATAAATCCCGTCATCGGGATAGGAACCGTCACCCAGCTTACCAATGTACATACCGGGACGTTTGCGAATATGCTCTTTCCAATCTAACGTTCTTATAGCGTCTTCTGAATACTGCTGCGACATAGCTTGTTTTTTTAAAGAAAATCTCCCAAATATAATAAAACAGGATTTTGTTTGGTAATTCTTTTATCAACAATAGGAGGCAGATTGTTGTCTATTGTCAAACTGTTATTGTGTTTACCCAGTTGGTAAGTTTGTGGAACGACCTGTCAATCTATCATAATTTAATGTATATTCCTATTGAAATCTCATTTTAAAAAAAACGGGTCCAACTAAATGAACCCGTTTATTGCAAATTTTGTGAACCGAAAATTAATATAACGGTAAAAACACTCCTCATGAATTAATTTTAAAAATTTAATCAATTGGAGATTGAGTAATATCCCTGTAAAAAAAACCAAAAAAAACTTTAAAACATAGTGTTTTAGCTATTTTTTTGGCTCTAATCAAAAAATAATTCTTTATTAATTGTTCGCAATTATACCCATACGTTTCATTAAGAAAGTAGCATTATGATTTTGAGTGACTCCAAACTGCAATTTATAATCGAAATGTAATTTGTTGTCCGTATTTTCAACTTCAAAACAGCGATTAACAATTTTACCATCCGTTTGATCTTCGAGCACGCCCAATTCCAGATCATGCGTTGCTATCATTCCAAAAGCGTTTAAAGACAGCAGGTGTTTAATCAGTTCCATCGAACCATAGGTTTTATCATTGGAGTTGGTCCCCTTTAAAATCTCATCAAGAATTATAAACACGTCGTTACCCTGCTTAAGTTGTTCAATGATGTACTGAAGGCGCTTCAACTCCGCAAAAAAGTATGACTCGTGCTTCATCAGCGAGTCCGTAGTTCGCATATTGGTAATCATCGACATTGGCCTGAAAGTCATAGCGCTTGCGCATACAGGCATTCCACATCTGGCTAATACTAAATTTAAACCCACAGTCCGTAAAAAAGTACTTTTACCGGACATATTAGCCCCGGTAATTAACGAGAATATTGATTCTTTAAAATCATAATCGTTGCAAACCCGTTCGCCTCTGTCCAACAAAGGATGCCCCAGATCTTTAGCCTGAAGTACTGTTTGTTTTTGCGGCAGGGGAAATACAAAATCAGGGTGATTAAAAACATATCCAGCCATACTGTTTAATGCATCTATTTCATGCACCACATCAATCCACTGGTCAATTTCACTTCCGAATTTCTCCAACCACAGTTCAATCTTATTCACATATCTATAATCCCAAAGCAAGAAACCGTTAAGCAGAAACCCGACAAACATGCTGTTTCGCTGGTCAAACTGGCTCATGTATTTACTGAGTTTACGAATTATTTTTGATGCCGTGACGTTTTCAACACTAAGCTGACTTTGTAAAGCTGTCAATTTTTCTGCGCTATATTTTTCATTCACTATTAGATCGGTTAGTATGGCATACTTTTGCAATATTCCGGTAAGCGATGAAAATTGCTGGTTAATTTTATTGATTTCTTTAATATTGAATCCAACAATGCCAAGGTTTATTAAAAAGATAATTATTGGCACACCGGACGGCAATTCAAAGAATGAAAATATGAGGGAGATACAAAACAATATGGGCATTGCAATAAGCAGCGAATAAAATAGTTTGCCTTTTGACTGGAAAAAAGGCTTGTAACTCTTAAAAGATTTAATCCTGTTTATATCTTCTTTTGTTTCGTCCAACATTTTCCCCTTAGCAAAAAAACGCTGACGAAAATCCAATCTCTCCGATAAATCTATGATAGATTTTTGTTCGGTTAAAATACTGTTGCAGTCCGTATAGGGAGAACAAATTTTGTTTTTAAGTACATTGGTGCCTTCCAAAGTTGAAGTCCGGTTAATATACTGAAAGAACGAACCTTCTCCGAACATGTCCAAATCGTGAGAATAATCGTGCCGGGGATCAATAAATTCGCTACCCGGATCAAAGCAACTCCAATCGCCTTCCATGGCTTTTCTCTCATTCCGGTTAAGACCTTGCCATAGATACATTTCCGCCTTATACTTTCTATAGGAAATAGATCGCTTAACTAAAACGCCAAAGGCAATAGCAAAACCAACAAAAAGAATTGCCGAAGCAACTATGGAATATTCATAAACATAAATAGGTGCGGCAAATAATAGAATAAAAATCAATAAACGTAACCAACCTAAACGAACAAGCTTACCGGATACATCATCGATTTGTTTGGTATATAAACTCGCCCGTTCGCTATACTGTTCGCATAGTCCTATATATCTTTGTTGGATTCCTCCAATGCTTTCCATATCATATCTTTTAACTCAGTGATACCTAAATTGGCCACCGAAGATATAAAAGTATATGGGATTTCGGGAAGGTCTTGTTTGATTTCCTCCATTAGCTCCTCGTCCAACAAATCGCACTTTGAAATCGCTAGAAGCCTTTCTTTGTCGAGCAGTTCGGGGCTGTAATTTTTTAGCTCATTTAAAAGAATCTCATATTCTTTTTTAATATCATCGGCATCGGAAGGAACCAAAAACAGGAGAATGGAATTGCGTTCAATATGCCTTAAAAATCTTAATCCAAGACCTTTCCCTTCACTTGCTCCCTCTATAATCCCTGGAATATCGGCCATCACAAACGACTTGTAGTCGCGGTAGTTCACAATCCCAAGATTCGGAACAAGGGTAGTAAAAGGATAGTCGGCGATCTCGGGTTTTGCGGCGGACACTACCGACAACAGGGTCGACTTGCCCGCATTTGGAAACCCCACCAAACCTACGTCGGCTAAAACTTTTAGTTCAAGAATAACTGCAATTTCCGTCAAGTCTTGTCCTGGCTGGGCGTATCGAGGCGTTTGGTTAGTGGAGGTTTTAAAATGCATGTTTCCTCTGCCTCCAAGTCCGCCTTTGGCAATAATGAATTCCTGATTTTCTTCAGTTATTTCACAGATAACTTCTCCTGTCTCAGCATCTTTGGCAATGGTTCCGAGCGGCACAAAAATGGTTTTGTCATCACCTTGCGCTCCATAACTACCTTGTCCGCCACCAGACATGCCATGACCGGCAAAAATATGGCGCTGGAACTTAAGATGAAGCAGGGTCCAATGGTTACGGCTTCCTTTTATAATTACGTGTCCGCCTCTGCCTCCATCGCCACCATCAGGCCCTCCCTTGGGGATAAACTTCTCGCGACGCATATGCATAGAACCAGCCCCTCCCTTTCCTGAACGACAGAAAATTTTCACGTAATCTACAAAATTGCTGCTTGCCATAACCTAGTTTTTAATAGAACAAGCCACGGGCAGGTATAACCTCCGTGGCTTTATATAAAATTAAAATAATTGCCTAATTGGCAGAATCAATAGCCTCTGAAATTGACTCAAATATTTCCTCGATACTACCTACGCCTTTAATTGATTTATACACTCTTTTCTTTTTATAGAAATCAATGACCGGCTTAGTTTGTGTTTCGTATACCGAGATTCTTTTTTCGATAGTATCCAAATTATCGTCGGAACGACCAGAGGTTTCACCTCTTTTAAGTAAACGCTCTATCAATTCCTCCCTGGGGACTTCAAGGTTTACCATTACGGATACTTTGGTTTTATATTCACCTAACAACTCATCCAGCGCAGCAGCCTGTGCTTCGGTCCTTGGAAAACCATCAAAAATAACCCCGTCGGTATTTGCCAATGATTCAATTTTGTTGTCAATCATTCCAATAATGGTTTCATCAGGAACCAATTCCCCTTTGTCGATGAAACTTTTAGCAATTGTGCCTAATTGAGTGTGACCGCTAATTTCGGCTCTCAATAAATCTCCGGTTGAAATATGAGCTAAGTTATACTTCTTAATAATATTTTCGCTTTGGGTACCTTTACCCGACCCCGGAGGGCCAAAAATTACTACGTTCAACATTTTAACTATATTTTATTTTATTCTACTACGGTATAAATGTCAGGCAAATTTCTTCCATAACCGTCATAATCCAATCCGTAACCTACTATGAAATCGTTCGGAATCTCCAGTCCGATATAATCTACGTTAATATCTGCCTTACAAGCTTCGGGCTTAAACAGCATACTTGCTATTTTAAGATCCTTTGGTTTGTAACCCTCTAACTGTTTTATAATTTTTTCGATGGTTATACCGGTATCAATTATATCCTCCAGAATCACAACCGTTCTGCCTTCAATATTCTCGGTTAATCCGATCAATTCTTTTACGGTTCCGGTTGTTCCGGTTCCTTCGTACGACGACAATTTAACGAAGCTGATCTTACATGGAAAATTTACCTTTTTCATTAAATCGGCCGCAAACATAAACGAACCATTTAAGATACAAATCATTAATGGGTCGACACCTGCCAGCTCCTTATTCATTTTATCCGCGATTTTTTCAATCGCTCCATCAATCTCCTTATAAGATAAAGACAGCTCAAACTCCCTGTCTAATAACTTTATGCGCTTCATTAATTGGGGGGATTTTTTAAATTAATGGCGCAAAAATACAAAAAAAACCCGTGCATGAGCTATTTTATTTTATAACTTATTAATTTTGCGCTAGTTTAATCATTTATTACAAACAGTTTTACTATGCAAGCAGTAGTTAGTATTATTATGGGTAGCACGTCCGACTTGCCTGTTATGGAAAAGGCAGCCCAAGTGCTAAACGATTTAAAAATTCCATTTGAGATAAACGCATTATCGGCGCACAGAACCCCTGAAGCTGTTGAAAAATTTGCTAAAGGAGCCGAAGACCGAGGAATAAAGGTAATTATAGCTGCTGCCGGTATGGCCGCTCACCTTCCCGGCGTAATTGCTTCCATGACCAAGTTGCCAATTATTGGCGTACCCATTAAAGCCTCTCTGGATGGGCTGGATGCCCTATTGGCGATTGTTCAAATGCCTCCTGGAATTCCCGTTGCAACTGTAGGTATCAACGGTGCCCAGAATGCAGGTATCCTAGCCGCTCAGATGATATCTCTTGGCGACAGGGAATTAGCCGAGCGGGTTGCAGCTTTCAAGGACAACCTAAAGGTAAAAATTGAAAATGCCAACAAGGAATTAAGCGAGATTAAATATGATTTCAAAACCAACTAAAAGTTTAGGCTTGGTTATTTGACATATTTTTGTAGAAGAATACTTGCTATCGTATTACAAATAAGGTAACTTATAAGGTGAAACTTTTGGTTGCCTTTTTTTATGACCCCTAACCGTATTTTACAATGGATTGCCTACATGTTATTACCCATAGGAACAATGGGGCAGTCGGCTTATTTAAACTCTCCTGTATCTTTGGGAAGAGGAGGAACAGGTACAGCCAGCTTTGATAGCTGGAGCGTATTGACAAATCCCGCCGGAACCTCCAAAACAACACAAATTGCCGCCTCAGTTTCGTACTACCTCCCATATTTTGTGCATGAATTAAGCTCAAAAAATGCCCTGGTTGTGCTTCCATACCAGTTTGGCGTGTTAGCTGTGAATATCAATCAATTTGGCTATTCATTATATCAAGAGAATAACATTGGCTTATCCTATTCGCGAAGCATAACACCCACTCTGCATGCCGCCTTCCAGTTTAACTTTCAGAATACCGATGTTTCACAAAGCGGATCGGGAAGCCAACTCTTTGCCGGCGTAGGTGTGATCTACGAACCTATGGATGCCGTTCAACTAGGTTGCTTTGTTTCCAATCCCGAACGGTCCAAAATTACAGTTCAAGATATTTCTTCCCAGATCCCTTCTTTGTTTGTATTGGGTTTCAACTGGAATGCTTCGACCGATTTCGATATTTCCTGCGAATTGGAAAAACAAGACGGTTTTAAAAGTCTATTTAAACTGGGCCTGGAATATGAGATAAAGGAGATGGTTTGGATAAGGACAGGCCTCTTTGGAAAACCGCTGAATTACACCTTTGGACTGGGTTTTAACGTTTTCGATTTTCAATTGGATGCAGGAATGTCACATCACGATGTTCTTGGAATATCATCTTGTTTCGGAATTACTTATTTATTTCGGCAAAATCAATGAAGCTGCTACTCTTGACATTAACTCTCCTGATCGGCATTGCAGGAATACGGGCACAGGTGGCCGAAAATCCGGAGAAAGTGATTGACGAGCTGATGGAGTCGCTTAGTGAGAACGACATCGATTTAAACAATCAATCTCAAATTTTTGATGACCTTTTAGAGCTGTATGAAAATCCTGTCAATATAAATTTAATTGAACAGGTTGATTTGGAGAAACTCGTATTTCTGTCCGACCTACAGATTAAAGCGATTTTGGATTATATGGAAAAAATGGGGCCGCTGGACTCAAAATATCAGTTACAAGGTGCAGGTGGTCTTACCCGGACAGATATTGAACGGCTAATGATGTTTGTAACAATAGAACCTATCGAAACAAAACCACCATACAGAAAACACCTAGATGGACAATTGATTCTGCGCGACCAGTTTGATGTGGAAAAAGCCAAAGGTTACGAATCGGACTCTACCGGTTCGGGCTACTATGGCGACAGGCATCATTTGTACGCCAAACTTCAACTCCGGTATGGTAGCAACTGGTATGCTGGCATGGTGATGGACAAAGATCCCGGAGAGGAAATAACGCCTATCGACTTTGTATCCGGTTATGCGATGTTTGAGGGCGACAATCTTATAAAGACTGTGATTATCGGAGATTATCATGCCAATTTTGGACAGGGCCTTGCTTTGTGGACCGGAACAAGCATGGGTAAGACTTCGGAACCCTTGAGTATTCGGAAAAGAGGCCATGGATTCAGGAAGTATTCATCAGCTAATGAGTATGCTTATTTTAGAGGTATAGCAACTACCCTTGCCTATAAAAATGCGGAATTTTCCTTGTTTGCTTCTCTAAAGGATAGGGATGCAGATATCGGATTCCATGAAGATTCAACTTGGACCATCGTAGCTTCGATGCCCGAGACCGGTTACCATCGTACCCAAAGCGAATTAAACAAAAAGAACAAACTTGGCCAGTCCACTTATGGCGCAAATTTAGATTGTCGGTTTAAAAACCTATCTGTTTCTTTAGGGGGATTTTCTCAGACGTACGATGCCGACTCCATAGCCGTAAAAGAGCTATATCAAATTTTGGCCCACGAAAAAACGAAATCGTCGCAGTATTGGATTGCTTATAATTATGGCACTAACAATTGGCTGGCTTTTGGCGAGCTGGCTGTCGACGGCACCGGTAATCCAGCCATGATAAACGGCTTGCAGCTCAGACCGGCCAACCAAGTTTCCGTGGCACTATCGCACCGTTATTTCTCCCGCAAATATTATTCGCCTTGGGTTAACGCTTTTTCCGAAAACTCATTTCCGGCAGGCGAATCGGGTTTTTATCTGGCTATAAACACATTGCCGGTGCCTAAGTTAAAACTTGCGGGTTACGTGGATTTATTTAAAACCAACTGGTTAAAATATAGTATCGACAAACCTTCAAGCGGCTATGACATTTCTTTTCAGGCAAATTATGAGCTTAATCCACAGTTTAAAGTAAATGTGCGTTATCGCGAAAAAGAGAAGTCGCAAAACCAAACTATAGAAGATATCCCCGAGTATATTATTGCAACCACTAACATTAAGAAAGTTAGATTACACACAGACATGGTAGCCCATCAGAACTGGTTGCTGCAGATGCGCGTGGAGAAGTCTTTTTACAAGGAAGAAAACAAACGCAGCACGGAAGGAATACTTGCCTACACCGGTGTAAAATTCCTGAACAACAACCACAAACTTTCTTGTTGGTTACGTTACAGCATATTCGACACCGAAAATTACGACACACGTTTGTATGCTTACGAGAACGATCTGCTTTATAATTTTTACACACCTGCTTTTCAGGGGGAAGGATCGAGGGTGTATTTTATGGCTCAATACCAAGCGCTTAGAAATGTGAAGCTCTGGATTAAGGCAGGCAGAACCACCTATTCTGACAGAAACGAAATCAGCTCGGGATTACAAACCATCAATAGCAATACCCGAACCAATATTAGAATGCAAATACAAATAAAATTCTAGTCAATGGTAGATTTAACATTGATCTATAGTTTCTAAATACAACCCAGTGACTCCGCATTAACTTACCATAGACCAGATTAATTCCCAACTTCCGACAAAAACTTGACCCTTACCAATCGGATGTTCTCTTCGGAGTACTCATCTTCGCCCAACTCATCCAAAGCACTACCAATGTCATCCGTTTCGGCATCCTCCTTAAAATAATAGAAAATATCATCCCTGCGATCCTCGTCCATTACTTGATCGATGTAATAATCAATATTAACCCGGGTTCCGGAATAAACTATGGATTCTATTTCCGAAATCAGTTCATTCATGTCCAGCCCTCTTGACTCCGCAATATCGTTTAACGGGATCATACGGTCAATGCTTTGTATAACAGCAATCTTATTTTTCGACTTGTTGGCCACGGACTTCACCACCATATCCACCGGACGTTCTATCTCGTTCTCCTCCACATGGCTTTTAATCAGCTGCACAAATTCTTTCCCGAAACGGTTGGCTTTTCCCGAACCTACCCCGGGTATGTTCATCATCTCCTCCAAAGTAATCGGATAATGTATAGCCATAGCCTCTAACGAGGGATCCTGAAAAATCACAAAAGGAGGCAAGTTCTTCTTCTTCGAAATCTTTTTCCTTAAGTCTTTTAGCATACTAAACAATTCCGGATCGACAGCTGCCGTTCCCCCAACCGACTTTTCTTCTACATCTTCGGTATCAAAATCATGTTCCTGGGTTATCATAAACGAACGAGGATTCTCCAGATACTCTTTTCCGGCATCACTAACTTTTAAAATACCATAGTTTTCAATTTCCTTAATTAACAATCCGGCCACTAACAATTGACGGACAACAGCATTCCAGTATTTACCGTCTTTTTCCTTTCCGCTGCCAAACAATTTGTGATCGTTATGTTTGTAAGATTTAATAGCAGAATTGGCCTCCCCGGTTAAGAATGAAACCATATGATCGGCTTTAAAACGCTCTTTCAGTTCAAGTACAGTATTAAGCATGGTAACAACACTATCTTGCCCTTCGCTTTGTTCTTTAGGATTGCAACAGTTATCGCAGGTATCACAGTTATCCTCATGATACTTTTCACCAAAATAGTGGAGTAATATTTTACGCCTGCAGATAGACGATTCGGCATAGGATACTGTCTCCAAAAGAAGCTGTTTGCCAATTTCTTGTTCTGCTATTGGCTTACCTTGCATAAACTTCTCCAGCTTCTGAATGTCCTTATAACTATAAAAAGTGATACATTTTCCTTCTCCTCCATCTCTGCCGGCACGGCCTGTCTCTTGATAATAGCCTTCTAGACTTTTAGGAATATCATAATGAATCACGAGTCTAACATCGGGTTTATCGATACCCATACCAAAGGCGATGGTGGCGACAATCACATCCGTTTCTTCCATCAAAAAGGCATCTTGGTTTCCGGCCCGCCTACTTGCATCCATCCCGGCATGGTAAGCCCTGGCTTTAATTCCATTAACAACTAATGTCTCGGCCAGTTCTTCCACCTTCTTTCGGCTTAGGCAATAAATAATAGCCGATTTACCTGTATTTTCTTTTAAAATTTTTATTATCTGCTTTGTGGCATGTTTCTTTGAACGAACCTCGTAGTAAAGATTTGGACGGTTAAATGATGATTTAAACACCATAGAACCCACCATTCCTAAACTCTTTTGTATATCACTCTGTACTTTTGGGGTAGCTGTGGCAGTTAATGCAATTAAAGGCTTGCTTCCAATCTCTTCAATGATCGGCCTTATTCTCCGGTATTCCGGCCGAAAATCATGCCCCCACTCCGAAATACAGTGCGCTTCGTCCACAGCATAAAAGGAAATCTCCACCTTTTTCAGGAAATCTATATTTTCTGCTTTGGTAAGTGATTCCGGCGCCACATAAAGCAATTTTGTTTTACCGGACAGCATATCTTCTTTTACCTTGGCAATTGCTGCTTTTGTGAGCGATGAATTAAGGAAATGTGCAATTCCATCGTCCTCACTTACATTACGTATAGCATCCACCTGATTTTTCATTAAGGCAATTAAAGGAGAAATAACAATGGCAGTGCCGGGTAAGATAAGTGCCGGCAATTGATAACACAACGATTTACCTCCACCGGTTGGCATTAAAACAAATGTATCATTCCCCTTAAGAACATTTTCAATTACTTCTTCCTGGTTTCCTTTAAAGGTATCAAAACCAAAATGCCTCTTCAAGTGAACCCCAAGATCGACCTTTTTTCCCATAACAAATATCATTAACCTTTCCATACCGCTGCGAGCTAACGGCACAAAAGTTTCTTAATTCCTAACTATCACTTTAAACAAAAATACTTTTTCTTGGAGAAACTTTAGGCATTTATCCAAAAAATATGATTCGTTTAAACAAATTTTTAGCGTATTCTTTCTAGAATATATTGATTTCTTTGGTATTCAAAAGTAGAATATAAGAAAAAAACTCTTAATTTCTACTTATTGTCATTGTGAAATTACTGTGTTATCTTCGCAAAAATTTAATTCACCGCGATTTTTTTGTTTGCGCTCTAAAAACTGTTTATTCAAATACCAATGGCAGAATCTGAAAATGAAGAAATGACTTTTTTACAGCACTTGGAAGAGCTAAGGTGGCACTTGGTAAGGTCATTTGCATCGGTTTTTGTGGTGGCTATATTGGCATTTCTGTACAAAGAAATTTTGTTCGACGCCATAATATTCGGCCCCAGCAACCCCGACTTTTTTACTAATAGTATGCTGACCCATTTAGCCGATAAGTTTAATATGCCGGCGTTAAGCATTAATCAGGACGTTATTAAGTTCCAGAATATATTAATGGCCGGACAATTCACTATGCACCTTAAGGTTTCTTTTATAGCCGGTCTGGTGGTGGCCTTTCCCTACATATTTTGGGAATTCTGGCGATTTATAAAACCTGCTTTGTACCAACAAGAAATTAAACATTCGAGAGGAGCCATATTTTTTGCTTCCATCCTTTTTTCTGTGGGCATATTGTTCGCTTATTATATTATTTGTCCTTTATCCGTTCACTTTCTGGCCACCTACCATGTCAGCGACAAAGTAGAAAATATTTTAAACCTGGGATCTTATATCTCCACCATAACCTCCATTGTGTTGGCAGGGGGCTTGATATTCGAATTACCTATATTGATATATTTCTTGGCCAAAGTTGGTCTTGTTTCTGCCGAAACATTAAAAAAATATCGACGGCACTCAATTGTTGTAAGCCTTTTATTGGCAGCAATTATTACACCCCCTGATATGATTAGTCAGGTATTGGTGTGTTTTCCCTTAATATTTTTATACGAAGGCGGCATATTAATTGCGAGGAACGTTGAACGAAAAAGATTGAAAGAGGAAGAAAAACTGAGTTAAGGGGATTAAAAATAAGACTATGTCAGAAAAGAATTTGGTGCTACATACGGATAATTTGGTTAAAAGATATAAGAACAGGACTGTTGTAAAAGGTGTATCTGTAAAGGTAGAGCAAGGTGAAATTGTTGGTTTGCTGGGCCCTAATGGCGCCGGGAAAACCACCACTTTTTATATGACGGTTGGATTGGTTACTCCTAACGAAGGAAATATTTATCTTAACGATACGGTTATTACCAAGGAGCCCGTTTACAAAAGGGCACAACGAGGAATCGGTTATTTAGCACAAGAAGCATCCGTATTCCGAAAGTTGAGTATTGAGGACAACATAAAGGCCGTATTGGAAATGACCAAATTTTCAAAGGAGTACCAGAAAGAAAGGCTGGAGGAGCTGCTGAACGAATTTGGCTTAGGGCATATCCGCAAAAGCCTGGGTATTCAATTGTCGGGCGGAGAGAGAAGAAGGTGCGAGATAGCCCGTGCATTGGCCATTAACCCCAAGTTTATTTTGTTGGATGAGCCATTTGCAGGTGTAGACCCAATTGCCGTGCAAGATATCCAGGAGATTGTCGCCAAACTGAAATATAAAAACATTGGCATTTTGATTACCGACCACAATGTTCACGAAACGCTTTCCATTACCGACAGGGCTTACTTATTATTTGAAGGAAATATACTCAAAGCGGGAACCGCCGAGGAACTGGCTGAAGACCCAGAAGTACGCAGGCTTTATTTGGGTAACGACTTTGAGTTAAAACGAAGAAAGTTCGATGTAGGTAATTGATTTTTAGACTTGAAAAAAATATTTTTATTTTTTTTGCCATATTATTTGCAAATTAGATCAGAAACAGCTTATCTTTGCATCGCTAAAAAAATAACGCGGATGTGGCGTAATTGGTAGCCGCGCTAGACTTAGGATCTAGTGCCGAGAGGCGTGGGGGTTCGAGTCCCTTCATCCGCACCAATTCAGGAAATACAAAAACCGTCTCACTTACGATGTAAATCGGTAGTAGGACGGTTTTTTTAAATTAAGTAAATTGATGATGACCTAGGTTAGGTCAAACAGTAATCACACAAAAACTTCACTAATAATTGTTTAGCTGATGAACATCTCAAAAGAAAACATTGATGATTTAAATGCAGTATTAAAACTTACTGTAGAGAAAGAAGATTACGAGAGTCGCGTTGATGAGGTACTAAAAGATTATCGTAAGAAAGCCAACATGCCTGGTTTCCGTCCCGGAAAAGTTCCTTTTGGCATGATTAAAAAGATGTACGGTAAACATGTGTTGGCCGAGCAAGTTAACAAAATTGTTTCTGAAGAAATTTCGAAATATTTATTTGAGAGCAAATTGAATGTTCTGGGTGAGCCACTTCCAAGTGAAACACAAGAAACCATCGATTTTGAGACGCAAGAAAATTTCCAGTTTAATTTTGACCTTGCCCTCGCTCCTGAATTTGAAGTGAAATTGTCAAAAAGAGAAAAGCTTCCGTATTATAGCATAGAGGTTACCGATGAAATGTTAGACCAGCAGGTGAAACAAGCAACGAGTCGCTTTGGCACATCGGAAATTGTGGAGGAAGCTACTGAAGAGTCTATGATCAAAGGAGATTTTGCTCAGCTTGATCAGGATGGAAAAATATTAGAAGGAGGTATTACAGCAGAAGACTCTGTTATTTCCGCTGTTTCTATTAAAAACGAAGAAGCAAAAGCCAAGTTAATTGGTGCTAAAGCTGGCGATGTTATTGTTATCACCCCCAAAACTACTTTCGAGGATGCTACACAAACCTCCTATATGCTAAAAATTTCCGCCGAGGAAGCTGAGCAAATTGATGGTGATTTCCAGTTCACCGTGAAAGAAGTTACCAATTATATTGAGGCTGAGTTGAACCAGGAATTGTTCGACCAGGTGTTAGGTAAAGATATAGTCACTAACGAAGAAGAGTTTGTCGCTAAGATCAAGGAAGATCTTGAAAAAACCTTGAATTTCGAGAGTGAGTACAAATTCGCCATGGATGCCAAAGAAAAGCTGATGAAAAAAATAGACATCGCGTTGCCTGAGGCATTTTTGAAACGCTGGATCTTAACGATCAATCATGACAAGGAAGAAATCACTCCTGAATCACTTGAGAACGACATGCCTAAATATCTTGATGACTTAAGATGGCAGTTGATCAAGAACGAAATTCTAAAGGTGAACGAAATTAAAATCGAAGAAGCTGATGTTCTCGAAGTGGCCAAGAAATCCGCAAAAATGCAGTTTATGCAATATGGATTGTCAAACATTCCTGAAGAGCACCTGGAGAGCTACGCCAAAGATATGATGAATCAGGAAGAGCAACGAAGAAACATGTCGGAAACAGCCGCGCAGGATAAGGTTATAGCTTTCATAAAAGAGGCTGTTAAAATTGAGGATAAAACAGTTAATAGAGAAGAATTTAACCAGCTTTTTGAAAATAACTAAAAAATAAGGTCGACGGAACCACAACGCTTCTCCAAACGTTAAGCCATAGTGCTTTGTTGATCAAATAAATACAAAGCCTTAAATCGCAATATGCATTTAAGGCTTTGTTCATTTGCAATAAGACATTATTTTTTTTTAATTTAGCTCTCCAATAATATTTAAGAATAGGAAAAAATAATATCATGATAGATCCAAAAGATTTTCAAAAATATGCCACCAAACATATTGGCATTAACAGTCTTGCTTTAGACAAATACACCTCTGTTAGTAGTGGGTATATTTCACCTACCATTATTGAAGAGCGACAGTTGAACGTAGCCTCAATGGATGTATTTTCACGTTTGATGATGGATAGGATTATTTTTATGGGATTGCCTGTGGACGATACCGTAGCCAATATTATTCAGGCACAGTTGTTATATCTGGAATCGGCTGATCCCCACAAGGATATTTCCATTTATTTCAATTCTCCTGGTGGTTCTGTTTATGCCGGATTGGGTATTTACGATACCATGCAGTATATTTCCTCGGACGTAGCTACTATTTGCACAGGCATGGCGGCCTCTATGGCAGCTGTTTTATTAACCGCCGGAACAAAAGGGAAGCGGTCTGCGCTCACCCATTCACGTGTAATGATTCACCAACCCATGGGTGGAGCCCAGGGGCCTGCTTCTGACATTGAGATTACGGCCAGAGAGATACAAAAACTGAAAAAAGAATTGTATACCATTATTTCCAATCATTCCGGAAATACCTTCAAAAAGGTAGAGAAGGATTCTGATCGCGATTACTGGATGACCGCGGAAGAGGCGAAGGAATATGGAATGATCGACGAAGTGTTGACCAGGGATGTAAAGTAAAATAAAAAACTGATAACAACTATGCAGAATACCGTAAATTCAACGTATTCTGCATTGTTGTTTATATTTTTCAAAGGGTAATTTATGGATAAGTGTTCGTTTTGTGGAAGAGAGAGAAAGGATACCAACTTGCTGATTGCAGGTGTTTCGGGTCATATATGCGACAGCTGTATAGAGCAGGCTCATGGTATTTTGGAGGAAGAATTTAAGAAAAAAGGCGGTTTTAATGTGGACGAAATTACGCTACTGAAACCAACCGAAATTAAATTGTTCCTGGATCAGTATATTATCGGTCAGGATGAGGCAAAAAAATACTTGTCGGTGGCGGTGTACAATCATTACAAAAGATTACAACAGCGCAGTAGCACCGATGATATTGAGATTGAAAAATCCAACATCATCCTTGTAGGAGAAACAGGTACCGGTAAAACGCTTTTAGCCCGTACCATTGCCCGAATGCTTCATGTTCCCTTTACTATTGTTGATGCCACCGTTTTAACGGAAGCAGGTTATGTTGGCGAGGATATTGAAAGTATTCTGACCCGATTACTGCAAGCAGCAGATTATAATGTAGAAGCTGCCGAAAAGGGAATCGTATTTATTGATGAGATAGACAAGATTGCACGTAAAGGAGATAACCCGAGCATTACCCGTGATGTTTCCGGCGAAGGTGTTCAGCAAGGGCTTCTAAAACTATTGGAAGGCTCTATAGTTAATGTTCCGCCACAAGGGGGACGTAAACACCCTGAACAGAAAATGATTCCGGTGGACACCAAGAATATTTTATTTGTTTGTGGTGGTGCATTTGATGGCATCGAGCGCAAAATTGGACAGCGCCTAAATACCAAAGTGGTTGGCTACACGGCCAGTAAGGCAAAAGATAAAGTTGATCAGAAAAATTTATTGCAATATGTAGCTCCTCAGGATTTAAAATCGTTTGGTTTGATTCCTGAAATCATTGGCCGTTTGCCTGTCTTAACTTATTTAAATCCGTTGGATCGAGATATCTTAAGAAGGATACTTCATGAACCAAAAAATTCAATCATCAAACAGTACGAAAAGCTTTTTGGAATTGATGACATAACCTTGACTTTTACCGAGGACGTTTTGGATTACATTGTAGATAAAGCGGTCGAGTTTAAATTAGGTGCGCGAGGTTTGCGCTCTATTTGCGAAACCATTATGATGGACATGATGTTTGAAGCGCCTTCTAAAAACGACAAAGAATTGGTCATCACCGTTGAGTATGCCAAAGCTAAAATTGACAAGGAAAGTCTGGCCCGTTTAAAAGCAAGCTAGGCTTATTCGGATATAAACAAAGCCCCTCTGCTAAGTGCTCAGCTGAGGGGCTTTTTATTTGACCGAAAATAGCACTAACGGTTTAACCCGCAATATGCATTAGAAAATCTATTACACATTGAAATTGTTTCAAAACAAGACACTCCGCTGCTTCACCTCAACTCACCATAACGATGCTCCCGAAAGTAATCGGGACAAGTTATGTCTCGTTTCAGCAAAGCCTTGTTTTATTGCACTTTCAATGTTCACGACGAAGTGCTAATGCATAATCCAGGTTTAAGAATAATTCTATATACATTCGCACACTATCGAACTCATGGCATGATATTAAAAGATAGATTTTCCCGAACTAAACCATGCTTCGATTGTAATTTAAGTTAAAAAGTAAGAAAATGCCCAATAACACAGATTGCAAAAACTGCTCAAATACAAGTTGTTTAATTCATAAACACGTTGGGGAACCAAGCATTGAGGCTTATTTGAAAAATAAGCATACCACGCAATGTAAGAAAGGGCAAAGCATAATAGTTGAAGGCACCCCTGTAGAAGGAATGCACTTTGTGCATACGGGCAAGGTTAAAGTTTTTAGCACAGGGATTAATGCCAGGGAACAGATATTACGTTTTGCGATTAACGGTGAGATGGTAGGTATACGCGGTTTCAGTTCCAGGCAGAGTCATGCTATTGGCGCAGTAGCCCTGGAAAATACCACTATGTGCCATTTTTCAATGGATACACTAAAGGAAATGCTGCTATCAAACCCTAATATGGCATACGATTTTATGGTATTTTATGCTGAAGAATTAAACCGAAGTGAAACCAAAGTGAGAATGTATGCCCACATGACTGTGAGGGAGAAAGTAATAGATACGATCCTGTATTTGTTTCGTAAATTCGGCAACAAGAACGGAGTAATAGACATTCAGGTTAGTACAAAAGAAATTGCTAATTTTGCCGGCACAGAAGAGGAACAGGTTATTCGTATTTTATTCTCTCTTAAAAAAGAGAAACTGATCGATAGTTACGGAAAAAAAATCGGAATCCCCGAAGTTGACTTGATGAAAAAGGAAATAGAGGATCACCATTTTTTTATACAGAGCTAAGCTTTACAGGAAGTAACTTGCTCCTGCATAAGCATATTCAATTTTTCCATCCAGTTTATTATCCATCATCGGAATATTATGCTTGCCTGAGCAGTGATTAAAAGCCGCCCTTTTAATGTCAAATTTCTCAAGTTCCTTTAAAGTCCTTTGAACTTGTCCCTCGGAAGCTCTATTTAAATGCGTTCCTCCTACCACAAATGCTATTTCTTTAATTCCAGTATGCGCAATAGCGGTACGAATCATATTTTCAACCCCGTTATGGGCACATCCCGTAAACACCACCAACTTGTTGTCCTTTACTGCCGCCAAAAACAATTCATCCTTAAAGGTATCAGGAACCAGCTTACTATCTTGCTGTGCAAATAAATAGGAGTCTGTAAACGTATGCCCTGACTGCTTAGTGATATCGGTAAAGACAATTAACCCGGGCACAACCTCTTGTGTTTTATCTACAAACATATAACGACCATTAAGCTGCTCAAATCTTTTCCTAAGAGGGAAACCAATTCTTCGGTTGTAGCCATGTGAAACACTCCATCGCTCTTCAAGCACTTCTTTTTTAAGGATAATTTTAGCGGTTTTATTAAGAATTAGAAACTCTTCTAGTCCCCCGGTATGATCGTAATGTGCATGGCTGAGTACCACGTAGTCTACTTTGGTAAGATCTTTACCCAGCAGTTTGGCATTTTGGATAAAAGCATCGCTTTTGCCCGTATCAAAAAGAATGGTTGTATCGTTCCATTCAATCAACATGGAAAGACCATGCTCGCTACGATACACCAATTCATTTTTTTCGTTATCAATGAGAATGGTTATTTCCATAGGATTATTTTATGATTCAAGTTGGTTTATTTTATAAAAGATTGAATTCTAAATCTTTAAATTTTTATAGTCTATTATCTCATGTCCAGGTTTATTTTTCTCCCCTGTTTCGAATGGTGCGAATAATAGCGAATAAATTAACAGTTTTAAAACACATCTTTATTAATTTTATAAGGTAAATTGCTTAGTAAATATATTCCTTAAATTTAACAAGTATGGAAAAAAATAGAAAAATAGTATTTTGTTTGGGGTTGCTATCACTTCTACTAATGTTGACTTCCTGTCTGCCGGGAGGTGGAAGCTACGGACCGGATGATCACGCCGGTTTTTTCTCCGGTATTTGGCATGGTTGGATTGCACCATTTTCGCTAATACTGGGTCTTTTTAATGAGTCAATTAGTGTCTATGAAACGTATAATACCGGTTGGTGGTACGATTTTGGTTTTTATATCTCCATCATTTCAGGGTTTGGGGGTATACAGTTCTTCCGAAAAAAGCGAGGTTAACATCATATCCTGCTATTTTATAGTTTAATATGTTTTTTTAAGGCACTAAAAACAAAGGTATTGACCGTTTTTTTGCATCCCTGTTTAAAATATTGTGAAATAAATAGATACAATTGTTGGGATTGTAATATTTTCCCTTACCTTTGGCGAACATATTTTTTTAATTACAGTAATGAATAAAGGAACAGTAAAATTTTTCAATGAATCTAAAGGATTTGGATTCATTAAAGAGGACGAAACAAACCAAGAGTATTTCGTGCACGTATCAGGTTTAATCGACGAAATTCGTGAAGACGATGCAGTTGAATTTGAACTAAAAGAAGGCCGTAAAGGTATGAACGCAGTGAACGTTAGAGTATTATAATATATTTATACCACTTTAATGAAGAAATTAGAGTAGTATTTACTGCTTAAAGAATTAAATTAAGCCGGGATGATTTTCATTCCGGCTTTTTTGTGCTTTTTTGTTAGATAAAATGTTACTATTTTCACAGGGTATACATTTAACAAACCTCTTATGCTCCAGAAATTAACAGCACTTCTTTATATTTTTTCTGTTTTAAGCGCCCATTCCCAGCAACTTACAGGTGATAGTATAATAAAGGCAGGCATTCAGTTTTACGATGAACAAAGATATGCCGAAGCGATTGCCCGGTTTAAGCTTGTAAACGAAAACGATTCCAGCTACAATAAAATGCTTGCAGAAATGGCCTTGACCTATCTGGCCATGCATAAATACGACAGCGCTATCATTATGGCCAACAATGGCTTAAGCCTTCCCGGATCAAATCATAAGCACTTGTTAAGAACTAAAGGAACCGCTTATGACCACCTGGGCGATACCCCTAGAGCTATTGAAACCTACCAACAGGCCATTGAGAGATATCCACACAGTTCTTTGTTGCACTATAATTTAGGTGTTACTTATTTAGGCGCAGAATATTATGACAAAGCACAATCCTGTTTTCAGGAAGCTTTGCGCTGTAATCCTTATCATGCTTCCAGTCATATGCAGTTGGGCAAGTTAGTCGCACGACAAAAACAATACACAAGGGCCATGCTTTCGTTAGAAACATTCCTGGCATTGGAACCCAACAGCAGTAGAAGCAACCAAGTACTGGTATTTGTAGAAAACCTATCCAACGGTTATATAGACACTACCCAAGGTCATTTTATCGAACCAATTGAAGACAACAAGATATTTGGAGAAGTTGACCACTATATTAAATCCAGGATTGTACTAACCGACAGATACTCCCTACCGATAGGTTTCAATGCCTCGTTGGTAAAACAAACAGACATGCTATTTAAGGTTCTGCCTCTATCGGATAGCGCAGACGATTTCTGGATAAAGATGTATTTCCCATTTATCAAGGCCATCAAAGAAGAAGGGCATTTAAAACCCTTTTTATATACCCTACTGCGTTCTACCGAACATGAAAGCATCACTAAGTATGTATCGAAGAATGAGGATATATTGAAGAAGTTCTATCAAACAGGAAGCCAATTAAGCAAGATTAAACAACGCAGGTTAACCCATGTCACGGGTATATTAGATACCTTGGATTTTGCCTACTTCGATGATGGAAAGCTCTATTCCATCGGCAATTCAAATACGGAAGGAAAGGAAGAAGGCGATTGGAGATATTACCACAGCAACGGGGAGTTAAATGCCATAGGCGTATATAAGGACGGAAAAAAACAGGGCGAATGGCGTTATTACAATTCAAAGGCTCAATTAGAAACTGTAGAGTATTTAACGGATGGTAAGCTAAACGGGATTTGGACAAAATATCATACAACAGGAAAAGAGAGCGTAAGGGCTCCATATTCGAATGGAGAAGTGAATGGGAAAGTGGAATGGTTTGATGAATTTGGCAACAGAACCGGCTTGACAAGTTATACCAACAGCCTGCAAAATGGCCAGGCCTATAATTACTTTGCCAATGGAATTATTAGCGAGAGCTTTACTTATAAAGATGGAAAATTCGAAGGAAACTACGAATCGTACTTTGCAAACGGAAAAATACATCATCAAAAATCATATTCAGAAGGTAAAACAAACGGGAAGTTTAAGGAGTACCATCCAAATGGCATACTTGCTTCTGATGGACAGTTTAAGGACGATAAAGAACAGGGAGAATGGAGAAACTATTATTCTGATGGAAATCTGAAAGACATTCGAAACTTAAAAGATGGAGAGTTGGTTGGGGCATTTAAGGCGTTCTACCGAAATGGAAATTTAAAAATTGAAACCTTTTACAATGAGCAAGGTAACCTGCATGGATTATACAACTCCTTCGATGAAGATGGCAAATTATACATGGAAGAGGTATACGACAATGGAATTATTATCAAGGTTTCATCTATCAGTGAATCGGGAGAAAGATATTTGGTGAGTGAAAACCCAGAGGGAACCTTTAGTTTCTTAGCACACGATTCCAGCGGCCGAAAAACAACAAGCGGTTCGTTTAAAGCTGGAAAGTTTGAAGGTAAATGGACCAGCTACTTTAAGAATGGATGGCCTAAGCAAACATCTTATTATAAAAACGGTGAATTGGATGGCGAAGTAACGATTTATCATGCCAACGCTAACATAAAAGAAATCTATATTTACAAAAACGGAATACTGAATGGAGCATATAAGCAGTATTCTCCTGATGGAACGCTGGTAAACCAAGGTTTTTACAAGGATGGCTACCAGGACAATACTTGGACTTACAGGCTTAGCGATGGCAGCCTGGAATCAACCTATTACTTTTTAAAAGGGGATATTCATGGATGGTTAACCAACTATGATGTTGAAGGTATCATTGAAAATAGACGTAAATATCTGGATGGAAAAATGTTGATTCACGAAAACTATGATATTCATGCAAATAGAATAAACTCAACTTCCCTGCTAGAGCAGGACAGATTTATGATCATGCGTGATTCAAATTACATCAACGCAGTAGGTCATATCAAAGGGGGATACTACGAAGGAGATTTAATATGGGATCACCCCAATGGAAGAACCCTGAGTAAACGGAGCTATTTAAACCATAAAAGACACGGTGAATATTTTCATTACTACGCAAACGGAAGTGTAAAATCGAGAGAGTCCTATTTGAACGGGAAAAAAGTGGGCAAAGGCGTGAAGTATTACGAAAATGGAAATCTGAAAGAAGAAGTCAATTATTTTAATGGAGAAAAAGATGCTGAAGCCAAATATTATGACGAAGACAAAACTTTAGAACTCACCGAAAATTATAGAAATGGAGAATTACATGGCGATGTCATCCAATATGATATAAGTGGCGATGTCATCATTAAACTCATTTTTGAAGAAAACGAACTGATGGCATACCAGTATTTAAAAAACGGCTTGTACACAGATACCATTCCAATTACGAATGGCGATTATAAAATTGAAGCCTATTTTAACAACGGTAAGAAAAGTTACGAGCAATCCTTTAAAAACTTTCTTCCCCATGGAGACAGAATAAAATATTATAGTAATGGGAAAATCCGTCAAAAAAACTCCTTTAAAAACGGAATGCTGAATGGACAATTTTTAGCCTATTATCCTAACGGCAAAAAGAAATTGGAGTATTTCAACATTGCGGGAATGAAAAACGGAAAAAATACCGAATTCTTTGAGAGCGGGAAACCAAAAAAAGTGAGTCAATATAAGCGTGATGAATTACACGGTGTTGTAAAGAATTACAACCAATCGGGTAAGATTATTTCCATTGAAAAATGGTGGAGTGGCAAGTTTATTGGATATGAGCAGTAGAAGAATTTCATTCACACTATCTTTTTGTGTTTTATTTTTGATACCATGAGGACTACAATACTAAAATACATCTTTCTTTGCTTTCTGAGCATTGTAGCAAAAAAAAGCTTCCCGGCCAATTATCCAAACGTTGATGAACTAACTGCTAAATATCAAAAATATAATGCGGTAGTTTCCAATATGGAATCCTTGTATGTGATGGATTGGGCAGATGATTCGGTAATTGTCACTCAGCAAAACTCAAAGGAAGTGGTGATATTAAACGATTTCTCTAAAGGTCTTACAAAAGATTTTATCTTTTTTGGTGGCTTTACAACAATCTCAGAAAAAGAAGCGTACACTTTAGTTCCTGCTGGTGATGATTTCGATAAAGTGAAGGTGAAACAGTTTCAAGAAACGCACAGTATTGATGGCGGCATTTTTTACGATGATTCCAAAATAATGCAATTTGCTTATCCTGCGATTCAAAAAGGCGCTATTACACGTTTGAATTATACGATCAATTATAGCAATCCTAAATTTTTAGGGCAATCCTTCCTGCAATCCTTCATCCCTATTGCCAAGGCAAAAATAATTGTGAAAGTCCATAAGCATATCGAGCTAGGTTTCAAAGAGTTTAATTTCGATCATATTCAGCCCAGCTATAAAACGTATAAAAAAGGCAAGTACACTTTTTATGAGTGGACGGTAGAAGATGTTATGCCGTATCAGTATTATGCGGGAGGCTTTTATTCCACCAGTTTCTTTAGTCCGCATATCGCTTTTTTTATCAAAAGTATTAACAATGAACCTTACTTCGGAACACTCGATCAACTTTATGCATTCTATAACGACTTTATAAACCAGGTAGATAAATCCGGAACCGAAGAGTTGAAAGCTCTCGTGGATGAAGTTACACATGGGCTAACCGATGACCAAGAAAAAGCCAAGGCCATTTATTATTGGGTACACAAAAACATCAAATACATTGCTTACGAAGAGGGTTATTCAGGTTTTGTTCCTATGCCGGCCAAGGAAGTGTTGACCAAACGTTTTGGTGATTGCAAGGGCATGTCGTGTCTGATAAAAACCATGATGGACATGGCAGGCCTCCCTACTTACTTTACCTGGGTGGGAACCCGTCATAAACCATACAGGTACGAGGAATTACCCTTACCTGTGGTAGACAATCATATGATAGCTGCTCAAATTGTAAATGATTCAGTCGTGTTGCTGGATGGCACCTTCGAGTATCTCGATTATGGAGTAAGTCCATACCATATCCAAGGGAAAGAAGTGATGATTGGGATAAGCGAGGATAAGTATAAAATTTATAAAGTGCCAATTACACCGGCTGACTATAGTGTTACAAGCGATTCGATTAAAATTAAGTTAGTGGATGGCAAAGTGAAAGGCCATGATAAAGTCCAATACACGGGTTTTAACAAGCTGGAATTGGCCCATGCCCTGGATGGTGTAAAACCCGAAAAATACAATCAATACCTATCCCATCATTTTGAGATGGGTAACAACAAATTCGTGGTCACGAATAATAAAATAATTAATTTATTTGAGTATGACAATCCAGCCCGGCTCGAATTGAAATTTGAGGTCAGTGATTATTATAAATCCATGGGTGATGAAATATACCTGAACCTGCATCTCGATAAATCCTACGGTCAGATGATTATAGATACCACCGGTAATACATTCACACCCCTTGAAAATGATTTTTATTGTACCGAACGATATATAACAGAATTAGAGATTCCGGAAGGATATGAAGTTACGTATATGCCTAAAGACAACAGTTTTTCAAATCCAGAATTTGAGTTTAGCATCCAGTACAAGAAAACTGATAATACGGTGATTCTGGAGAAGGAACTTAAGTTTAAATTTCTGATTCTATTGGAGGATAAAATTGGAGAGTGGAACAAAATGATAAAAACACTAAACAAGAGTTATAGAAACACACTGGTACTAAAAAAAGGTTTAAAAACTAACCCTAACTTTGATTTCAAATGATACAGGTACAGTAAATAGGCTGAAAGCCATAAAGAACATAGCTTAGGGCAACGCTCTGGGTAAATTGTGTATATTATAAACGGTGGAATCACAAATGTGAAAGATTCAAGTCGTTTTTACACCGCAACTAGATAAGGATGATATTAAAGAACTAATATGAGAAATTCAATTTTACTAATATTACTAACTTTTGCCTTTGGTCTCTCGGCGCAAAACGCGACCAACGAAGTATGGTCGGCAAAACCCTACTATTCCGAAGTTGAAGAACAGAACGAAGGCGAAAACATAATCGGCATCCTTTTAAAAGAAAAGTACGAATATTTCTATTCCGAGGAAGAAGGATTGCTGATGAACCATACCATTCATAAAAAATTCCGCCTGAATAACGATGATGCAATCAATCGTTTTAATAAAATATCAGTGGCATTGGGAAATGTGATCGAGGTCACTGATATTAAAGCCAGAACCATCAAGCCTAATGGGAAATCCATCGAATTCGATAAAAATAATATCAAGGAAATAAAAGACGATGAAAGCGGCAAAAGCTATAAAATATTCGCCATCGACGGAATCGAGATAGGCGATGAGGTAGAATATTACGTGGTTCGAAAAATGCATGCCAGCAATTTCGGTCGCAACTATT
Source organism: Saccharicrinis sp. 156 (assembly GCF_050589685.1). Classification (NCBI taxonomy): domain Bacteria; kingdom Pseudomonadati; phylum Bacteroidota; class Bacteroidia; order Marinilabiliales; family Marinilabiliaceae; genus Saccharicrinis; species Saccharicrinis sp. 156. The sequence continues at coordinate 121,112 of NZ_JBNGOS010000011.1, forward strand.
TCCAGTTTAATTTTCCTTTACAGCATGCTTCGTTCGAGATAATATGCCCAAACAACCTGGTATATGATATTCGCGGATACAACGGGTTTCCCAACGGAATTTTTGAAAAGCTTGGCGATGAACGAAGCCGGTTCTGGTGCGAGAGTGGCATGATTCCGGCCATTAAAGGCGAGAAATTTTCCTATGTTGACCCGAGAAAACAACGCATTGAATATCGTTTAGACTATAATTACTCCCATGACAATGCACAAAAACTGACCTGGGACGATGCGGCGCAACGAGTGTATGAATCCATGTACTTGACGGTTAACCCTAAAACCATCGAAAAATGGATGGAATTGATACAGGTTCAGGGCAATACCGAAGAAGAAAAAGTAACATATGTAGAGGCGTTCCTCAAAAGCAATATTTATGTGGAACAGTTCAATGCCGACGAGTTCTCCGACCTTGATTTTGTGCTGGAACACAAAGTGACCGGCAGCCGGGGAATAGTTAAATTATACGGAAATATCTTAAAACAACTGGGCATTGAGCATCAAATGGTATTGACCTCGGAGCGCGATAACGTTAGGTTCGATGGTAGCTTCCAGTCATGGAACTACCTCGACCAATATTTAATTTATTTCCCGAACCTCGATAAGTACATCGACCCATCCAATGCCGGATATAGACTAGGTGTGGTCAATGGCAAACTCACCGCTACCGACGGACTTTTTATTGAGCCCGTCAGGATTGGGGATTTTGAATCGGCCATTGGCAAAATAAGGTATATTCCACCCGCTCCATACAACCACAACTACGACAATATGATTATCAATATGACATTAGATGTGGATAGCGATAATGTTCGTATTGTTACCGAACGAGGACTCAAAGGTTTGAGCGGCGGTTTCTTCATTCATTTTTTTAAAATGATGGATGAAGAGCAACAACAGAATACTTTAAAGGAAATGACCGCGACCAAAGCACCAAACCCAACTGTTAACAAATTGTTTTTAAGGGATTCGAGCGATCTGGAACATTTAAAAGATGGGGAGTTTCTGGTGCATTCCGATTTTACCACGGCCGCATTTCTGGAACAAGCAGGACCCAAACTATTATTGAGTATTGGGGAAGCTATCGGCCAACAGGTTGAAATGTATTTTGAAGATGACCGCCAGTCGATGGCTGAGAACGACTTTAACCGCATGTATTATCGCGAAATCAGCCTACAAGTGCCCCAAGGTTATAAAATTGTCAATCCCGAAGCGGGAGAATTGAACGTTATTGCAAGCAAAGGGGGTGAGAAGATTTTCGGATTTGAATCGAATTATACCTACAACGGTGATATCTATAAAATAGTGGTTGAAGAATATTACAAGGAAATTTTTGTCGATCAAGAATCCTTTGAAGGTTTTAAAAACGTGGTAAACGCCGCCGCCGATTTTAATAAAATTGTACTGGTTTTGGAGGAAAAGTAATATTGAGTTAAGATGTAAAATATTCATCTACCCGATAACTGTCGGTTCCCTTATCTATATATCTATATGCCTGGGTTACCGAAGACTCATAAACGAAGAAGATATGCTGTAGTATGCTTGTTGTTTCTCGCGGATTTATTTTCTGCGAAGGAAAATCGCCTTTTAATAAAAAATGTCACCAAAAAATACAATCCTATTTGTAAGGAAATGCTATGCCATTCGACTGATACGGTATTAATCTTATAAATGTACGCAAAAGAAACGACCCTAAAGAAAAGTTTCTCGCACTATTTGTCCCTATTCATTGGGAAGAGAAGCATTATAGGGAGTTCCTTCGAATACATTTGGAATTTAAAATTATACTGTAATGAAAGTAAGTCGACTTCTTATATCCGTTTTCGTTATTTCGTCATTGGCCTTTTATGCATGTGATGATGGCAATAATCCCATGTCAGATTCCAACACAAACCCCACGAACAATAATAACGATGGGGATATGAATGATGATGGGAGTAACAATAACGGTGCAACACTGGCACCGGATTTCAGTCTTCAAAATCTAAATGACGAAACCGTAACGCTATCTGCCTACAAAGGAAAAGTGGTGGTACTTTTCTTTTTTGGCAACACTTGCCCATCCTGCATAGCATCAGCGCCGTCAGTGCAAAGCAAGTTGGCAAATGCATATAGTGCTAACGGCAATGTTATTATTGTAGGTATTGATCAGTGGGATGGCACAAAGGCTTCGGTAGAAGGGTTTAAAAACAGTACAGGTGTAGATTTCCCTCTACTGCTGAAAGGTTCATCGGTAGCCAGTAAGTTCGAAACTACCTACGACAGGCTTATTGTTGTGGATAAGGAAGGTTATATCCGATTTAAAGGGAGCCGTGGAGCTGGAAGCGATGCAGATTCTGCCAAAAGTACCGTGGAAACATACCTAAACAAATAGACTATGGCAAGAAATCATTTACTTGTCCTTTTTGTTTTGTTTATTTCGCTCAACATAAGTGCACAGACGATTCGGAATTTCTCAACCTCTACGATAGATAACAAACCGGTAAGCTATTCTGATATAAAAGGGGAATATTTAACTGTACTCGATTTTTGGGCATCGTGGTGCCGGCCCTGTTTGAAAGCCATGCCCAAACTTCAAAATATTTACCAGGAATACAATCATAAAGGAGTTGCTTTTATTGGCGTAAATACCGATGGCCCACGAAGCTTCTCGAAGGTCTTGCCACTGGTAAACTCGTTAAATATTACCTACCCCAACATAAGGGATATTGAAGGTAAGATAAAAGATGAACTGGAAGTGAGTTCAATGCCTACATTTCTCATTATAAACAAAGAAGACATAGTGGTTTTTCGTCACGAGGGATTTGCTTCCGGCGACGAGGAAGAGTGGCGAAAGGTAATAGAAAAACTACTTGCAGAATGAGAAGCTATTCGATATTTACCTTATTGATGATTGGATTCACGGTTGTTACTGCCCAATTTTCGGGCACCGCTTTAACGGAGTACCAATACGGAAAGCTCCCCAACGAACAGGACGATATGTTCAATTCGGTGTACAGCAAGTTGAATTTAAACTATACTCTAAGTCAGTTTAAGTTTGGTGCTGGCCTGCAGCTATATCAATCGCCCTTTGGAGAAAGGAATTACATAAACTTATCGCAAGCTAAAGTAAGCTATCAAACAAAATCCGTGTCGGTGCAATTAGGCAACTACAATGAGATTCTGGGCAAAGGTATCCTACTAAGAAATTACGAAATACCTGGTGCGGTTATCGAAGATCGCGGTTTCCGTTCCAAGCAGTATTTCTATACCGACATGCTTGGAGCTACGGCTTCCTATAAAACCGATAAATGGTCGGGAAAGGTACTTTGGGGGTATGCCTTAAATAACCTGTACCCACCCACGCAAATATGGGAGAGAAGAAGGTCGGATGAGGTGCTGGGTGCTGAAGCGGGATATACGGTTGGAAAGCAAAAAATAGAATTTTCCGGATTACGGTTAAAGAACGATGAGGAAGAAAGCTACTATGCTATGACAGGATTCTCCGGCACCATTCTCCCAACATTGACATATTATTTGGGATATGCCGACTATTTAGGTGGAGAAGGTAAAAGCTCCAACGAACAAGAAGCTTTTGCAATATATGGCAGTTTAGCGTTTTCGTTAGCAAACTTCGGTTTAAGCCTGGAATATAAGCATTACGAGCACTTTTTAATTGGTACAGGAATTAACGAACCACCTGCTTTGGTTCGTGAGCATAGTTATAAGTTATTGAACAGAAGCACACATGTTCTGCAGCCAACCAATGAAAGTGGCATCCAGTTGGAGGCGTTTTATCAGCCAGGTCTTTTTTCCTTGTTGACGTTTAATTACACCTATGCCAGAAACAGGTTTGTCAGGGAGTTTAATTATAACGAGTGGTTTTTTGAATTTTCGGGTGTTGGAATTTATGATGGAGATTTAAAACTGTTTGCCGATTATGCGCTGGATCCGCTTAAAAATGAGGACAAAAGAATATCTGCTGGTTTCTATATGGATAGTCCGCTTTGCAAAAAATGGGGATTGATCGTTGAAGGTGAAGGACAAAAATTTGAAAGACTTGATACCCATGTCCAGAATTATCTTTTGGGGCTTACCATTCGTAATAAATCTAAATTTTATCTGGGCTTAAATACAGAGTGGAGTAACGATCGGTTTGTATCCGAATCCGATAAATGGTGGGTTGGGTGTAGTGCCCGATACAAGCTCAACTCAAAAAACAGCGTTCAACTGTTTGTTGGCGAACGCAGAGGAGGGCCTGCCTGCAGCGCGGGTGTATGCTACGAAGTGTTGGATTTTAAAGGAATGGAAATCAGGTGGTCGGCAAGACTATGATGGAGAATGAAAAACACAAATGGTTAATGGAAGCGGAAAAAATCCAGGTATATAGGCAAGGACTTTGCTCCTTCACCAGTTAAATTTCAAATAAAGGTATTACACTCTGGTCAGAGTTATAGTCCCAACCAATTTCTTACACCAATAAATCCTGGTATCCATGTTCTTCGATGATTTTGACGGCATTCTCATAATCGGCTGCATTAACTTTTAGTGTAATATCATCTTGTGTTGCCGACCCGAAATAGGTATTCATTAAGGATGATGCCGGGTTATCGGAATGAAGAAGGGAATAAATTCCAGAGCCCTCCAGAATTCGTTTAATTTCCTCAGCTATAATTTTATCGCTTACCTGAAGTAGTGCTTTTATTTCCGTATCCGCCATAATTAAATAGTTTTGATTAATAAGTGTATAAGATACCCGGTTTTTCCTACTAAAAAAATCCTTCGCAAGTATACGAAGCAGTCTGTTTACGGTAAAGCCCATTTGGTACCGGTTAAGAACCTTCAACCTGAAACACCTTTGCAAAGGCTAATATCCTGCAACCGATAACTAAAGGCCTGCAGCCAGATGCTACTTGGTGTACTTATATCGTTTGATGCTCTTTTTGGGCGTTTTTTCAAATTCCTCGGGAAACAAAGTCACCTGTGAAAGGTTCATATAAGCAGGTAACTCTTCGTTTACCAATTTCTTGAGGCCTTCAATTGTGTCGGTAATTTCTTTCTCTGATAAATTTTCTGCATCAGCCTTTTCGTAATCGGGATATACCAGTGCCTCCAGTTTTCCTTCCCCTATATCGCGTACCAGGCACTCCTGAACGTATTCCATGTTATTCAGTTTGGCCTCGATCTCTTCGGGGTAAATGTTCTGTCCGGAACCACTCAGTATCATGTTTTTACTTCGTCCTTTAATATAAATGAAGTTGTTATCATCTATAACACCCAGATCACCTGTGTGCAACCAGCCATTTTTGTCGAAAGCCTTTTCTGTAGCCTCTTTATTTTTGTAATACCCCAACATTGTTTTGGTGCCTTTTACCATAATCTCCCCCACTTCGTTATAGGGGTCGTTGGAATCAATCATTACCTCCATACGGTCTACTAGCCTGCCCGCAGATCTCGGTTGGGTTGTGTCCCAGGGCTCGTAACTGATCAGCGGACCGCATTCCGTCATGCCATAGCCAATGGTAAACGGGAAGCCAATTTTACGCAAAAAATCTTCAACATCTTTATTGAGTGCAGCACCGCCAATCACAATCTGCTGAAATTCGCCACCAAACACCTCGGTCAATTGATTTTTTACTTTTTGGTAAACCACCTGATTTAGGATTGGAATCTTGCTCAAGGTTTTCACGGGATTCTTTTCCAAAGCCGGCAAAATCCGTTTCTTGAATATTTTCTCCAGGATTAATGGCACTGCTAAAACCAAATGCGGTTTTACGTTTTGAAAAGCCTCGGTGATAATCTGGGGAGAAGGCGTCCTGCTCAAAAAGGTAATATGACATCCCACGGTAAATGGCCACAGAAATTCGAACAGGCAACCGTATGCATGCGCTAAAGGCAGGAATGAAACAATCCTGTTACCAGGTTTTAGTTCCAGATTTTCCTGTGCATAAAGAACATTTGACCAGATACTTCGGTGAGGTAACATCACCCCTTTTGAAAATCCGGAGGTACCCGATGTGTATGACAACACCATTAGTTCATCCTTATCAATTTTGGCAAACTCTATCATCTCAACAGTAAACTCCTCAGGAATTTTTATTGAGTCAACAATGTTTTTTAGCTCAAGTGTACAACTAACCAAGGGTTTAAAACTTTCGATGCTTACGATACCCTTTATATTTTGCATCATGCTTTCATCCACCTTGTTAAAAATCAAATCGGTCGAAAACAACAACTTCGATTCTGAATGGCTGACAATATGATGAATCTCGCCACTGCCAAAGTCAGGCAGAATAGGGACAACAACAGCTCCATACGACACGGTTGCCAAGTAGGTGATGGCATAATTGCTTAGGTTTCTGCCGATAAGTGCTACTTTGTCACCCTGTTGGATATCACACTTCTTAAACAATTCGTGTATCCAGTAAATTCTTTCGCTTGCTTGACGATAGGTATATGATTCTCCCTGATAGTTGCTAAAGGCAGATTGATTTTCATAACTTTTTAAGGCATGTTCTATCATGCCGATAAATCCATTATTCTCCATAAATTTCGATTAAGCTAATTGGGATGGGATGGGTCAAAAATTGTAAAACGATTTTAACTTTGCAAGTTAATACTTTTATTTAAACCCGGATTATGTATTGGAGGTTCGTCATGAGCATTGCAAGTACAATAAAACAAGGCATTACCGAAACGAGGCATCACTTGTCCCGATTACTTTCGGGAGCATCGTTCTGGTGAGTTGAAATGATGCAACGAAGTGTCTTGTTTTAAAGTAATATTTCAATGTGTAATAGAATTTCTAATGCATATTGCGGGTTAAACCACGAATTAAGCTAATTTTAACCATGTTTGTATTATATATTTAATTATTGATCTTTGGAACCGGTTTTAAATACTATGCAAAAAATAAATAAACTTATAGAACGGATAAGAGAGATAGGAGAATGCTATCTCATGTTTTCCGGTGGAATGGATAGTTGTGCCATATTGGGTGCCGCGAAGATGGCCCATGTTACGGTAACACCCGTATGGATTGACAATGGATTTGGAAGAGCCAGTGAGTATTTAATCAGGAAACAAGTTGGCCTAATTAGCCATGAAGAATTAAGGATAATCCCGGTAAATCCTATTCCAAAAGCTATAGAAAACCCGACAGATAGATGTTATCATTGTAAAGGCCAAATAATTAAAGCTATACAAGACCTAGGCTCGGATGTGCTGATCATAGACGGAACAACAGGAAGCGATACAGGTTATCGTCCCGGGCGAAAAGCTTTGAGTGAGCACGGAGTTATTTCTCCCTTGGCAGAACTTGGCATTACATCAGCTGAAGCCAAAGAAATAGCAATAAAAATGGGCGCCGACCAAGATATAGCCGATCTGGAAAGTTGTTTGGCTACACGAATCAATTACAACGTTGCCTTATTGGAAAAAACGCTGGATGTAGTTAGAAATATAGAGCAGGCCGTTATTGCGGAAACCCAGGATTATAATGTGAGGTGCCGGGTTGATGATGCCGACCATATAAGGATTGAACTCTCCAATGAAGAAAGTTTTAAGGCCATCGCCAATCGTGAGTTTAGGAATAATTTGATTACTTTAGGTGAACAGTTTGCGATGTTTACTACCATCGATCTTAAACCATCAAGGCCTAATGCGTACGATAGTAGAATCTGCAATTTGGATACGGGAAAATAAAAACTGGAGACTGAAAGTTAGTAGATGGTAAGCTGGAAAACGGGATCCTGAGACCAGTATATTAAAAGTTGAGACCCATCCCTCCATCTTTGATGGAGTATTTCCTTTTTTCTTGAAAAAGGGGGAAAACAAAAACAAAGAGTGTTCATTAAACAGACTATTATTTTTTGAAGATATTTTTTCATTCCAGACAAGCTTTACAGACATGGCCATGGCTATGGCGGAAAAAGTTTAACAACGGACTAAGAAAAACAAGGCGAAAATTGGTTTGGGTATTAGATTCTTCCCATTGGTTTCGGTTCTATTATAGAGAGGTCTTAAAAATGTTCCGGTACCAAATATTAAAGACTTTTGGCCTATCACTATTGACAAATGACTAATTTTCTAATGACTATTTAAAAATGACTTTCGACGAAATTTTTAACAAGATACAAGCAGGGGAAATAACTAAGGAAGAAGCGCAAAAACACTTCTCATTGGATTGGATGGAAACAGCCAGTCGTTATATTTTGGACGTGAACCGAGGAATGCGCACGAATATTCCGGAAATCATATATGGTGAGTACAAATCGCTCGAACAAACCGTGGAGCTTATAGGGGACATCTTAAAAGAACATCCCCGTGTGGTAATCTCCCGCAGTAAATTTAACGATGAGGTGGCAGAACAATTCGAAGGCAGCTATCCGGTTATCAAAAGCGAAAATGTACTGTTCATCGGGGAATTGCCAGACCCTAAGGGACATATTTTGGTGGTAAGTGCCGGAGCCGCCGATCATCCCGTTTCTGAAGAATGTGAAATTATTTTAAAGGCGGTTGGCGTAAATCCTATTGTGTTTGAAGACCGGGGGATTGCCCATCCAACCCGGGTGCTGGAAGCGATTAAACAGGGTGTGGATAAAAATGCCAAAGCCGTTATCGTGGTGGCCGGAATGGAAGGTGCTTTGGCTCCCTTTGTGGCATCTTTGGTGGCGCTTCCGGTTATTGGAGTCCCTACCTCAGTGGGTTATGGCTTTAGGGCCAAAGAGGCGGCTCTAACGTCAATGCTGGCATCATGTGCTCCAAATCTTACCGTAGTTAATATTGATGGCGGTTTAAGGGCTGCCGTGGTCGCTGCCCTTATCGCTAAAAATAGTTCTTCGTAACGTTGCTCCGGCAACACATAAACCATGCGATGACAATATGTATTGATGTGCGGTTTTCCCACCATGTGATGGATGCGATGAACCACGATTAACCGGGATCTGTCATTAAAGGTTTGATAAATTACTTCATGTCAGTATGCATCCGCCGTATCGAGGTAATCGCGATTACAAAAATCTTACATTCCTGTGTTTAAGTAGTGATTATATTTTGATCATCGAATTGGCATTTAGATGAAATCTAATGACAATTTTGGGATTAAACCCGTAATATGTATTAGAAATCCTGTTGCGCACCCCTAGTATTAAAAAGAATAGCAAAAAAAAGCAAGCCTTTTACTAGCTTGCTTTTTTTAATATGATAATATAATAGAATCTACACCTATAAACTTTCAACTAATTTACTCATCATTTCCACTACTTTATTGAACACATTTTCCCCGGTAAAACCGAATTCCTCGTCCAATACAGTATAAGGGCTCGAGTATCCAAAGTGATCCAATCCCCAAACAGAACCTTTCGCACCAACCAAACCTTCAAGCGTTACAGGCAAACCGGCGGTCAAACCAAAACGAGGAACATTCACGGGAAGCACTTCTGCTTGGTAAGCTTCATCCTGGTTACGGAAAACACCTTCTGAGATAACGGAAACAATCTGGATTTTAAATCCTTTTTCTTCTCTTAATTTAGCTGCCCCCTCCACGAGAGTTGAAACTTCGGAACCACTTGCCAACAGAACGACATCCGGCGTACCGGCATCTTTTTCAACAATGTAAGCACCTCTTTTTGCTTGTAAAGCTTGCTCGTAGCTGCTTCCGGGTAAATTTTTAATGTTCTGACGCGATAGGATAAGGGCTGTTGGCGTTTTGGTGTTGTTCAAGGCCATTTCCCAAGCCACGGTGCCTTCTTCAGCATCCGCAGGACGAAGAACCATCATCGAGTTATCGCCGTGGTGGTTTTTCAATTTCTCCATTAATCGTATTTGTGCTTCCTGCTCAACAGGCTGGTGCGTAGGACCATCCTCCCCAACGCGGAAAGCATCGTGGGTCCAAACATATTTAACCGGTAATTGTTGCAGCGCGGCAATACGAACAGCCGGTTTCATGTAATCAGAGAAAACAAAGAATGTACCCACAACAGGGATTACACCCCCGTGCAAGGCCATACCGTTTGCAACAGCTGCCATTGTTAACTCGGTAACTCCGGATTGCAGGAACTGACCAGAGAAATCACCCTTTTCAAAAGCTTTGGTTTTCTTTAAGAAACCATCCGTTTTGTCCGAGTTTGCAAGATCGGCAGAAGAAACAATCATGTTCTCCACCTGGTCGGCAAATACACCTAAAACAGTTGCTGATGCGGCACGTGTCGCAGCTCCCGGCTTTTGCTCAATGGAACTGAAGTCAACTTCAGGGGCCTTACCTGAAAAGAACCTGGCAAACTTAGCCGCCAACTCCGGATTTGCTTTCTCCCACTCAGCTTGTTCTGCTTTTTTAGCAGCCACATAAGCTGCTTTTTTGGCGGTAACTGCAGCATAATACTCGGCAACTTCGTCAAAAACCACAAAAGGATTTTCAGGGTTGCCTCCTAAATTCTTTATAGTGCTATCAAAACACGCTCCGGCAGCGGAAAGAGGCTGGCCATGAGTGGAAACCATTTTTTCGAATGACGAACCATCCTCTTTAACAGCACCTTTGCCCATAATGGTTTTACCGATGATAAGGAAAGGCTTCTCGGTTTCGGCTTGAGCCGCTTCCAATGCCTTACGAATTTCATCCGAATCGTTGCCATCTATAGTCATTACCGACCATCCCCAGGCCTCGTATTTTTTAGCTGTGTCCTCTGTGGTTACAGCTTCCGTTTTTGTAGATAATTGGATGTCGTTTGAATCATAGAACATTACCAGGTTGTTCAAACCCAGATACCCCGCGATACGACCTGCTCCTTGAGAAATCTCTTCCTGGATACCACCGTCCGAAATAAACGTATAGATATTGTGGCTCATCCATTTTCCGAAACGTTCGGTCAGGAATTTTTCGGTGATGGCCGCTCCTACAGCCATGGTGTGTCCTTGCCCTAGTGGGCCGGAAGTGTTCTCCACACCTCTTTCAAAATCAACCTCCGGGTGACCGGGTGTCGGACTTCCCCACTGACGGAAGTTGGCCAACTCGTCCATGGTGTATGCGCCAGTCAAAGCCAACTGTGCGTATAGCATCGGCGACATGTGGCCCGGATCCAAAAAGAAACGGTCTCTGTTTACCCATTTCCTATCGTTAGGATCATAGTTAAGGTATTCAGAATAAAGAATGTTAATAAAGTCGGCACCCCCCATTGCTCCTCCCGGGTGACCTGATTTTGCTTTTTCTACCATGGCAGCTGAAAGGACTCTAATGTTGTCAGCAGCTCTGTTCACAGTTACATTACTCATTTTTAAATAAAAATTACGTGTTTAACTTTCCATTTACAGTTTTTACCCCTATGATCCTTAAAATGAAATTGTGACAAAGGTAATTCTTTTTTGTAATTGAGGAATAATAAACTGCTCTATCTTAAGGTTAAGAATATATGATAATCAATATTTCACATCGAAACCTTGAAATTAGCGCCCTTGATTGGTTTCTAAGAATTGTTTGAATACGACCGTGGAATTACCATCCCGACAAAATATTGATGCCAAAGTTACCTTCGTGTATTTTGCCCTGATGAATTGGGATAGCATAATACGGTTCAACAATCAAAGCACCTAAAAGATTGATGCGTAAGGCAGCTCCTGTACTCATTACCGGAATTCTGGAGTTCTCATTTAACGTGGTAAGGCTCCATACCGGTTCCGAATCACTGTTCCAGGCCAATCCGGCATCATAAAAAAAAGCCAGTTCCGAGAACAAAAAGTTAGACCTTATCCAACCGTATTTTCTAGGTCCGCTAAATGGTATTCTCATTTCAAAGTTAGAAACCATCACCTTCGAGCCCAGGAGTTGGTTGGTTGATATTTTTCCGTCTTCTTCGCTGCCATAAAAGTTGCCGGTTTCGTACCCTCTTACATACCAGGGATAACCAATATAAATGCCGAGTAATTTATCACTTTCACTTTCCTTTCCGTATCTGCCGTAGTGATAAAATCTGAAAGCAAAAGTATAAGGTTTAGCTCTAAAATATTTTCGGAAATCGAGTAAAAAAGTATTCATATTTACCCCGTGCAAGTACCGTTCGTAACCAAATCTTATTCTTTTACCTTCAATAGGTGAGGCCAACCCGTATTTTGAATTATCAATTACATATGCCAAATCCAGAATGCCAACACCAAAAGAAGAAGGAGAATCTACCAACTGTTTTTTTTGGGTAGTGGTGGAATAAAATGAGTTGGGGTTATTTATTCGTTCGGTTCTGTAACTGTAGTAGGCTGCCGAGATCCCTGCTTCAATCCGGTGCGCTTTGTTAATTGGATAGTAACCAAATAAACTTAGTTGATCTACAAAGGTTCGTTGAAATATATAGGATAGCTCATCTTCACCCGAACTTTCATTAGTCTCACTGCGGTAATATCCGGTTCGGTATGGAATATGCGATAGGCTGGTGCCTAATTTAATGGGGCGTTTTTGATTGACATAGGCCACCTGGGCACCAAAATCATAAATCTCTCCGTTTACATTTAATCCGGTATATAGCACATGTTCGCTTAAGATATCACTAAAACGGGCCTCAATGCTTCCTGCCATTCCTGAGCCGAATCTTCCGGTCATTACCCCTACCCCCGTGTTGCCAACATAATCCAGTTTAAATTTGGCTTTGATAGGTTCGGTATAAAAACTATCCGGTTCTGCAGGGGTTTTTAGCTTGTTTACCAACAGGTTAGCATCTACTTCCGAAGGAAATTTTGAATAAGGCATCAGTCTTGAAGCATAACGTTTATGCTGTAAATCTGTTACCTCAACGGCCGTTTTTTCTATCCGGGGGATGTTTGCTTTTAAAATCGAAAAGCGACCTTCCCATAACATGTTGTAATAAAGATACCTGCCCGATATTGTTAAGGCAGGAGATAGGTTGGTCATCCCGGTAATGCCTGTTGGGTATTGTGTCAGCTGTTTTACAGAGCCTGTTCTTTCGTTGAGAACATATAAATTTCGGGTGCCATCCCTGTCCGACAGAAAATAGATTTTTGTGCCATCAGGATCTACTATCGGATTTACATTTTGTGCACCATCAAAAACTGAGTAAACCTTTTTTTTACCTGTCTTTAGATATATGGAGGCCAGATTGTAATGATGGTTTAAATATTTAACCTGTGTTGGAGATGGGGCGTCGGTAACGTAATATAAACAATTACCTTCGTTGTTCCAGGCAGCTTGCAAATTGCACTCATTATCGTTTGTAAGGTTGCTGAGTTCTTTTGTGCTGAAGCTATACAGATATAAATCCGATATTCCATTCCTTAACCCCGTAAAAACCAGCTCCTCCCCATTAGGCGACCAAGCCGGATAGCCTATACCATCGACTTGGTCAAAAGTAATGGCATCGGAGATATCACCTGTTTCGGTATCAAAAATAATTAGGGAACTTTTTCCTTTCACATAAGCCACATAGGCAAAATGCCGACTGTCATTGGACCATGTACCAGCTGTCTCCAAAAAACTGATAGCATCAATATCGTCACTAAAAGTGGAAGAATAAATCTTTTTTAATACCTGACCGTTTTTTGCATCAGCCATAAACAAGTCAAGGCTAAACAAATCCCTTTCTGATAAGAATATAATTTTTTCTCCGTCCGGACTTACAGAAGGAGCCAAGTTGTAATTGCCACTGTTTTTATGAGAAATAATACGTTCGCCATGAACCGAGAAAGTCGAGTCGTTAATATTATTGAGCAGGTGATCTTCGAGTTTGTTTTTCCACAAGGTAGAAAGGGAATCCATGGACATCATTAGCACATCCGAAATAGCCTCTTCCACGCCTTTATTGGCTGTTTCGAGCATTAAGTGCTTGATATACTGTTCTCCATAGGTATGTGCGATATAACTCCAAAATGCCTGTCCGTAGCGGTAGGGCGAATAACTGTAGTTTACGGTCATCTGTTTGAGTGTAGGAAACTTGTCATGAATCAGTGCATCACGCATCCACAGTACCGTATGGCTGTCTGTATTACCGATAGATAGGTATTCGGCCATGCCTTCTATCATCCACAGGGGAATATTTTGGATGGCCGATAATCCCAGGTCAGCTTTTTCCTGGATAATATGATACTGAAAGGCATGCACCATCTCATGACCCAGTACATGATCTGTTTGATGGCCGGAAAAGTTGACGGGCATTACGACCCTGCGTTTAATACCTTCCGTAACCCCTCCAGTACCAACACTGATGTTGCCACTGATTGCTGTAGTCTGCTGAAAATCGGCATGGTTGCTGTAAATCAGCAATGGGTTACGAATAACGAAGGTATCTAATAATATTTGCTGATGGTAATTATACCACTTCTCGCACTGGTTGGCCAGGGCTCTCACCAGGCTGTCAGATTTAAAATAATGGTAAATCTCGAAGTGAGGTGTTTTGTACAGTTCAAATTTAAATTGCTTGTATTGAGGCTTGTTCTGCCCAAAATATTGCGCAAACATGGTTGCCGACACGAATAAAAATAATAACAACCAGAATCCATATTTTAACCGACCCCTGTACATTTCTGCCCCTCATGTAACTATGTGTAAGTTACAAACGGAATGGTTTATACGCAAGAAAATACGAATGGTTTGTTTATTCCGGATGGCATATTTTACAGCGTTTTTGTAAATAAGCAACCTTTAAATATCGGGAAACCTTCAGAAACCCCCTTTGGGATCGCGATGGATGAACATTCAAATAAAAAATTCTGAAGGTTACGATACGATTTTCTTGATCTGAAGCGCAATAATTTCCAAACCATATCAACTACCTATAAATTATTCCATTCTTCTTTTATAAATCACCCCTAAAGTTTCATCCAAAAAATTAACTTTGTAAGTCGCAACTGTAGCAAAACGTTTGATTTTAAAGAGCTGATTTACAATGTTTTTAATATTTGATACCGAAACCACAGGATTACCAAAGAATTGGAAAGCACCCATTACGGATACCGACAACTGGCCCAGGATGGTTCAGTTGGCTTGGCAATGTCACGACATTGAGGGGAACTTCCTTTTCGCCAAAAACCATGTGATAACACCAGATGGATATTCCATTCCTGAAGATGTGGTGGCGGTGCACGGTATCACAACAGAAACAGCGCACGAAAAAGGTGTTCCTTTAAAGGAGGCCTTGGATGATTTTATGGCCGACGTGGCCAAAAGCAAGTTCATCATCGGTCACAATGTAACATTTGACATCAATATTGTCGGTTGTGAGTTGGTACGTTGCGAAATGAATGAGCAAGCCCTGGTGAAGGCGCCGATGCTCGATACCATGACGGGTAGTAAAGAATTTTGCGCTTTAACACGAGGGGGGAAGCTTAAAAACCCCACTCTTACCGAGTTGCATATAAAACTCTTTAAAGTTGCTTTTGAAGAAGCACATAATGCTGCAGCAGATGTGGAAGCAACATCACGTTGTTTCCTGGAGCTGGTTCGTGTGGGTGGACTATCCTTGCAGCTGCTGCAAATGACAGAAGCTGAATTAGAGGTATTTAGAAAAAACAATCCTGACGAAATACAGCTGGTCGGCATAGAATACGAATCTTTTAAAGTAGATGTTTTTGAAGATATCCCGCTCGAAGAAGAGGAACGAATTATTGCCGAAGCAGCTAAAACTGCCGAAACCTTTCCGTTTGTGCATTTACATGTCCATACCCAATATTCTATTCTGGACGGAGCCAATAAAACTGCTGCTATTGCCGCCAAAGCAAAAGAAGATGGTCAGCCCGCGGTTGCTATCACCGATCACGGTGGAATGTTTGGTGTCAAGGAATTTCATGTGGCTTGTAAAAAGAACGATGTTAAGCCCATCATTGGCATTGAAGCCTATGTTGCGCAACGTGGTCATTTGCGTAAGGATGACAAAACGGATTCATCAGGATATCACATTATATTACTGGCCAAAAACTACAAGGGATATCAAAACCTTCTAAAATTAACTTCTGTTGCACATACGGATGGTTTTTATTACAAACCGCGTATTGATAAAGAGTTACTTGAAAAATACAGCGAAGGCGTTATTGTAACCAGTGCATGTTTGGGAGGTGAGGTTGCCCAGCACATTATGCAGGGAAACCTGGATAAAGCCAAGGAAACAATACGTTGGTTTAAGGATGTGTTTGGCGACGATTATTATCTGGAGTTGATGCGCCATATCAATAACGATCCTATCTTAAGACGCGATACCTGGCAAAACCAGGCTAAGGTAAACCGGGTGCTCATTAAATTAGGGAAAGAGTTGGGCGTAAAAGTAGTAGCCACAAACGATTCGCACTTTACCAACGAAGAAGATGCCGAAGCACACGATATGTTGGTATGTTTAAGTACAGGCCGGGATTATACCGATCCAACCCGTATGCGTTATTCCAAGCAGGAGTGGTTTAAAACCAGCGAGGAAATGAGCAAGCTCTTTGCCGATATTCCGGAGGCCATCCATAATACCATTGAAATTGCCGAAAAGGTAGAGTTCTTTGAACTGAACAGTGATCCTATTATGCCTCCTTTCGATATCCCGGAGGACTTCGGAACCTTTGAAAGTTACCGCGAAAAATATGATGAAGCGGCACTGATCGAAGAGTTTGGCGAGGATTCGTATAAACGATTGGGAGGATATGAAAAGGTTGTGCAGATCAAGCTGGAGGCAGATTATCTGGAGCACTTAACTTACGAAGGTGTCAAATTACGTTATCCCGATAATTTTACCGATGATAAGAAAGAAAGAATCGATTTTGAGCTCAATACGATTAAAACCATGGGGTTCCCCGGTTACTTCCTGATTACACAGGATTTTATTAACTGGGCAAAAGATAATGGAGTACTCGTAGGACCCGGAAGGGGATCTGCCGCCGGCGCTGCGGTAGCCTATTGCATAAAAATTACGGATGTTGACCCCATCAAATACGATTTGCTGTTTGAACGATTTCTAAACCCCGATCGTATATCCATGCCCGATGTGGATATTGATTTCGATGACGATGGAAGACAAAGGGTACTCGACTATGTTACCGATAAATATGGGCAGGATAAGGTGGCCCACATCTGTACCTTTGGTACGATGGCCACCAAGAGTTCGATAAAAGATGTGGCCAGGGTTCTTAATTTGGATTTATCCGAAGCCAACCGCTTGGCCAAAATGGTGCCTGAAGCACCAAAAATGAATTTTAAAAAGGCCTTTAAAGAAGTCCCCGAACTTGAGTTGGAAAAAGATTCTTCAGATCCCCTGGTTGCCCAAACCATGAAGTTTGCCGAACAGCTGGAAGGTGCAGTTCGCCAAACCGGCGTTCATGCCTGTGGTGTTTTAATCGGTAAAAATCCGCTGGTCGAACATTTGCCGGTTATGCCAACCAAAGGTGAGGAACTGCTGACCACACAGTACGACGGAAGATTTGTGGAAGATATCGGTCTGCTTAAAATGGACTTTCTGGGCCTGAAAACCCTATCCATATTTAAAGAAGTTCTGGATAATATTAAACTTTCCAAAGGCATTGATATCGATCTGGCCAATATATCCTTGGAGGATGAAAAAACATTTGAACTGTTCGGTAATGGTGAAACAACAGCGGTTTTCCAGTTTGAGTCCCCCGGGATGAAGAAACACTTGCGAGGTCTGCAACCAAACCGCTTTGAAGATTTGGTAGCCATGAACGCCCTGTACCGTCCCGGTCCGATGGAATACATTCCTTCTTTTATCGAGCGTAAGCACGGTCGCGAAGAAATCAAATATGACCACCCCATGATGGAACCCTACCTGAAAGATACCTACGGTATCACCGTATATCAGGAACAGGTGATGCTTCAGTCAAGGGCACTGGGTGGGTTTACCAGAGGTGATTCCGATTCCCTTCGTAAGGCAATGGGTAAAAAGATCATCTCCATGATGGATAAGCTGAAGCTTAAATTTATTGATGGTTGTTTGGCAAGCGAAGAGTTTATGAAGGCTTGTAAAAACGGTGAAACCACCATTCAAAAACCCGAGGACCTCATCGAAAAAATCTGGAAAGACTGGGAGGCTTTTGCCAGTTACGCTTTTAACAAGTCGCACTCAGTTTGTTATGCATACGTTGCCTATCAATCAGGTTACCTTAAGGCCCACTATCCGGCGGAGTTCATGGCCGGGGTACTTAGCCGCAACCTTTCCGACATCTCTAAGATTACAACCTTTATGGAGGAGTGTAAGCGAATGGGAATGGAAGTGTTAGGACCGGATGTAAATGAAAGTTACCGTAAGTTTACCGTAAATAAAAGTGGAGCTATCCGTTTTGGTATGGCAGGTGTAAAAGGTGTTGGTGCGGGAGCTGTAGAAGAAATTATCAGAGTTCGTGAAGAAGGCGGGCCATTTAAAGATATATTCGACTTTGTGGAACGAGTGAATCTGCAAACGGTAAACAAAAAGAACCTGGAAGCATTGGCGGCCGCGGGAGGTTTTGATGGTTTTACAGATTTACACAGGGCACAATACTTTACCACATTACCGGGCGAACAAACCACTTTTGTGGAGAATCTGGCCCGTTATGGCAATCTGTATCAAAACGATCAGGCCACGGCCGCCAGCTCACTTTTTGGAGCGGTAGGAGCAAATGCCGCAATCACCAAGCCGGTGGCGCCTGTGTGCGAGGAGTTTTCCATACTTGAAAAGTTAGCCAGAGAAAAGGATTTGATAGGAATTTACCTTTCTGCCCACCCGCTTGATGTTTATAAGCTGGAGATTAATCACTTCTGCACCACCAAATTCAAAGACCTCGAAGATCTCGAAAAAATGAAAGGTCGTGATATTACCATGGGTGGAATCGTAACTGCTGCGCGCTCCGGTACCACAAAAAAAGGGAATCCTTATGGAATAATGACGGTGGATGATTATACGGGATCCTATGAATTCGCTTTTTTTGGAAAGGATTATCCCGAGTTTGCCAAATTTATGGTAGAGGGATATTACATTATGATTAGGGGCAAAGTTCAGGAGAAGCAATGGACCAAGGATGGTGAGCTGGAAGTGAAAGTGAATAAAATTGAGATGTTGGATGGTGTCAGGGAATCCAGGGTTTCGGGCATCAATATTCAAATTCCGTTGCAATCGCTCGATGAAGCTATGGTGACGGATTTAGCAGAGCTATCAAAGGAGGCAGAAGGGTATGTGACCCTCAAGTTTTCCATTTACGATAAAGAGGAACTAACGCATCAAGCGCAGTTTTTCTCCAGGTCGACCAAAATTAACCTAACCGATGAAATAGTGGAATATTTGGATGCCCATCCGGATATTTCGTTTACGTTGACATAGGATTTCTAGGAGATTGGCACTGACGTATGCGCGGAGTTACGCTGATTTCTTAACTGATATTCCGCGAGACTTTGCGTTTTCATCTGCAGAACTCTGAAAGAAACTTTCAGCGTGAAATAATTAAGACTAAAATAATTTTTTAATTTTGTCACTCATAAAAAAAACAGTACTTTGCGTGCTTGCAAAATTTGGTAAAAGACTATGCGACAATATCTTGATTTGTGCCAACGAGTGTTGGATGAAGGCGTATTAAAAGGAGACAGAACAGGAACAGGAACCACCAGTGTCTTTGGGCATCAAATGAGGTTTAATTTACAAGAAGGCTTTCCTTTGGTGACGACCAAAAAACTTCACCTGAAATCAATTATCCACGAACTTATCTGGTTCTTAAAAGGAAGTACCAATGTTAAATACTTGCAGGATAATGGGGTTCGTATCTGGAACGAATGGGCGAAGCAGGATGGTGAACTGGGACCTATTTATGGTTATCAATGGCGATCGTGGCCCATGGCGAACGGTAAATATGTCGATCAGATTAAGCAGGTACTAGAGTCTATCAAAAGCAACCCTGATTCCCGTCGTCATATTGTGAGTGCATGGAATGTGGGTCAGTTGGACGAGATGCAATTACCCCCATGTCATATTCTGTTTCAGTTTTACGTAGCTGATGGTAAGCTATCATGTCAATTGTACCAGCGCAGTGCAGATTTATTTTTAGGGGTTCCGTTCAACATTGCATCCTATGCGTTGTTAACCATGATGGTAGCACAAGTAACTGGTTTGGAATTGGGTGATTTTGTGCACACGTTAGGAGACGTGCATATCTACAACAACCATTTGGAACAGGTAAAATTGCAGGTTTCTCGTGATACAAGGCATTTACCGACTATGACACTGAACCCTGATATAAAACATATTGATGAATTTAAGTACGAAGATTTCACCTTAAGTAATTACGACCCCCATCCACATATTAAAGGAGCTATCTCCGTGTAAAATAAATATTTAGCCAATGACAAAAATTTCAATGATTGTGGCCATAGCCAAATTAAACTCTATAGGCCAAAACAACGATTTGTTAGCATATATTCCTAGCGATTTAAAAAGGTTTAAGGCACTTACAACAAGTCACACTATTATTATGGGCCGAAAAACATTCGACTCTTTGCCTAATGGTGCATTGCCAAATCGCAGAAATATCGTGATTTCAAGAAACGAAGCCTTAAAGCTTGAAGGGGCTGAAGTGGTTCACTCACCGGATGCAGCCCTTGAACTTTGCAAGGAGGAAAAAGAGGTGTTTGTAATTGGTGGAGCTACCATATATGAAACCTTTTTACCTAAAGCAAGCAAGCTTTACCTTACGCTCATCGATCAGTATTTTAACGATGCGGACACTTTTTTTCCGGATTTTAATGAGTCTGAATGGAAAGAAACGTACAGGGAAGAAGTGACGGATGATAACCAAAACGACTTTAACTACACCTTTTTAGAATTAGAAAAGAAATAAATTAGATTGCATTCACCCTAGTTATCATTTGAAGCGAGGTGACATCCAAACACCTAAAAGCAAATTACTACCGGAGGGACTTACAATGAAGCTAATGACCAAAAACTAATTTACTGTTGAGTAACCATTAAATGCAGCATTAAAATATGATACAAGAAGTCATGTTTTGGTGCTTTTTTGTTTTTATAACTTTTCCCCGCAAAACTTGCAGTATCTGGCATCTTTATCATGTCCTTCCTGCAAGCACGATGGGCATACCTGCGTGGTGGTGTCAATGTCCCGTTTACGGGTAAGCTCGGCAGTAACTATACCTGTAGGTACGGCTATTATGGCATAACCCATAATCATAACTATGCTAGCCAGCGTTTGGCCCAGGGCGGTTATAGGAGCTATATCGCCGTATCCAACCGTGGTTAGGGTAACGATGGCCCAATAGATACTGATGGGAATACTGGTAAAACCACTGCCCTCGTTTGATTCGATGATATACATGAGTGTTCCTAAAATAACCACCAGGATAAGAATGGTAAATAAGAAAACGCCAATCTTATTTCGGCTGGCCATCAGTGCTTTCCAAAGCTGGGAGGCTTCGTTTATATATCTTGTTAGCTTAAGTACCCTAAAAATCCTTAGTAATCGTAAAGCTCGTAAAACCACGAGCATGTGTGTTCCACTAAATATCAAACCTAAAAAAGTAGGTATGATAGACAGAAAGTCAATAATCCCATAAAAACTGAGCGCATATTTAAGGGTTTTTCGAACAACCCACAATCGTATCACGTATTCAGCCAAAAAAACAAATGTCACTATCCATTCCAGTACAGCCAAGCGATGGTAAAACGCTTCCGATTGATCCTCAAGGCTTTCCAACATTACACTTGCAACACTTAAAAGAATCAGAACAATTAAAGTGATATCGAATAATTTACCCGCTTTGGTATCTGCCTCAAATATGATGTCGTATAACTTTTGTTTCATCTATGCATATTAAAAATCTATATTCTTTGACTGTAATTATTTCCCATAACAAAATCACATCGTATATTTACCAAAAATAGCAACATTAATGAGTATTGAAAGCATAAAAAGCAATTTTAAGGAAGCCAGGGGTTTATTAGACGATTTTATTGGTGATGACAACAACTGGGAGAACATGAAATCTGCAGGCGATATAATGGTGGATTGCCTGAAGAATGGAGGAAAAATAATCTCGTGTGGTAACGGCGGGTCCATGAGTGATGCCATGCATTTTGCCGAGGAGCTAAGCGGACGATTTAGAGAGGATAGGAAAGGTTTGGCCGCGGTTTCAATATCGGATCCTACACATATTACCTGTGTTGGAAACGACTATGGCTTTGACTCTATTTTTTCGAGATATGTGGAGGCGGTAGGCAAGCCGGGAGATGTGTTGCTCGGTATCAGCACAAGCGGCAATTCGGCCAATGTTTTAAAGGCGGCAAAGGAAGCCCAAAAAAATGGGATGAAAGTAATTGCGCTAACAGGCAAGAGTGGAGGCAAACTAAAAGATAATTGCGATGTAGAGTTACGCATTCCCCATTCTGGCTATTCCGACCGTATTCAAGAGTTACATATTCAAATAATCCACTCCTTTATTCAATATATTGAGATGGAATATTTTAAATGATTTTTAGACTTACGAACATACTAGAACTACAAAATGTTTGTTATTAGTTAAGTGGCATTTATAAATTGCACCAGGTATGATTTTCAAAAGTTTAATTAATTCTTTGTTCATGGCTACCCTTTGTTTGTTATTGCAAGGATGTATAAAGGAAGACCTGAGTAAAATATCTTCGGACTATGAATGGAATGGTAAAATATCATTACCGTTAAGTTCGAAAAAGATTACTGCTGACAACTATGTTGGGATATTAGGCCTGGTGGATGACTATATTAATTCAGGTGGCTGGGGAGTAGTGCATACAACAACTGCCGATTTCAACTTTTCAGATAGATATCCGCATCCTGAATATATTGACAGCATCATGCTCAGGTTTGAGATCACTAATAATTTTCCGGGTAAGTTAGAAAAAATGACCATGTTGTTTTTAGATGAGTCAGAGAGCAGCACGATACCTGCACTTAGTGATTTACCTTTAGAAATGGAAGCTCCTACCCTTAACGAAGCAGGCGACATAACTAGCAAGTCATACTTATTAATTGATCAATGGTTTTCAAAAGAGGATATTCCATCATTAATAGATACTAAGTTCGTATATGTACGGGTTTTGATTAAAGAAATTGATCTTAGAGAGGTTGTGCGGGAAAGAATGGATGAATATAGTATAGATGTTAATATTGCATTGAGGTCGGTTGAGACTGTGCCGGTAGAAGAACTTTAAGCTGATGAGGAACGTTTACTTCGCTATACTTTTATCCTGGATTTCTTGTCATTTAAATGGGCAGCAGAACAACACTTTGTTCTTGATGCACGAGCTTCCGCAAGCTAATATCGTTAATCCGGCCGTGCCAATCGACTGTAAGCTCTTTGTGGGTTTTCCGGGCATTGGGTCCACCCATGTCAATGCTTATTCAACCGGGTTTGCATTAAGCGACATCCTCGTTTCCTCAAGTGGCGACTCGTTAAGGTTTGAACTGGATGATGCTATTTCAAACATGAGTAACAAAGAAATGATTGCCACAGAAACGCATCTCTCGCTGCTGTCTGCAGGATATAAATACAAGCAGAACTATTTCACGATAGGCGTAAACGAAAAAGTGAACACATATAGCACTTTGAATAAAAATGCGCTTCGGTTGATTCATGGTGGGAATACGCAATTCGAAGGGCAACTGACCAACCTGAACGGAACACGTGTAAACGCGATACATTACAGGGAATATGCACTGGGATGGGCCAGGGAAATTAGCAAACGCCTCAGTTTGGGTATCCGGTTAAAATTTTTGTTCGGAAAAGCCAATATATATACTAAACCTGCCCGGATGAGTTTATATACCGATGCTATATCTTTTGAAACCTACGTTGCCAGTTCCATGGAAGGAAACATGTCCTTACCGGTGGATGTTACAACGCATACCGATGGAAAACTGGATGAAATGGTTGAGAGAGATAATGTAAAAACAGGAGATTATTTAATGAACAGGGAAAACGGAGGATATGGTGTTGATTTGGGCTTTATCTACGAACTTAATGAAAACACCACCTTGTCGGGAAGTTTATTGGATATGGGATATATAAACTGGAAATCGGATGCTTACGCGTTGGAAAGTTCAGGCTCCATGGATATTACGTTCGAAGCGATAGAGGATGGACTGGGTAACCTGGATGCCGTCACAGATTCCTTGTTGGAAGTTTTTAATCCTGAAGTGGCTGCGGAAGCCTATTCTTCACCCATCCTGCCGGCCTTGTATTTGGGAATAAGCCGTTATATAAACCCCTGGCTAAATGTGGGTGCTGTTTTCCACACAGAACTCTACAGGAACAGATTTCACCCATCGCTCACTTTTTCCGGGAATACGATGATCGCAAAGAATATTTACGGCAGCTTGTCATATACCCTGCAAAACAGACAATTTAATAATATTGGAGCAGGGATAGGTGCACAGTTTGGAATTTTTCATATTCATGCGGTGAGTGATAACGTTCCTGCTTTCTTTAATTTGATGAATGCGAAAAATGTTAACCTGCGTTTTGGGATTAGCATGCTGTTGGGTTGTGGAAGAGAGAGGAAAAATTTTGGCAAGGATAATGGCATAAGAGCTTTGCCTTGTGTTGGTGATCCATACAGTGCCATTAAAAGCAGGAAAAAAAGAAAGAGAAGGTAGTTCGCAGTAGATCTGTCCATAATTACTTTTCATTTGTGCATATCTACCTGCTGAAAAATCTCATTAGACCCTCCGGCTGGAGAAGTTATGGTTGCAGACAGACCTCGCCCATAATGACACCTCTCCTGCTAAGGCGGGACAGAACATGCCGTAACCGCTACGCGGTAAACTTCGCAACCGTGCCACGTATTCTAAAATGCCGGAACACGCACGGTGTTCATGCGTTGGAACAATACCGCATAACGCCTGCTGTCGAAAGACAGGGTTGCGGATTGATTAAAAAATAAATTGTGGGTAAATTGTGATGATCTCATTATAATTTAGTGCATCTAAGAAAACTCTCAATTCTAAATTCTCCTTAGTGATTACCTCTAACCCCTAAAGGGGAATTAGTTCTCTATGGGGATTTCTGGTTCTCCCTTTAGAGCCTGTCCCGAACTCGTATTCGGGAGAGTTAGAGGGTTTTTAAAAGAGAATTGTTGCCTTTTCTTATAGCCACTAATTATTTATTCATGTGGCATTCGATGCCTGCCTGTTGCAGAGCATAGCCGTCAAGCCAAGGGTGAATGCCCGTAAATCGTTATGAGTCTAGTGAATCAGCTCTCCTCCTTAAGAAGGAGGAGTACGGTGAGGTACGAACCGGGAGGTGGTTTTATACGATTCGTTCTCATATAATCCGAGATCTGTCATTAGGCGCTTACTGGACAACTATTGATAACATGTTAACGATATTTTTTCAAAAAAAATTTTTCATTTGAGAGGAACGGTCTCCGGAAAAATCTCATTAGATACAAAGCAGGGTCTCAGTAAGACCGGGGAACCCCGAATTTGAATAGGGAGCCCCTCCGGCTGGAGGAGTTATGGTTGCAGACAGAACTCACCCATAATGACACCTCTCCTGCTAAGGCGGGACAGAACATGCCGTAACCGCTACGCGGTAAACTTCGCAACCGTGCCACGTATTCTAAAATGCCGAAACACCCACGGTGTTCATGCGTTGGAACAATACCGCATAACGCCTGCTGTCGGAAGACAGGGTTGCGGATTGATTAAAAAATAAATTGCGGGTAAATTGTGATGATCTCATTATAATTTAGTGCATCTAAGAAAACTCTCAATTCTAAATTCTCCTTAGTGATTACCTCTAACCCCTAAAGGGGAATTAGCTGTCTATGGGGATTTCTGGTTCTCCCTTTAGAGCCTGTCCCGAACTCGTATTCGGGAGAGTTAGAGGGTTTTTAAAAGAGAATTGTTGCCTTTTCTTATAGCCACTAATTATTTATTCATGTGGCATTCGATGCCTGCCTGTTGCAGAGCATAGCCGTCAAGCCAAGGGTGAATGCCCGTAAATCGTTATGAGTCTGGTGAATCAGCTCTCCTCCTTAAAAAGGAGGAGTACGGTGAGGTACGAACCGGGAGGTGGTTTTATACGTTTCGTTCTCATATAATCCGAGATCTGTCATTAGTACTTGACTCTCCCCTTTTCCGAAGGGGAGTACTCTACTGAGCCCTTCACCAACCACGAGTCACCAAAGCTTTTACTGGGGACACAAGGCTGCGGCCGCCGGATGGAGGTGTGGGGACAGGAATCTCTGTGCTACAGGGCTCTAGTCCGTATGTTCTGCAGTTTACCCTGTGTAAAATACTAATACAGGGTATATTAAAATGCCGGTGAGTCGTAAGTTATCCCTATACTATATTTATAAAGTCATCTAAAACATCGCCTAAAGTTGGCCTACCAATCTCCTGCAGCGAATAATGAACACGCGTATGCGGCTTTTCTATTTTAAGCACCCTCGTTAAGTCTATCGGAGTCGCAATTACCACCGAGTCGCAAGGGGTGTTTTTAATCGTTTCCTGCAGATCACTTATTTGTTCGTTACTATAACCCATTGCAGGCAGAACTTTGCCTATTCCCGGATAACTTTCATAAGTTTCTTTTATCTTGCCTACGGCATACTCCTTGGGGTCCATTATTTCGGCGGCTCCACATTTTTCACACGCTATAACTCCTGCCCCTAATTTCATTTCGCCATGTGTAAGGGTTGGGCCATCTTCAATCACCAAAACTTTTTTGCCTTCAATTATATTCGGATTTTCTACTTCAATAGGCGATGCAGCATCAATTATGATGGCGTTGGGATTAATTTCCTTGATGTTTCTGCGAAGCTGAAGTACATCAGCAGCGTCAGCACTATCTATCTTGTTGATGATAACCACGTCCGACAGGCGAACATTCACCTCGCTGGGATAATAGCTTTTTTCATGTCCTACCCGGTGGGGATCAGTCACGGTAATCATTAAATCAGGCTTATAGAAAGGCATATCATTATTCCCGCCATCCCAAACAATCACATCGCACCCCTTGTCGTCATCTTCCGCTTCCTTTAAAATATCGTGGTAATCCACACCGGAATAAATTACATTACCGTTCATGATGTGCGGCTCGTATTCTTCCATTTCCTCAATGGTGCATTTGTGTTTTCGCAGATCCGTAAGCGTTGCGTATCGTTGTACTATCTGTTCTTTCAGGTTGCCGTATGGCATGGGGTGACGTATAGCCACTACCTTTTTACCGCGGCTCATTAAATAATCAATTACCTTGCGCGAAGTCTGGCTCTTACCGCACCCGGTTCGTGTGGCACAAACCGCAATAACGGGTTTTAAACTTTTTAGCATGGTGTTGTTAGGGCCAAGTACCCTGAAATCTGCACCGGCAGCCTGAACCACAGAGGCCAGGCTCATTATACGCTGATAGGAGATATCGCTGTAGGAGAACACACAAACATCTACATTAAACTTTTTAATAAGATAAGGCAAATCGGCCTCTTCCTTAATGGGTATCCCGTACGGATAGTGCTTACCTGTGAGTTCGATAGGATAGTTTCTATTGGAAATATCAGGGATTTGTGTAGCGGTAAAAGCTACCACCTTGTAACTATGGTTGTTTTTAAAATATACGTTGAAGTTATGGAAATCGCGTCCCGCGGCTCCTAAAATGATAACATTTTTCATTGGTCTAACATTTGGAAAAACCGCGATAACCCAGGGCATATTAATTCAATCCTTGGTATGATGATATTATTTGCTTCCTGCCTGCTGCTGACAGGCGGCCATGTCGGTTTCATTAGTTGGTTTTATTTAATGTATAAAGTAAATGAATTTATCCCAAATTTGTCATTATAATAGACAAATTTGCCCGATAGGTTGACGAAAGTTTTGTTTGTCAAATTTTGAGGTGTATGTTATTTCCCCGGCTATATTCCTAACTTTACGCAATGAATTTTTTGGCACACATATATTTATCGGGCGAACCAGGACCTTTGATGATCGGCAATTTTATAGGCGATTATGTAAAGGGAAATCAACTGGAACGGTTCTCTCCTGAAATTCAGAAAGGGATCAGGTTGCATCGTACCATTGATGCTTTTACCGATAGCCATGAAATTGTAAAACAAAGCACTGCACGGTTTAAACCCTGTTATCAACGTTATGCCTCCGTGGTGATTGATGTGATATACGATCATTACCTGGCGCATAATTGGGAAAAATACTCGTCGGTCCCTCTCCACCAGTATGTCAATCAAGTGCATGCCTATTTTTTTCGTCATTACTTTTCGCTTCCTAACAGGGTAAAGGGATTTTTACCGTTTCTAATAAAAAGCAGAAGGTTAGAGAACTACAAGTATATATGGGGAATTGAAACATCGCTGGCTATTATGGCCAACTATAGCTCATTGCCGGCAAAATCGGAATGTGCCGTGAAAGTGATGACCGAACAGTATGATGCGTTGCTCGATGAGTTCACCCATTTTTTTGATGATGTGCAAAAGATGGTAAAGGTTGAACTTCAGGCCTAAATCCCGGCTTTTATCATTCGGTCTTTCCCAAACAGATCTTTACGTAATTCAACCCATTTAAACCCTAATTGCTGGAGCAGCGCACAGGTTTCTTTGCCCAATGCTTCATTGATCTCGAAATATAACAAACCGTTAGACTTAAGCATGTTCTTTGCCAGTTTGCCAATGGAACGATAAAACAGCAACGGATCCTTATCTTCTACAAACAGCGCTAGATGCGGTTCGTGTTTTAAAACATTGTCCTGCATCAATTCTTTTTCCAATGCCCGGATATAAGGTGGGTTGCTGACGATAATATCGTAATGGTGTTTTTTGTCAATAGTAGGGTTAAGAGCGTCGATTAACTGAAAACTGATTTCAACCTGATTTAGGTTTGCATTGCCTTGTGCAACCATCAACGCTTCGGGCGAGATATCCCAGGCGTCCACTTCCGCATTGGGTAAATTCTTTTTCAAGGAGATGGGGATACATCCCGTACCAGTGCCAATATCCAGTATTTTGGGCATGGAAAGGTGATTATCGTCAAGTATCCATTTCACCAGCTCTTCGGTTTCGGGACGTGGAATTAACACATGTTTGTTCACATGAAACGGCAGGCCATAGAACTCAGTGGCACCTATGAGGTGCTGGATGGGCACATGTTGTTGTAGCTTGTCCAATACATTTTTGCAGAATTGCTGTTGGTTAGCGTCCAACACATGCTCTTCCTTCATCATGATATCTACTTTTGAAAAACCCAGGAGGTGCTCAAAAATTATCCATATAAAATTCCTGATTTCCTCTTGAGGATAAATACCCTCTAAGCTATTTTTAAAATGTGCAGATACCTGTTTGATGTTGGTAAACTCCATGAATTGCAAGTATAATTTTTGTAGTGGCGCAAAATTAACCATTTTTGCAGAAGATTAAGCATAAGCCTCTTATTTCTAATCAAGCATTTACAAATGGATACCGATAATAAATATATGCAACGTTGCCTCCAGTTGGCTAAAATCGGACTTGGCAATACCTATTCCAATCCCATGGTTGGATCTGTCATTGTGCATAACGGACGTATTGTTGGAGAAGGGTTTCATCATCGGGCCGGCGAGCCACATGCCGAGGTTAATGCCATAAACTCGGTGAAAGATAAAAGCCTGCTAAGAGCATCCACACTTTACGTTAACCTGGAACCCTGCGCTCATTATGGCAAAACACCACCTTGTTCGTTGCTGATAAAGGAAAGTGGTATCCCTAAAGTAGTGGTTGGATGTACCGATACTTTTTCGGAAGTGGCAGGAAAAGGAATTGAAATGTTGCGCGAAGCGGGTGCGGATGTGAAGGTTGGTGTATTGAAAGATGAAAGCAGGGAACTGAACAAACGTTTTTTTACTTTTCACGAGAAACAACGCCCTTATGTAATTTTAAAATGGGCACAAACACTCGACGGCTTTATTGATATCGATAGAGACAAGGAAAATTATGGCCAGCCCACATGGATCACCAATGAGATAGCCAAAAAGCTGGTGCACAAATGGAGAAGCGAGGAGCAGGCCATCCTGGTGGGAACAAATACGGCGATCAAAGATAATCCATCGCTGACAACACGCGAATGGTCGGGAAATAGCCCGGTTAGAATATTGGTGGACAGGATGGGTAGGGTTCCACAAACCCATCATATTTTAAATGGAGAAGTGGAAACCATCGTATTTACTTCGGTTCATAAAGAAGAATCGGCGAAAATAAGATTTGTAAACATCGATTTTGACCAAAACATCGTACCTCAAATTTTAACCGAGCTTCACAGCAAGCACCTTCAATCCGTGATTATAGAAGGGGGCAAACAGATATTGGAAAGTTTTATAGATGCTAACCTGTGGGATGAGGCCCGTGTTTTTATCGGAAATAAGATCTTTAAAGCGGGTGTTGAAGCGCCGAAGTTAAAGGCATTACCCATTTCGGAAGAAGAGGTTGGGAATAGCAGATTGCAATATATGAGAAATTTCTCCGCAAAATAATCGGTAATAATCACAAATAAACTTATTTTTAAGATTATTCATTTTATATACCGTACCTGTTTATTATGTGGTGGACCGAAAATTGGGATTCTTTGCTATATTCTTTGATTGTAACATCTTATGCCGTTTCAATTCTTTTGGTGATTGGGGTAATGGTGCTCGAAAATCGTAGCCCGTTAAAATCGCTTTCGTGGATATTGGTGTTGTTGTTGTTGCCCTTGTTGGGTGTGGTGCTGTATGTATTTTTTGGGCAAAACCTGCGTAAGCAAAAAATTATTAGCCGCAAAGGGCTTAAAAATCACGATTTTCTTCTGCAGACTGCCAGTATTCAAACCAAGGATCTTTCTCAATTCTACGGACTGAACGACGAAATCTTAGATGAGAAAAAGCAAATTATTCAACTTCAACTGAACAACAGCCATTCGGTGATGACGGCGGGTAATAAAGTGAAACTGCTGAACAATGGGGATGACAAATTTAAAGCACTGATTGAAGATCTTGAAAAGGCCAAACATTTTATTCATCTGCAATACTACATCCTGGAAAAGGATGAGATCGGGAAAAAAATTATAGACCTGCTGGTGCGAAAAGCGCAGGAAGGTGTTGAGGTGCGCGTAATTATAGATGACGTGGGCTCGTGGGAATTTAAAAGAAAGGATTTTCAGCAACTAAGGGAAGCTGGTTTGGAGATATTCTCTTTTTTGACCGTCCGCTTTCCTACGTTTACCAGCAAACTGAATTATCGTAACCACAGAAAAATAGTCATCATTGATGGTTTGATCGGTTTTTTGGGGGGTATCAACGTGGCCGACCGATACATTCATGGTAATCCTAAATACGGTATTTGGCGCGATACCCACCTTAAAGTAGAAGGGGATGCAGTCAACAGTTTGCAGACTATTTTTTCCATCGATTGGTATTTCGTAAGCCAGGTAGAACTTTCGGACCAAAAGTACTTTCCTGCCAAAGAACCCATGGGCAACAAACTGGTTCAGATTAGTCCTAGCGGACCAGATGCCGATTGGCCATCAATTATGATGGGTTTTTTCAAGATTATCACCACGGCAAAAAGGTATGTGTATATCACTTCACCGTACTTTATGCCTAACGAAAGCGTATTGATGGCCTTAAAAACGGCTGCCATGGGCGGCGTGGATGTACGGATCATTATTCCCGAAAAGTCGGATGCCTATATTTCCAAACTGTCCTCCATGTCGTACCTAAAAGAGATGATGCTGGCGGGTGTCAGATTTTATTTTTATCAGAAAGGGTTTATCCATAGCAAAACGATGGTGTCGGATGATATGATTGCCTCGGTTGGTTCGGCAAACATGGATTTTAGAAGCTTTGAGCAGAATTTTGAAGTCACCGCTTTTGTATACGATAAGGAATTTGCGCTTGAGGTAAAAGAATCTTTCATGGAGGACTTTGCCGAAAGTAACGAGGTAATTTTAAGTGAGTGGCGCAAACGGCCCATCAAGCAAAAAGCAAAGGAATCGCTGGCCAGGTTGTTGAGCCCTTTGATGTAAATTATTACTTTCTCGCAGGGTTCCGAAAAAAATCGCAGAGTCTCGAAGAAAAAGTCAGCGGAACTCAGCGTTCATCTGCGCGAAAGATGCCACAGCAGTCGGAAGTAAAACACCAGAATATTATTACGAATTCCTTGATTTCACCAGAACTTGATACCCAAAATCCGTAATGGTACTTCGACCTCGAATTACATGTACCGGGATCTACCAATAGGAATTTAAAAAATATGGGATAAAAGAAAATATTGAACTGCGCAGCAACCTCTATTATTTGCAACAATACGCTAATAGCAGGATTTAGCCAGATTTTAAAAGCGAATTATCAATACCTTTACCAACTTATAAAATAAGTAAGCCCAACGTTGGTATAGCCACTCCAGTTTACTTCGATGTAGGAGGGTTGGTTAACCGGGCGAAATGCCGAGAATCCCAAACTAATCACAAAATCACCCCAATAATAGTAGGCAGGGATTGTAAATCCAATATTGTTGAAATTAAAACTTTTTTGTTCTTTGAATAAATCCCACAGAACCAAATCGTCGGGTAATGCCTTCAGCTTTCTTAATCTTGTAATTAAGGTTTTCTGTTGATTGGTGAGTTGGCTGCTTGTATTGTCCTGATTCAATCTTACCAATCGCTTAACGATTCTCTCCGATAATTCAGCTGTAGTTGCTTCCGGGAACAATTCGGCATATTGATAAGCAAAGAGATACGAGGTGTAGGCCTCTACATTATAATAGCTGATATCTCCCATATACGCTGAAACCATTGGTTGGAATGACAGGGAATTGCCTTTTTTAAAAACATGATCGAAGTGAATGGTAGCTCCTGTTTCAAATGCCACAAAAAGTTCCTCTACCTTTCCTGTGTAATACCCAGCCATGACATCTGTCACCCACCAACCTACTTCGCTGTAAAGCCCTGCCGATACTAAATTTTTATAGACCGAACGTAAGGAATGGGAATCGTGACTGTAAAAGTAATGCCCGTACATGGCCGAACCGCTTAACCATTCCGTAAAATCGATATTATAACCCAGGGATAGACCCAACGATTGAGTAGAACTTTCGTTTCTTTCATCTGAATTCCATATATTAGAATAAGATGTAGAAATGTCGAAACCTGATTTATGGTAGTAGCCAACCATACCTGCGAGGGTCGGTTGATTTTTATAGACACTCAGACGCCCGTTAATATCGTGATCGGTCATAAAATCCAGACTAAAACTAGCCGATGAAAATTTATCATCAGCAGCGCTAACCGGTTGTCCGAATGCTTCAATACAGCCCAGTAAAGCGACAAAACACCATATTTTTTTTAATATATCTCCTATAACAGGCATAGCAACAAATGTAAAATAAACATATGTGTTACGATAATAAGTTTATCATGTTATCTAAACAAGCACATATCACGCAAAAAATATATACCCAATCACAATTGAAGCAATTATTCCCGCAAAATCTGCGATCAGACCACAACCTATTGCATGGCGTGTGTTTTTAATGCCCACCGAACCAAAATAAACCGCAATAATGTAAAAGGTGGTATCGGTAGCTCCTTGCACGGTAGAAGCAATTTTGGCGGCAAAGGAATCCACACCAAATGTATTAAATGTTTCAACCATCATCCCACGGGCACCACTTCCGCTTAAGGGTTTCATAAAAGCAGTTGGCAAGGCATCCACAAAACGGGTATCCAAGCCCAGCCATTGGCACAAAACTTTAATTAAATCGGTGACATAGTCCATCGCTCCCACTTCTCTGAAAACGCTGACAGCTACCAAAATGGCTATCAAAAATGGAATAATTCTGACGGCTATCTGAAATCCTTCCTTGGCCCCTTCCACAAAAGCATCGTACACATTTACCTTTTTATAAGTGGCCATCCCAACAAACAGAATCATAATGGAGAAAAGTATAAAATTACTTCCCACGTTGGATATCAGCTTAACCTGTTCCTTATCCATCAGCGAAACACCATAGATGGTTCCTATCACCAATAAGGTCATCCCTCCCAGATAAGTCAATATAATTGAATCGGCCAGGCGAATTTTCTGCACATAGGACACGGCCAATAAACCTGCCAGCGTAGAAAAAAATGTGGCCAAAAGTATGGGTAGAAAGATATCGGCCGGATTTAAAGCATTGTATTGTGCCCGATACACCATAATGCTAATGGGAATCAAAGTCAGGCCGGAGGTATTGAGCACCAGAAACATGATTTGTGCGTTGCTGGCAGATTCTTTGTTTTTGTTTTCCCTTTGCAACTGTTCCATGGCTTTTAAACCCATTGGAGTGGCGGCATTATCCAATCCGAGCATATTGGCAGATAGATTCATAATCATGGTTCCAAACGCCGGGTGGTTTTTGGGCAAGGATGGAAACAGGCGGTTAAAGAACGGGGCGATTAACCTGGAAATAACGTTGACCATGCCCCCTTTTTCTCCAACCTTCATCAATCCCAACCATAAGGAGAGCACTCCTGTTAATCCCAATGAAATCTCGAACCCTGATTTGGCAGCCTCATTAATAGCATTTACCAAATTTGGGAATACTTCCATATCACCAAAGAAGATTAACCTGGCCAATGCAACAATAAATGCAATGAAAAAGAAACCTATCCAAATGTAATTTAAAACCATATTAATTAGACAATTAGATAATTCATTAGAGATCAAATACGGGTTTTAGTTATTTACCCATTCGATGATAAAATCACCAGGTAGCTAAACAAAAAACCATTGCCGTAAGATACGCCTATATATTACTTTTTGTGCTGCAGATCGAAACCTATACTTAATGCATCATCTTCTTTTTAAGGGATGCAATAAATTTAAGTTAGTGAGATCTTTTTACGGTATCATCGCCACGGTACTTTTCGTGCGGAGCGCCAAACTCCTTACAAGTAACATTGTCGATAGGTACCTCCCATATTTTTACGTTACGGATGGCGGGGCCTGAGTACTTAAACTTCTTCTCTGAATATTGTTCCATGATGATGTTTAAGGCTTCTTCCTTCCTTTCGAAATCGTCCTGGAACTTAACTTTTCCCCAAGCAATCACACTTTTGCATTTCATACGATAACTGCAGGCCACCTCAGGATGTTGAAAAGCCAGTTCGTGATCCGTACTAAATGTAACGCAAATATTTTTGTTCTTATTCAAGATATCAATTATTCGTCCTTCAGGAGCCGAGTGCAAATAAATGACGTTGTCCTTAAAGCCAAAGTTCATGGGCAACACATAAGGCTTATCGCCATCCACCACACCAATAAAACAAACATCGCATTTTCTGATGATGGTTTCTATTCTTTCGTTGTTTAAATGTTCTACAGTTTTCATTGTTATCTTAATAAGTGACTTTGAGATAAGAGACCTTATTATCTGGCATCCCCCATCTTAAAATGATTATATATTTATTATTTACTTAAACTATTGCCCTATTTCCAAGCTCTTTTGACAAAAGGGATTGCAATTGTTGCAAGCGAACCATGGTTTGCATTATTTCCATCAATTTCGCACTATCCTTATTTTGCTCCGCTAATTTTAATTCCTTTCTGTACTTGTCGATCAGCGATTTCACTTTCTTCAGCTTTAGTTCGTTCATCACTTTGGGAACTAATTTATCCAACATTGTTCCCTCGTCCAAATCACCCGACCCAAACCTTTGGTGAATCTTGCTTAAGGTATATTCCTTGCTCAGCAAATCCGTAGCTAACCGACTTACATCCTGCTCCATGTTACTCACAAAGAATTTAATGGCCTGAAAGCCCTCGTTATCTTTATTTTCTTCGTACAATTTTAATATTTTGTGGTACAACGGGTTTTCACATTCTAACTCATCCTCTTTCAATTGAGCCAAGATATAGTCCCCAACCGTAATCTCTTCTTCTTCCTCTTGTCCTTCCTCGGCCTCCATCATATTGGCATTGCCATATTTTATGATAAATCGTACCAGTTCTTTTTCCTCCTCCTCAAACGGGTTTTGCGATGCAAAGGCAGGATTCCCTATTGTTGCAATTGGCGCAGCCGCAGGAACTTGAATACTTCGGTTATTACTTTTATATTTCTCTTCCCTGTTTTTTCTGGTCAGCTTGCCAATTTCATTATAAAGCACTTGCTCTGTCACATTCATTAGGGCACTGCATTCCTTCACATACTCACCCCTGACAATGGCTTCAGGAATCATTGAAATGGTTCTAACGATATCCTGCAATAAACCCGCTCGTTTAACCGGATCGTTTTCTGCATCCTTTAACAACAACCCCGTTTTAAACTTGATAAAGTCACCCTCGTTTTCGGCTATGTATGCCTGTAATTCCGAGGCGCTTCGATTTTTGGAGAACGAATCGGGATCTTCTCCCTCAGGGAGCAACAGAACCTTCACGTTCATGCCCTGTTCCAATACCAGATCGATCCCTCGCAACGAGGCTTTGATACCGGCAGGGTCGCCATCGTAAATAATAGTGATATTTGGTGTAAACCTCGCTATCAGCCTAATCTGGTCAACTGTCAACGCAGTTCCAGATGAGGCCACCACATTGGGGATTCCTGCCTGATGAAACGAAATCACATCGGTATACCCTTCTACCAAAAAACACCGGTCTTTTTTTGTAATCTCGGTTTTGGCATGGTAGATACCATACAGGATCTTACTTTTGTGGTAAATCTCCGACTCGGGTGAGTTCAGATATTTGGCTGTTTTTTTATCCGTTTTTAGAATCCGTCCCCCAAAAGCGGTCGGTTTTCCTGAGATGCTGTGGATAGGGAATATGACCCTTCCCCTGAACCGGTCGGCTTTATAATTGTCACGGACGATTGTCAAACCTGTCTTTTCCAGAAACTCCAGCTTATAACTATTCTTCAGTGCCTCATCTGTCAAGGCGCTTTTGGCCTCGGGCGAATATCCCAGCTGGAACTTCTGGATGATATCGTCACGGAAACCGCGACTGCGAAGGTAAGACAGTCCTACGGAACGTCCTTCGTCGGATTTAAGCAACTGGTCGGTAAAATATTTTTGGGCAAATACTGAAACGGCCATCATACTCTCCCGGTCATTTTTTACCTGCTGTTGCTCGGGGCTTAGCTCCACCTCTTCGATATGGATATGAAATTTCTTGCCCAGCTGTTTGATGGCATCGATAAAAGAAATTTGCTCCACATCCATCAGAAAATTTACCGCATTGCCACCTTTTCCACAACCAAAGCATTTATAAATACCTTTGTGCGGGGAAACCGTAAACGACGGGGTTTTCTCGTTATGGAACGGACAGTTGCCCAGATAATTAACCCCTCTTCTTCGCAGCGTCACAAACTCCGACACCACATCTACGATGTTTGCTTGCGAAGTTTCTACTACCCTATCAACTGTACTTTGATCAATCATTAAAATCCTATCCTTCTAAAAAATGAGAAACACAAAGATAAGAATTGATTGGATAAATATCTGAGGTATAGTATCCGAGTTATAAACAAGGCATCATAAATATTAGTAATGCGTTTACAAAGTTATCAAGTGACGCAGTGTTTTTAATTGTTTCCATAGGCTTACGTCATTATTTCTGTTTCAATTAATCAAATTCAACTTATTGAACGCATTACAAATAATGTTTCGATTACACCCGGATATTGATGGGTAGTCCTTCGTTTACGGTCGATACATCCAGTGGTGTTTTTCCTTTAAAAATGCACAGCTTCTACCACCCTGAGGTAATCCCATTCGCTACTTTTTGAAGGGATTCGTTGATTCCGCCTTCTTTATTCAAAAAGTCGATAAATTGTCCGGCCCATTGGGCTAAAATATCATCCCCCCCTGCTCCATAGGATGCCGCTCCTATGGCATATAGGATAAAGATTATGTATAAAACAAATAGGTAAAAAACATGTATTCGTTTCAGTTCTTTGGAAAAATAAAACACGGCCATGGTTACAATCGTCACAACAACCAACATAATACGGATATCGATTAAGGTTGGCCCAGCTTCCCGAAAATCGATTTTGTACCCAGTAACCAAGAGGTAAACGGCCAAAGGCAAACCCATGCTAATTGTAATATCAAAAATATTGGACCCCAACACATTTGAGAGTGCGTCATCATAGTTTCCCTTTTTACCATCTTTGATTGAAATAATGGTATCCGGGACACTGCTTGCAGCCGCCACCAGCACCAAAGCAATAAACAGCGGGTTTATATGTATAGAATCGGCCATTCCGATACAACTCTCCACCAAACCGGCACAAGCCAGGGCTATTACAGCTGTAGAGCCCAGCAATAGAACCCAACTGCGAATACTTCTCCCTTTTTTATATTTTAATTGATAACGTGTGTACCAGTTTTCAGGTTCAAAGTGATGGTCAGGCTTTCCTTGCTGGTCTCTTTTCATCGACAATAATGTATACGCCAAATAGAATACATAAAACAACGTAAATGCCCAACCATGCCATTGGGTTATATAGTCACTCGATAAAAGAACCAACAGAACCAACTCTGCTCCAATCAGAAATAGCCCATCCCTTAAAATCACTTTTTTAGCAATCTTTACCCCTTTTACGCCAGCGACCGTAGCGACAACTATCCAAATGACGAGCATGGGAATTACAATACTGTTAAAAATGGCTGATCCGGTATTGCCACCCACACTTGCCGCCAAATCCCGTCCTAAATTGGCACGGCTGGCCAAGGTTAAGAAAAACACAGTAGTAAGCAGTTCCGGCATGGAAGAACCAATCGCATTTAAAGTTGCCCCCTTAACACCTTCGCTTAAATTTCTGCCCAAGTATTCGGTTGAAGCTTCAAATACATCACAAGCTTTAGCCATAACAATAGATGAAATGATCATCAACACCAGACCCCCATACCAAGTATGAAAAAACAATTCGTAAATCCCCATCAGCTAAAGAATAATAATTTCCAAGGCAAATATACTCTTTTATAATTCTTACTATTTTTTTACAACCGCATTTCATATCCAATCTTTATTCAATCTACATTAAAATGCCGATTGTTAGACTAAAGCGGTTTAATTTTTATTATATTGAGCATTCGAAATACAAACACCTGAAAATCCCTTATAGCCATAGGTGTTTAACCCAAAAATTAGCTTTAAGGCTCTAACGTGAGCTGTAGTTTTTATTTTTATCTGATTACATATTTCAATTGACTAGCAAGTAATTAAAATAATTTACTCATATAAATCAAAAACAAATTAAATCTATTGTTATTATGATTACACAATTATTTTGGATCATACCAGTCGCATCCGTTGTGGCATTGGTGTTTGCATGGCTCTTCTTTAAGAGCATGATGAAAAGTTCCGAAGGGACAGATAAGATGAAAGAAATCGCCCAACACGTAAGAGATGGTGCAATGGCTTATTTATCCCGACAATATAAAGTTGTAGGAATTGTTTTTCTTGTTTTATTGGTAATCCTTACCATTCTTGCCTATATGGGTGTTCAAAACCCGTTTGTCCCCATCGCTTTCTTAACAGGGGGTTTCTTCTCGGGGCTTTGTGGTTTCCTGGGAATGAAAACCGCCACTTTTGCTTCGGCACGCACGGCACAAGGTGCTTCCGAGTCTTTGAACAAAGGACTTAAGGTGGCTTTCCGAAGCGGTGCCGTAATGGGACTGGTTGTGGTAGGTTTTGGGCTATTGGATATTTCGCTTTGGTATGTACTGTTAACTAAGGTAGTTTATACGGCCGAGCATATGTCTGCCGGTTTACACTTCATGGGCCTCGACTTAGTGCATGCAGGAATGGAAGAGTCGCAAAAATTAATGGAGGTTACTGCTACCATGTTAACCTTTGGAATGGGTGCTTCCACGCAGGCGCTGTTTGCACGTGTAGGTGGTGGCATTTACACCAAGGCTGCCGATGTAGGTGCCGACCTTGTGGGTAAGGTGGAAGCGGGAATCCCTGAGGATGATCCGCGCAACCCGGCCACCATAGCCGATAATGTTGGTGATAACGTTGGTGACGTAGCCGGTATGGGTGCCGACCTTTACGAATCGTATTGTGGTTCTATTTTAGCAACCGCCGCATTGGGAGCCGCCTTAACGGTTAACAATA
The DNA here is from genome assembly GCF_050589685.1 of Saccharicrinis sp. 156. NCBI lineage: Bacteria > Pseudomonadati > Bacteroidota > Bacteroidia > Marinilabiliales > Marinilabiliaceae > Saccharicrinis > Saccharicrinis sp. 156. The sequence goes on from NZ_JBNGOS010000011.1 coordinate 161,171, forward strand.
CCGGTGCGGATATGTCAGGAAAAGTAATTGCTCCAATGTTAGTGGCCGCTATTGGCATTGTGCTTTCTATCATTGGTATCTTTATGGTTCAAACCAAGGAAGATGCAACTGCAAAAAGTCTTTTGAACTCATTATTGATAGGTACCGGAGGTAGTTCGGTATTAATTCTGGTCGCCATTGCGGGAATGGCTGCCCTGGATTGGATTTCGTGGGGAATATTTGGTTCAGTTGTTTCTGGTCTTGTTGCCGGTGTTATTATTGGACAAGCTACAGAATATTATACATCCGACGGGTACAAACCAACACAAGGTATAGCCAAGCAGGCACAGCAGGGACCTGCTACCACTATTATTGATGGTGTTGCTGTAGGTATGTATTCAACGTGGATTCCCGTGGTAACTATTGTGGGTGGTATTATTGCTTCCTTCGGTTTTGCGGGTGGCTTCAGTAATTTTGCCGAAGGTGTATACGGAATCGGGTTTGCTGCTGTAGGTATGCTTTCAACTTTAGGAATTACCCTGGCCACGGATGCTTTTGGTCCTATTGCCGATAATGCAGGTGGCAACGCTGAAATGTCAAATCTTCCTAAAGAAGTACGCGAAAGAACAGATGCCCTGGATATGTTGGGAAACACAACGGCTGCCACTGGTAAAGGATTTGCAATCGGTTCTGCTGCCTTAACAGCTATGGCCTTGATGGCCGCTTATATGGAAGAAATTAAAATTTGGCTGAAGCGTGATTTAAAGGAAGGCGAAGTAGTGATTCAGAATTCGATTCAGTTTGTAGAGAACGCTTCAACTCAAGTAGCGGAAGGCGTTAAAGCCGTTGTTATCTCGGAAGCTACCCTAAAAGACTTTTCTACATTCTACGATTTATCATTATTCAACCCAATGTTACTGGCCGGTTTGTTTCTTGGTGCCATGATGGCCTTTGTATTCTGTGCCATGACCATGAAAGCTGTTGGTCGTGCAGCCGGCTCTATGGTAGACGAAGTGCGTCGCCAGTTTAAGGAAATACCAGGAATTCTGGAAGGAACAGGAACTCCCGAATATGCCAAATGTGTGGCTATCTCTACTAAAGGTGCCCAGCGCGAAATGTTGTTGCCATCGCTATTGGCCATTATTGTTCCGATCGTTGTAGGAATCGTATTTGGAGTAGCTGGTGTTATTGGTTTATTAATGGGTGGATTAACCACGGGGTTTACTTTGGCTATCTTCCTGAATAACGCTGGTGGAGCATGGGATAACGCTAAAAAATACATCGAAAAAGGAAACTATGGCGGTAAAGGTAGCGAAGCCCACAAAGCCGGTGTGGTTGGCGATACCGTGGGTGACCCCTTTAAAGATACATCGGGCCCTTCATTAAATATCCTGATCAAATTAATGACCATGGTAAGTGTAGTGATGAGCGGATTGACCGTAGCGTATGCCATCTTCTAAACCTTAAGATACAATAGCTTTTCTGCTATTAAAAAATATTTATCGAACCCCAAATAAGTCTTTAAAAACAGACTCGTTTGGGGTTTTTTCTTTTTGAATCCCTATATAATTTAAAGGGGATTACACAAAATATACTGGATTTCAAACTTCTAATTCACTATATTATATGAGCTAAACCCCCAAAATACATTAGATAATCTATTAAAAAAACAAAATCATCATGGCTAAAGTTATTTTAACCATCATTTTAGGATTGGTAACTGTTTTTGTTTCTGCAAACTCTGGTTTTACGGAGCTCGTGAATGAACTCAAAACCAAGGTTCAAACAGTACAGGTTAAATCGGGGGAGTTTGACCAGGGAATTCAAGAAACCATTCCCGGTATCATTCAGGTCAAAAGCAATTTTATCAATAACAAAGGAGAAAGCAAAACGACCGAGTTCACCATTAATTTGGCCGACATTGATATTTATATGGTCAAAGAAATTACTGTGAAGGATGCCATCCATGTTCAACTTAAAGTTAATGACGGGCAAAAGTTTATCCGGGTAACTTCAGACGGAGAGTTACTGCCTTATGTCAGCACGGCAAAAATTATGGCTAAGGACAAAGATAATGCACGCGAGATCAGCGCCATTATAAAAAAAATGATTCCTCTCGGCAAAGAAATTCTATCCACTAAAATCGACATTCCAAGTTATGAGGATAAAGTTTCATTTTTGCAGGAAGGTGTCACCGAAGTTAACCTCCCGGGTGCCAGTTTCGATCAAAAACTACGAACACTGGAAGGTGTTGCCGGAAATATGTCGCTGGATGTAACGACCACCACAGGCAAGAAAACAGATGATGAGCAATATGTTTTTAATCTGGCCGACATCGAAGAAAATTCGGTGATGATTGACGTTAAGGGAAACAAGGTGCAACTGGTGTTTGAAATGAAGTACAGGAAGAAACTGGTTCACAAGGTAAAAAATGGAAATCAGGTGCCATTTGTTGCCAAAGTCAGTATGCTGGCCAACCAAGTTGATGCAGCACGCGATCTTAGCATCGTACTAAAAAGATGTATACCGCAGGCGCGCACGAAAGTACACGAGAGCTTACCAAGTGTAAGTGAACCAGGGCAGATACTAGATATGATCAACTCCCGTATAGCAGAGTTATCGATAGATGAGAATACATATCTGCAAGCCTTTACCAACAGTTGCTTATCCAATTTTGAAGTAACAGAAAATACGCCTAAGGGGACAACTACATCAAGTTATCAATTCAATTTCTCCGATATTCGCGAACAATCTATTGACTACATTATCAGCGGAACAAAAATGCAAATAGGGTTTTCAACCCTAGCGAATCAAAAGCTTATCCGAAAAGAAAAAGATGGAGAAATTGAAGGATACAGCAATAAGTTAGTGCTGATTTGCAGCAGCAGTTATGACGCAAAAATAATTAGACATTTACTGAAAAAATTGGTTGAAGTTTGTAAAGAACGTCCAAACCGTTTGATCCCTCAAACAAACGCAAAGGAAAAACTTAAATGGCTAATGGATCATATAGTTGAGGTAAACGTAGACAAAAAAACGTATGTGCAAGTATTGATAAAATCGGAAAACGATCCTAAAAAAATTGAGTTCAAACAATTAATTTCCGCTGGTTCCAATGCCACTGAAATGCTTTACGAGTTTAACATGAATGATATCGACAGTAAAAACATAAATTATAACATCACAGGAAAATCATTGTCGGTTGAAGTTAACGCTAACTATAATTCAAAAGTGATAAAAACCTACAAAAATGGTGTAGTGAGCAATTACACCAGTAAAATAAAAATTTACTTTGATGATATTGAAATGGCTAAAAATTGTATGTTGGCTTTTCAGGAGATCATCGAAGAATCAGAATAAGCCCAAACGGCCGATGGCCAGGCGCAGCCAGGGACTGGATGATGCAATAGATATACTGCCTGCTATTCTTCAGGTAGCTTAAAGCAATAATGATGGAGATTATCACGTAAAAAGAGGATAAGAATTGTATCTTGTAATGTCCAATTGGATCAATAACACCTGTTGCCTTATTAAATGCCCATAATATAAATAATATGAAAAAACCTACTTTTACAGACATTGAGGACGCCTATGTCCGTATCCAGCCTTATATCCATTTCACCCCTGTTTTAACGAGTGCCTCTATTAACAAAATAACAGGAGCAGAGATTTTTTTTAAATGCGAGAATTTTCAGAAAGCCGGTGCTTTTAAGTTTAGGGGAGCTTGCAATGCTGTTTTTTCCTTAAGCAAAGAACAGATTGCCAACGGAGTTGGAACGCATTCCTCAGGCAATCATGCTGCGGCTTTGGCATTGGCCTCCAAACTTCGCGAGGCACATGCCTATATTGTGATGCCCAAAAACTCTCCCGAAATAAAAAAGAAGGCGGTAGGCAGCTATGGCGGGGTAATCACGTTTTGCGAACCTACACTACAATCGCGCGAGCAAACATTGGAAAAAATATTGGAAGAGTCAGGTGCCATAATGGTTCATCCCTACAACCAGAAAGAAATAATTGCAGGACAAGGTACATGTGCCTTGGAATTCATGCAACAACAAAACGATTTAGACGCCATCGTTGCGCCAGTGGGCGGTGGAGGTCTCTTAAGTGGCACTTCTATTGCGGCCAAATATATTAATCCTGATATTGAGGTTATCGGGGCAGAACCCGAAGGCGCCGACGATGCTTCCCAGTCCTTTCTGAACAAGCAACGCATGCCGTCTATCAAGCCCAACACCATTGCCGACGGGCTGTTAACAGCACTCGGTGAGCTTACCTTTGAAATCATTATTAAAAATGTCGATGATATCATCACCACTCCCGATAGTTCTACGATTAAGGCGATGCGATTAATATGGGAACGCATGAAAATAATTGTTGAACCTTCCAGCGCAGTAGCCTTGGCCGTTATCATGGACAACAAAGAGGCTTTTAAAGGGAAAAAAGTGGGCGTTATCTTAACGGGCGGGAATGTGGATCTGGCAAAATTGCCATTTTAGGTTTCCCGTAAATGGTTTCCCACAGATGAACGCATGGTTGAACGCTGAGTTCCACTGATTTTTTTTCTGCGAGACTCCGCGATCTTATTTGCCGAACTCTGCGCGAAAAAGTCATGGGTTGCTTTTAAGTGCTTTATACAAATCCCTTTTCGTATAAAAATCATAAATGATTGTGCCTATCCGGGTTTGCTACAAAATACTTTAAAAGACGTATAGAACGAAATAACCTTCAGTTATGGGCTATTTCTCAATGTTAAATAAAAATAAATCATTTATCATAGGTGTCTGGTAAACCTTTTTTGATTAACTCTCTAACCCAATGTTTACAGGGTGTTGAGAGATTTTTAATTAGTGTAGGGCTTACATCCGCTTCAAAGAATTTCTGTGAATAAAATCAGGTTAGCTGGCGTTAAAAAATCTGGGTTGTTTGAGCGCAGCGAGTTTCCGGATTTTAGCCAACTAGTCTGATTTTTAGTAAATTATCTGCAGCGGCGGTCTTTTTTTCTTACTTTTTGGGGCTGTAGCCATAAAGTAAGAGCCTGTGCGGCTAGAGCGCTAAATTAAAATGAATTGTTTCACCGGACAATAGTGATCATTTATATTTTATATTTAAAACCAATACTAAATGATCTTCCTGGGTTATACCGCTTAAACGTCTGATCTTTTGCCTTATAAGATTTAAATATTTCTTCCACCTCATTTCCAAGAATATTGGAAGCTTTAAACTCTACCAGCATTCTTTTTTGTGCGCCAATTTTTTTATTTAAACTGAAATTCAGACTATGGAAAGGTTTCGTATAAACGTCCGGAAATACGCCACCACCTACAAGTGTAAGCGTTTCTCCCTTAACATTGTAGAACAACCCAACATCCAGTCCTGATTCTTGCTTACCGTAAACAATACCTGCATTAACCACATAGGATGCCTGCCCTGCCATAACACGGTTATTATCTATTGATTGACCATCCCTTGCCTGTCCTTTTCTTGAATCGAGTTCCGTATCGGTCATTTCAATTTTTGAATCAACCATGGTAACGTTACCATTTACGTTTATATTATTCAATGTCAGAAAATCTAAATTTTTCCTGAATTCGAATTCAATACCGAATAGCTGACCGTCTCCAACATTTCTGGGCTGATATTCTGTACTTGTTTGTTGTTCAGGTATACGTACCAGTTCAATTGGGTCTGTAAAAGACTTATAAAATCCACTAAGAGAGACCATCTGACCTTTACGCATAAACAACTCCCATCTAAGATCAGCATTATTGATATACGTTGAAACCAGGTTTCCGTCCCAATCGCCATACGCATGCAAACCACCATTAAATATACTATTAGAGATAGGATCAATGATTTGTGCATATGAAAGTTCCTTAAAAGATGGTCGAGCAGTTGTCCTGGAATAAGCCATTCTCAAGTTCTGCTCATCAGTTATCGAATAAATAAAGTTTAACGAAGGAAATAAATCAAACGAATCCAATACCTTTTCATTAGCCAATACGTTACCATTGGAAGATCCCCTTGCTCCTGCCTGATCCCGACCAGTATGATGTAACGTAAAGCTCTCAACACGCAAGCCTATGGTTGTTGTAAGCTTTGGTAACACTTTAAACTCGTTAGACGCATAAAACGCCATATTGCTTGCATTGGACTCGTACTCATTGGCATTGGGGTTGCTATAATCCGTTTGATAATATAACAAGTGCCCATTAGGATACATGTTTTCCGGCAACAACACCTGATTTGCATCTGAGGTTGGCCAACTCGTATTTCCTCCAAAAGTAACTATATCAAACTTGACTATCTCGTAGCTCCTGTTTTTATAGGTATAACTGGCACCAAACTTAACTTTTGCGTCTAAGCCTTTAAACGTATACTTTTTAGTAACATCAACTTTATTACTGAGGTTAATTTCGTTAAGTGCCCTCCAAATTCTGGATGGGTTACCGCCTTCACCTGCACTAAACTCAAATCCATCCCCAACTATCGAGAATGGCGTTTTACGGATGTCCGGATCTTCAGATCTAGATAACGTGGGGGATACTCTCCAATCCAATTCCCAACCTTTTTCATTCAATACATGTGTGCCGTTTAATATGGCATTGGATAAAGAGCGTTGATTATACTCAAGGTTATGCGTTTTAGCCAAATAACCTGATTGACCAATTGCTTCTGGATTATTATCTACGTGAAAAAAACCTGCTTTGCTTTCTCCACTTTGAAGATGCATGGCCGTAAATCGAAATTTTGATACATTAGTTTTATAGGCTACACCACCAAGCAATCCAATTAATACCTCTTGCTCCCCCAAATCGCCGGTTCGAACTGTTGAGTATACAAGTTCGTTCACATTTGGCTCTTTATTAAGTTGATATTCTCCATATTCTCTATCCTCGTAAAACCTATTTTTACTTTTATAGGAAGCAGAGAACACATAACCCAGTTTGGGTGATTTTTCTTGACGCTTTTCATTACTTGGCGCAAGATCAACTTGATTACCAAGGGTCAGCCCTAAACTAAAATCCATTAAGCTCGTTTCCTTTGTCGCACCTAGTTCCGGATCGAAACTGTTGATAAAACGTGTTACCTCTTGCGAACCGTGTCCTGAAATTGGTGAAGGTATATTTTCAACCCTGGCTCCTGTTGGCATGGACCTCGTTCCATCATCCAATCCTAAAAAGTCCAGATCACCACCCTCATAACTCAGGTTATTCGAATTGAAATGCATATCGGGATTATAAGAAGAACCAACGGAGACACTAAAGATCTTTCTTTCAGGAAAATCCTTGGTTTCCACGTTCATAATACCCCCGGTAAAGTCCGCAGGCAGGTCCGCCGTAAAGTTTTTGCTGACCACCATATTGTTGATCAAGTGGGTAGGAAAGATATCCATTTGTATTGAATTCCGATCCGGATCCAACCCGGGAATTTCCATCCCATTTAATGTAGTTTTTGAATAACGGTCTCCCAAACCCCTAACGTAAACATACTTCCCGTCCTGAATGGATACACCCGTAATACGTTTTGCTGCTTCAACAGCGGTTGCGTCGCCAATCAATTGAATTTTACCAGCAGAAATCCCGTCCAGCATAACGGTTGATTTCTTTTTCATAGTCTGCAATGCCGTTTCTGTTGTCCGAATCACCTTCGCTTTAACAACAACCTCTTCAATATCCTGTATGTTTTGGCCTAATCGCACATCTCCGATTACGGTAACATCATTTTCTTTTACCTGAACCTCCTCTATTACTGTGGTTTCATATGAAATATATGATACCTGAACATCATATGTCCCTTCCGGAATATCTATCGAGAACCTCCCATCAAGATCTGTAATGTTTCCTGTAGTTGTTCCCTTAATAAAAACGGTAACACCTACCAACGTTTCCCCGGTAGCATCCTCAATAACCGTACCTCTTATCTTTCCGTTTTGAGCCTGGGATAACATGGATACAAATACGAAAAAAACAATCCATAAATTCTTCACTTTGACCTCCTAAAAATTAAATAATAACAGACCCGAACCTGAAATTACGGGCCTGTTTAATGATTAGTATTTGATGTTCTTCATAAAAGAACCCATATTAAAATTTACCAGCTTGAGAAGCCCAGGTCCATGAAAGAACCGCTTCATTCGTTGTTTCAGTAGTACCAGCCATTACCGACGCAGGTACAGTTCCATCAACGTGATCGGCCAGGTTAGCAGCATCAACATCAATATAGATGTTGGCCAAAGTTACTGCAGCAGCACTAACAGAGTTACTGTTAATCTTCTGATCAATGACTTCTGTAAAGAACAGGTTGCTTAAGTTAACCATTGAGTTAGCGTCGGTGTTGATTAAATCTTTACATTTTGTATCGGCATCTACTGAAGCAATGATAGTACCGTTAGTGATATTGTGTGTTCCTTCGGCAGTTCCTTCTGGCCCGTCTAATTCGAAAGCATGTCCGGCAGGAGTAATAACCACGAAGTTGTCCAAAGTGCCAGTCCAAGCCTGATCTGTATCGATACCGTCGTCACCCACATTCCATACCACCACGTTAGACACGTTTACAGATCCACCGAACCACTCGATACCATCGTCCTGGTTAGAAACGATTTCGATGTTTGAGATCGTTGTTCCAGTGCCAACACCGCCTAAAGAAAGCCCGTTGATTTCGTTCCCCGAACCAATGTTAGTACCTCCGTGACGGATAGACACATATTGGAACTTACCTGAGTTGTCAGCCGCGTCAGAACCACCATATAAACCGTTTGTATCTGAAGTTGGAATTCCTTCAATCTGAACTTCAGAGATATCTGCGTCACTATCGTTAGAAGCAGAGATAGGAGCATTACCCAAAATGATAACACCACCCCATAGACCGTTAACTGTTGGTTCCAGGTTAGGCGATACAAAATTTCCCGTGGCAACTTGTTCAGGCGAAATTTCATCGGCAACTGAAGTAAAAATAATTGGCAAAACCGCAGTACCAACCGCATCAATCATACCTCCGCGAGCAACTACCAACGCTGTTGCATTAGAACCGGTTCCTGCTTCACCTTTAATCACTGTGCCGGGCTCAATGGTTAACGTAGCGCCGGCTTCAACAGCAATCCTACCACCTAACTGATAAACTTTATCAGCTGACCAAGTCGTATTTTCTGTAATATTGTCAACAATTACGATATTATCAGTTTGTACTTCAATCATATTGCTGTCATCATCATCACTACAAGCAGTTAACAAAGCCGCAACTGCCAATCCGAATAATAAAACCGTCTTTTTCATTTTAAAAGATATTTAAATATTAGTTTTTCATATTTACCCATCACGCGCTCTAGTCTGTGTGAGTTTTAATTTCGACAGCAAAAATATGTTGCTATGTTGGGCAATCCGATAAGTAAATATTAAGGGTATATGAAGTATAGGTTAATGTTAAGACAGCATTAAACAACAATATATGTGAGACTTAGGTAGGTTTTTATTTTGTTTTTTATTATTCACGATTTTACCACATAACATTTTGTTAACCTTGCGATAATGTTGTTTGCCCATGGGTGACTAAACAGGTAATTTCAAGGCATTTTTTACACGTTCAATAAGAATTAAAAGCAGGGTATACCTATACTTAGCATAATATCCCAATGCGCATAACAAGCTTACATACTGCGCCAAATGAATACCATCTTGGGATTTTTCATGCTACCAGAACATAACCACTTTCCCATAATCCGTATTCAGAAACTTCAATAAAACTTAAGTGTAAAAAAGAAGGCAGGGATTGCTGCTATCGCGTTTTAATTTAGTAGAATGACTACGCTTACTTGGAATAATTTGCATGGAAGTCGCGGTGCGACTTTAATAAGTTTATGGTATATAAAATCAAATTTTTTGATTCGGCATAACACTCCAGCAACAGCATACTTGACCTGGTTTTGCCCACACCTTCCATAATTCGTTTGATCTGCTTTATACGCAGTTCCTCAATCAAATCAACAATATACTTTTGTTTTTCGACCATTTCCGGCACCGAATCAAACTTTTGTTCCTTTTCGATATGCGCCAGGTAATTGAAAAAACCGGTTACCTCTTCTAACAAAAGTAAGGCATCCTCCTTTTGACTATTAGAAAGTCCTTTGTGCTGGTTGTCGATATGGTTGTAGATGGGCACTGCAATCTGTTTTAAAGTGCTGGAAAGCTCCCCCAAGTAGTCGATAGCCTGAACAAAATAATGGCCTGAATCAAAATCATCCGCATCCAAATTCGAAAAATTTTCGAACAAATCTTCCTTAATGGATTTCGAAACTTTCTGCAGGTATTTTGTTTTTTCACAGGTTTCGCGGAGCTGTTTAACATTTTCATCTACAAATCCTTGTATAATGAGGATATAAATCTTGGAAGTCTCGAGAATATGTTTCCTGATCCGTTCACTTCCCAACCCCACCATGTTTTCTTTGTCATTCTCAATTTGCTGGTTCCTTTCATGTTTTAATTCTTTTTGCTGCAATCTCGTTTTTTTGTGGTAAGTATTGGTTATATAAATTACGTAAGGTACTGCGAGCAAAAGTAAACCGATGGCATATATGTTGCCCCACCAAACAAACAGAGTTATGATAAATGCTCCAACAAAGCCTACGCTGGCCGTAATAAACCAACCGCCCAAGACCGATAGCACCCCGGATATCCGGTATACCGCACTTTCTCTTCCCCACGCCTGATCGGCCAATGATGTTCCCATGGCAACCATAAAAACAACAAAGGTTGTGGACAAAGGAAACCTAAAATAAGTACCCATAATAATCAGAACACTCGCCACCACTAAATTCACACATGCCCTCACCGTATCGAAAAAAACGGGTGTTTCTAAATTATCTGTAGCCTTGGATGTTTCTTCCCGCTTATATCTTTCCGAGAAGAAATTTGTAATTTTTCCGGGCATCATATTCCGCAGATAATTGTATACCCTTAAAAAGTTTCTTACTAAATGTTTTGAAAGCTGAGATGGTTCAAAAGATTCTTGTCCCGACTCTTGTTTACCCAGATATAACTCGGTATTTGTTACGGTTCGGGCTTTCTTTGAATAAAAAAGTGTTATGGCCATGATGAGTCCCGAGACTACATATATTAACCGATACGTACCGCTTTCCCACACAGTGTTTGCCTGCATACCATCGCCCCATATATCCATTAAAAACCGGCTGGAATCTGTTTCTTGCGAACCGGAAAAAACATTAAATCCCTGAAGGGCCGACAACGGAACACCTATAAAATTAACCAGGTCGTTAGTTGCAAAAGAAAAAGCCAGGGCAAAGGTCCCGCAAAAAACAACAAACCTGGGAATCTCCACATGAAAAACGAAAGTAAGAAAAACAAACACAGATAGGGATAGCATGAAAAAACCGCCCAACACTATTGCCAAATTTCGATGAGCGAGATCAACAATAATTCCTGTGCGTATATTTGTTAAGGCTATGTCGTTTTTAATCAACAAAAATGCAATGGCCGTTAACGAGACAGCACCCCCAATAGAAAACAAGAATTTAAAGCGTTTTTTATAATTAAAGGTAAAAATTACACGGACAATAAACTGGACAATCGCTCCAATGACAAATGCAAAGAATATGGATATAACTATCCCGGCCAGAATAATAAAGACTCTTTGGGTATTGATAAGATCGTCTACAATAAGATGATCCGGATTATCCCCTCCTATAATAATAAGCCCCATAGCTAAGGCGGCACCAAGCATTTCAAATACTATGGCTATTGTGGTAGAAGTAGGAAAACCAAAGGTATTAAACAAATCCACCAACAAAATATCGGTTATCATTACAGCCACAAATACGATGAGCAACTGATTTAAATAAAAATTCTCCGGGTAAAAAACGCCTTTCCTGGCCACCTCCATCATCCCTCCCGAGAATCCCGCACCGATTAATAATCCTGCACCAGCCACCAAATAAATAAACCGTCTATTGGCTACCTTAGAGCCCATTGCCGCGTGTAAAAAGTTGACCGCGTCATTAGATACCCCGACCACCAGGTCGACAACGCCCAACAGCAACAAAATCACGATGATAAGGTATAGGTACTCCATCTATCTAATCAAAATTATGTGCAAATATAATGGTGTAATTGAATAAAACTACCACCATTTTAGCAAATAAACACAGCTTTAATGATTTAATAACATTAAGAAATATAACCTGATATAAAATTAAATTTACTTTTATGCCAGATCAGCATTTCATGTTACATTTGCCTGCAATAAATATGTTTGGAGAGTTCTTAACAAGGAACCCAAAGTCTCTTTTTCCCATATAATAGAGTGTATGAAAAACATTACATCCAAAAAATTAATCGCCCTTTCCACGTCTATTTATTTTTTCCTTACGATATCTTTCTTCCTCGTAAACTATTTTTCACCTGACATCATTGTATCGTTGATTATTTCCATCCTGGCCTTACTACTGATATATGGTTTTTATGCCGGGTATTTTATCAACCGCTTTATTAAATCCAAGGTTAATCCCATTTACAAAACAATCCACCATTTTAAACCATCTGTTTTAGGTTTGGCACCTGATAATGACAAAGATCCTTTTACGGAAGTAAATCGCGAAGTGGCCACCTGGATGCAAGGCAAAACAAAGGAGATACAACAACTTAGGCAAATGGAGAAATATAGGAAAGAATTTTTAGGGAATGTATCGCACGAATTAAAAACCCCCATATTCAACATTCAAGGCTATATATTAACCCTGCTTGATGGTGGAATTGAAGACAAAGATATTAACATGCTATATTTACATCGGACCGAAAAAAGCATTGACCGAATGATCACCATCATCGAAGATCTTGAATCCATTTCGAAACTGGAAGCTGGCGAATTAGAGATAGACCTGGAGGAGTTTAACCTGTTTCAGCTTATTGAAGATGTGTTTGACCTTCAGGAGATACGCGCAACCCATAAAAACATCGAGCTCAAACTTAATAAATCCGGTGAAAAACAATTAATGGTGATGGGCGACAAGCAACGTCTTTTTCAGGTTTTCAGTAACCTGGTGGTCAACTCCATCAACTACGGCAAACTAGGCGGCAAAACTACTGTTAATTTTTACGATATGGATAATCGTTATTTAATTGAAATAAAAGACAATGGAATTGGGATAAAACAATCCGATCTACCCAGGATTTTCGAGCGGTTTTACAGAGCCGATAAAAGCAGATCTCGCGAACAGGGAGGAACAGGATTAGGCCTGGCCATTGTAAAACACCTGATCGAAGCACATAATCAAACCATTAATGTTACCAGCACCTACGGAAGCGGAACCAGTTTCACCATCACGTTGGATAAGGGTAAACATTAGTAAATCATTCACGCGAAAGGCTTGAAGTTAAGATTATATAACAATATATTTACAATCACATAACAAACAGAAAGTGTTAAATTAAATCATTTACGTAACTTTCCGCCCAAATCCAAACGCTGTAAAAATGATAGAAGCAGATAATTTCAAGGTCTTATTGGTAGATGACGAACCGGACATTTTAGAGTTTGTCAGTTACAACTTAAAAAAAGAAGGTTTTCAGGTAATTACTTCTCAAAACGGTAGCGAAGCCATAGAAATTGCTAAAAAAGAACTTCCCCAACTAATTATTCTCGATGTGATGATGCCCGAGATGGACGGCATTGAAACCTGTGAGGAAATAAAAAGAATCCCTCTTCTAAAAAATAGTATTGTGGCGTTTTTAACGGCAAGAAGCGAGGACTATTCTCAAATTGCCGGTTTCGATGCAGGTGCCGATGACTACATATCGAAACCCATTAAACCCAAAGTGCTTATTTCAAGGGTAAAAGCTTTATTAAAAAGATATAACCCAGATACCGGCAAGGCACCCGAGGAGAAATCAGATGTGATCATGATTGGCGATTTGGTTATTGACCGCGAAAAATACATTATCGTAAACAAGGGGGATGAGCTCGTATTGCCTAAAAAGGAATTTGAATTATTGATGTTGCTGGCTTCAAAGCCTGATAAAGTATTTACCAGAGACGAGATATATAATTCTGTCTGGGGCGACAGTATTATTGTTGGAGACAGAACCATCGATGTGCATATTAGAAAGGTTAGGGAAAAAATTGGCCAGAACCATATTAAAACTATCAAAGGGGTTGGTTACAAATTTGTTGAATAGTATTCCATGGCAAATTAAAAATACACAGGGAAACCCAACGGTTTCTCTTTTTTTTTGTCCTACCTTTAAAAAAGATGTAAATTAGCCTATATCAAAATATATTTTCTATTTTAGAAGCGTTAAACAAATGTACCATGACAAATAAACTGTTAATAATACTCATGATTTTTGCTGTTGGCGTATTCAGCTGTGGCAAAAAGAAGGAACAGCCCAAAAAAGAAGTTAAACGCGAAGTGGTAAAACCTGCGGTAGCTAAAAAAGATACCGTTCCTCCGGCGCCAAAACCTAAACCGGTGGTTGAAAAGCCAGAAAATAAATATTTTTTAATAGCTGCCAGCTTTAAGAAAGAAGCTAACGCTATTTCGTTTAAGAACAGCCTGATAGAGCAGGGTTTCGATGCCGAGGTAATTGTTAGAAACACTGGTAAAAACAAGGATTTTTACAAGGTTTCGTACAAAGGTTTCTCCGATAAAAATGAAGCTTACAGGGAACTGAGAAGTGAAAAAAACAAGCCTGATCACGAGGATGTTTGGCTGCTTATTAAAAAATAAACGTATATGAAATTACTGTTTTTTGCTTACTGATAACTGTGAGCTGATCAGTTCTTTCATATTGGGTACCCACTGATCCGGAAATTCTACGAGCCAGGATTCAATTCCCAAACTTTTTGCCGTCTGTACATTTGCAAGCCCGTCATCCAGAAACAGCGTTTCCTCCGCTTTAATATTGGCATCGCGCAATACTTCTTCAAAAATGTCCTTGTTGGGCTTGCTCATATTTAATTCGTAACTGTAATAAACCTTATCGAATAAATTACTTAACGTGCCAACTATAGGAACCCTATTTGCGCATGCCTCAATATGTAATTCATTGGTGTTGCTCAATAAAAAAACGTTGTGTGTTTCCTTTAATTTTATGATCGTTGTAATCCTTTCTTCTTTATAGTCGCCTATAATCGCATTCCAGGCACTTATAACATCTTTATCACTTACATTAGGGTTCATATGTGCTTTTATTCCATTAACAAAGTCATCGGCCGATATTTTTCCCACCTCGAAATCATGAAATATTCCACTTTGTTTGTATTTACCGATAAAATCACCTCCCCGTTCAAAACCAAGTTTACGAAAACGTTCCAAAGTGATATTCAAGTCTATATCCACAACCACGTTGCCTAAATCGAATATGATATTCTTCTTACTTTCCAGATTAGTCATAAATTCTTAAAAATGTATTTGAATTATTCAGATAACTTACTATTTTTGCATCCGCAATATACAAAACGCTTTTTGTATAACAATGCCGGGCCTAGCTCAGTCCCGATAAACAAGAAAATATCCTCGATAGTTTATCGAGGATGCTCGAAAAACTAACAAAACACAGTTTTAAGTTTTTCGGCATTGGTTAGAGCACCTGACTTCCCGATAGCTATCGGGACAGGTGGTTGAAAAAGACAAAAAATAATATTGCACCCAAAAGGGCCTATAGCTCAGTTGGTTAGAGCACCTGACTCATAATCAGGTGGTCCCTGGTTCGAGCCCAGGTGGGCCCACTGGAACAAAGCCTCTTACGAAAGTAAGAGGCTTTTTATTTACTACTACAGTACGTTTCCCAGATAAAATAATCATTCATACGGCAAACACCGTTATACCGCCAAAGCTAAGGATTGGGAATTATTTTCATCTATCAATCTTGAAGATTACGCACATGCAATCCGTATTGAAAGGAAGATAAAATCGATGAAGAGTACCGCATATATAAACAACCTGAAAAAATACCAAGAAATGAGAAATAACCTCATCCAACAAACAAGCACCTGACTCCCCCGATGGCTATCGGGGCAGGTGGTCCCTGGTTCGAGCCCAGGTGGGCCCACTGGAACAAAGCCTCTTACGAAAGTAGGAGGCTTTTTTTATATACTACTATGTACGTTTCCCAGATAAAAAATTAGATACACTGCAAATTGAAGGTAAGGTTAAGAAGTTGTAACTTGATAGCTTTAGCATATAAATTATGTCAGCATCTTGTTATATTCTCTTTAGTGCTTCTTTAGACAGGTTTTATATCGGTGTTACCCAACATAATGTAGCATCAAGAATCCTTAAGCACAATAATCATTCATACGGGAAACACCGTTATACCGCCAAAGCTAAGGATTGGGAATTGTTTTTATCTATCAATCTTGAAGATTACGCACAT